>NZ_JBHVGU010000004.1:38972-315672 GCF_042800575.1 Streptomyces sp. NPDC057616
GCGCACCTAGAAGTGCCCCGTGGGCCACGGGCGCGGGTTTCCCTGGGGGGGAGGGACAACGGGGCGCGGCGAGCGTGTGCTCGCGCCGGTGGCCCCGCCTCGGCCATGTCCGGGGTCCGGTGCGCCGCGCCCCGCCCCGTGCCCGAGAGGAGTTGACCATGAGCGAGATCCGGGCGGCCTTCAGCCGCTTCTGGCCGCTGACCCGCGGCGACCGCCGGTGGCTCGCGGTGATCGTCGGATGCGTGGTGGTGTCCGCGCTCGCCGAGACCGCCTCGATCCTGCTGTTCGCCGAGCTCACGGACCATGCCCTGAAGGCCGGTTCGCTCGCCGCCTTCTGGGGGCCGGCCGGCGCCTGGCTGGGGGTCGCCGTGCTCGGCGCGCTCGTCGGCTACCTCGGCAACTCGCTCGCCACCTGGACCGCCGAGAGATTCGTGCTGCGGCTGCGGGCGGGCGTGTTCCGGCACGTCCAGCGGCTCCCGCCGCACTTCTTCCAGCGCCACCGCCACGGCGACCTGGTGGAGCGGCTGACCGGGGACGTCGAGGCCATCGAGCAGATGGTCGTCTCCGGCGTCGTCGGCACGGTCTCCGCCGCCTTCTCGGCCGTCTTCTACGCGGCGGCCGCCCTCTACCTGCGCTGGGACCTGGCCCTGGCCACCTTCGTCCTCGCACCCCTGTTCCTGCTCGCCGCCCGCCGCTTCTCCGGCCGCATCAGGACCGCCTCCCAGGACGAGCGGGTCGCCGACGGCGCGATCACCTCCGTGGTCGAGGAGTCGCTCGGCAACATCGTCCTCACCCAGGCCTACAACCGCGGCCGGGACGAGGAGCAGCGGCTGGACCGCGAGGCCCGCGCCTGGATGCGGGCGAGCGTGCGCGGCGCCCGGCTCGGCGAGATGTACGAGCAGTTCGTCGAGGTCGTCGAGACGCTGTGCGTCCTCGCGGTGATCGGCCTCGGCGTCTGGGAGATCTCGGCCGGCCGGATGACCCTCGGCCAGCTGCTGGCCTTCGCCGCCTTCATCGGCTATCTCTACCCGCCGGTGCGCAGCCTCGGCCGGCTCGGCCTCACCCTCACCGCCGCGACCGCGGGGGCCCAGCGCCTGAACGAGATCCTGGACGCGCGGCCGTCCGTCACCGACCCCGCCGAGCCGGTCGCCGCGTGGCCGGTGCGCGGCTGGGTCGCCTTCCACGACGTGTCCTTCCGCTACCCCGGCTCGCCCCGGGCCTCCCTGCGCGACGTGACCTTCACCGCGGGCCCCGGCGAGCTGGTCCTGGTCACCGGTGCCAGCGGCGCCGGCAAGTCGACCCTGTCCAAGCTGCTCACCCGCTTCTACGACCCCGCGCAGGGAACGATCACCCTCGACGGCGTCCCGCTCACGGACCTGCCCCTGGAGTTCCTGCGCGAGAACGTGGCCCTGCTGCCCCAGGAGACCCTCGTCCTCAGCGGCACGATCCGCGAGAACATCGCCTGCGGCCGGCCCGGCGCGAGCGACGCGGAGATCGAGCGGGCGGCCCGGGACGCGGCGGCGCACCACTTCATCGAGGCCCTGCGCGAGGGCTACGACACCCCCCTCGCGCCCGGCACGGCCGCCCTGTCCGGCGGCCAGCTCCAGCGCATCGCCATCGCCCGCGCGATGCTGCGCTCCGCCCCGGTCCTCGTCCTGGACGAGCCGACGGCGGGCCTGGACGCGGTCGCCGCACGGCAGGTGGTGCAGCCGCTGCGCCGGCTGGCGGCGGGCCGTACGACGATCATGATCACGCACGATCTGAGCCTCGCGCCGGACGCGGACCGGATCCTGGTCGTCGACCGCGGACGCCTGGTGGAGGCGGGCACCCACCGGGAACTCCTCGCGCGGCGGGGCGCGTACGCCCGGCTCGCCGAGCCCCTGCCGGACGCCGTGGCCGACGCACCGCCGGCGCACGACGAGACGATGATCCTCAGGTGGTAGCCCGCAGGGTGTGGCCGAGGCCCCGCACGGTCCGGACGATCCGCCGTTCGCCGCGGCTCGCCAGCTTGGGGCGCAGGTACATGACGTAGACGTCGAGGGTGTTGGAGGCGGGCTCGTAGTCGAAGCCCCAGACGTCCTCGAGGATCTGCCGCCGGGCGAGCACCCTGCCGGGGTGGCGCATCAGGTACTCCAGCAGCAGGTACTCGGTCCTGGTCAGCTCCAGCCGGCGGCCGCCGCGGGTGACGGCGCGGGTGCGCGGGTCGAGCGTGAGGTCCTGGAAGGCGAGGCCGTCGGCGGCCCGTGCCGCCGCGATGGCCTGCCGCGGCACGCGCCGCAGCAGCGCCCGTACGCGCGCGAGGAGTTCCTCGGCGGCGAACGGCTTCATCAGGTAGCCGTCGGCGCCGTTGTCGAGGGCGACGATACGGGCGCCCACCGCGTCCCGGCCGGTGATCATCAGGATCGGCGCGGTGGACCCGGAGGCCCGGATCCGCCGCGTCGCCGCCAGCCCGTCGAGGCCGGGCATGGTGACGTCCATGAGGACGAAGTCGGGCGGGTCCCCGGACACCCCGGACACCCCGGCCAGCTCGACGGCCGTGCGGCCGTCCGTTGTCTTCCGCGCCATCCGAACACGGTGGGACGAAGGGCTGTGCCGGGACTGGCAGACGGGTGCGCTTGAGCTGGGGGATACCCCTCGCGGTGGCGGTCCGCAGGATCCGTTACGGCGTTTCCGGCGTCTCCGGCGGAGGCGTCGGCGCCCCCGGCAGCCGTACCGTCACCGCGGTGCCGCCGCCCTCGGCCCGTTCCAGGGCGACCTCGCCGCCGGCCTGCTGGACGGTGCGGGCCACGATGGACAGGCCGAGGCCCGAACCGGGCAGGGCGCGGGCGCTGGGGGAGCGCCAGAAGCGGTCGAAGACGTGCGGGAGTTCGTCGGCGTCGATGCCGGGGCCGTGGTCGCGGACGGTGAGGACGCCGCTCCCGAGCTCCACCTCGATCGTGCCGTGCTCCGGGCTGAACTTCACCGCGTTGTCGAGGATGTTGACGATGGCCCGCTCCAGCGCGGCGGGCTCCGCCCGGACGTACCAGGGCTGCAGGTCCGCGGTGATCGTCAGCTCAGGGCCGCGCAGCCGGGCGCGGCGCAGCGCGGCCTCCACGGTGTCCTCCAGCGACACGACCTGTACGCGCTCGCCCCGCTGGCCCTCGGAGCGCGACAGCTCCTGGAGGTCGCCGATCAGCGCGGCCAGTTCGGTCATCTGCGCCTTCACGGACGCGAGCAGCGCCTTGCGGTCCGCCTCCGGCAGGGGGCGGCCGGTCTCCTCGCTGCGGCTGAGCAGCTCGATGTTCGTGCGCAGCGAGGTGAGCGGGGTGCGCAGCTCGTGCCCGGCGTCCGCGATGAGCTGCTGCTGCAGGTCGCGGGAGCTGGCCAGGGCGGACGTCATGGAGTTGAACGACCGCGACAGCCGCGCGACTTCGTCCTCGGCGTCGTCCTCCACGGGGATCCGCACGCTGAGGTCCTCGGTCCGGGCCACGGTCTCCACGGCCTCGGTGAGCTTGTCCACGGGTCGCAGCCCGGCCCGCGCCACGGCAAGCCCGGCCGCACCGGCGCCGAGAACTCCGACCCCGGAGACGAGGAGCAGGATGAGGGCGAGTTCGTTGAGGGTGGACCGGGTGCTGTTGAGGGGGGTCGCGAGGAGCACGGCGACACCCTTCGAGTCGTTCGTGTCGACGCCCAGGTACAGGGTCAGCACGCGCACCGCGTTGCCGTCCTCGTCGGTGCCGTCACGGAACAAGCCCGCGTTGGGCTTGGCGTCCCTGATGACCTTCTTGTCGGCGCCGGTGACCTTGACCGTGCCGGGGGACGTCGGGTCGACGCAGGGACGGCCCTGCTCCTTGATCGCCTGCACGTAGTCGTTCCGGCCGTGGAACGGCTGGGTGTTCTCCCCCGGGGTCTGCGTGCACCTCGCCAGCAGCGCCTGGACCGTACCGGGTCGCCGGGCCATGTCCTTGAGGTCGCCGTCGACCTGGTCGTACAACTTCCCCTGCACGATGAACCAGCACGTCACCGACACCGCCGCCACCGCGAAAGCCACCGCGGCAGCGACGAGCATCGCCAGTCGCGACCGGATCGGCAGCGTCTGGAAGCGTCGCAGGACCTTCCTCACTCCGCGCCGCCCTGGCGCAGCACGTACCCCACCCCGCGCACCGTGTGCACCAGGCGCGGCTCGCCGCCCGCCTCGGTCTTGCGGCGCAGGTACATGACGTAGACGTCGAGCGAGTTGGAGGACGGCTCGAAGTCGAAGCCCCACACGGCCTTCAGGATCTGCTCACGCGTGAGCACCTGCCGCGGGTGGGCCATGAACATCTCCAGCAGCGTGAACTCGGTGCGCGTCAGCTCCACCGGCCGCCCACCCCGCGTCACCTCCCGCGTCGCCAGATCCATCCGCAGGTCCGCGAAGGCCAGTGCCTCGTCCTCCTGGTCCGTGCCGGCGAGCGCCGCCGCGGCGTAGGAGCTGCGCCGCAGCAGCGCGCGGACGCGGGCGAAGAGCTCGTCCAGCTCGAACGGCTTGACCAGGTAGTCGTCCGCACCGGCGTCCAGCCCGGTCACCCGGTCCCCGACGGTGTCCCGCGCCGTGAGCATCAGGATCGGCGTCGTCGTACCGGCCCCGCGCATCCGGCGCGCGGCGGTCAGGCCGTCCATGCGCGGCATCTGGATGTCGAGGACGACCAGGTCGGGCTGGTAGGCGGTGGTCTTCTCCAGGGCGTCCGCACCGTCCACGGCGACCTCGGTGTCGTACCCCTCGAAGGCGAGGCTGCGCTGGAGTGCTTCGCGCACCGCCGGCTCGTCGTCGACGATCAGGATGCGCTGGGGGTCACGGTCGCCATCGGCGGCGGGGCTCATGGGTTTCGGGTTCCTCGGGTGCGTGGGACGGCAAGGGGCTGAAAGTACCTGTATCTGCTTGAACCTGCTGAACGCCTTCAGCCTCGCACGGTTCCCCGTGGCCGCGTACGGAGCGGGGGTGCGCGGTCAGCCGCGCAGCGCCGTCAGGTGGTTGAGCGGCACCTTGCGCCGGTGCGGGCGGGCCGCGGAGGTGCGCAGGCCCATCAGCTGGGGAACGGCCGCCACCTCGGGCGCCCGGCCCACGGGGGCGTGCAGTTCGTACGCCACCTCCAGGGCCAGGGCGAGGCCGGCGGGGTCGAGGCCGGAGACCGGGTGGGACACCTGCTTGATCATGACGTGCTCCCTGTGGGTGCGTGGGGGATCAGTTGTCGCTGCCGCCCGCCCGGAGGCTTGCCAGGTCGGCCTTGACGGTGTTGATCGGGATGGCGAAGCCGAGGCCGACGCTGCCGGCGTCGGAGGAGCCCGAGGACGACTGCGAACTGGCGCTGTACATCGCGGAGTTGATGCCGATGACGTTGCCCGCCGCGTCGATCAGCGCGCCGCCGGAGTTGCCCGGGTTGAGCGAGGCGTCGGTCTGGATCGCCTTGTACGTCGTCGTGGAGGAGCCGGTGTCGCCGTTGAACTGCTGGCCGCCGAAGGAGAACGGCCACTGGCCGTTGCCGCCGCCCTGGTTCTGGCCCTGTCCCTGGTTCTCGTCGGTCGAGACGGTGACGTCGCGGTCGAGCGCGGAGACGATGCCGCTGGTGACGGTGCCGCTCAGGCCCTCGGGGGAGCCGATCGCCACGACGGTGTCGCCGACCAGCACGCCGCTGGAGTTGCCGAGGCTCGCGGCCTTGAGGCCGGAGGCGTTCTCCAGCTTGATCAGGGCGAGGTCCTTCTTGCTGTCGGTGCCCACGACCTTCGCGGTGTAGCTCTTGCCGCTGTTGGTCGTCACCTTGATCGAGGAGGCGCCGGAGACGACGTGGTTGTTGGTGACGATCTCGCCGTCACTGGTGATGATCACGCCCGAGCCGGTGGACTGGCCGGCGTTCGAGGTGGCTTTGATCTCGACCACGCTGGGACTCACGGCCGCGGCGATGGTGGCGACGTCGCCCTTCTTGCTGGAGGGCACCACGCTGGTGCTGGTGCTGCTGGAGGCGACGGTGTCGCTGCCGGTCAGCTGCTGGAAGGCGTACGCGGTACCGCCGCCGACGGCCGCGGCGACGATCGCCACGGCGGCCAGCAGGGCGACGGGGCCCCGGGTCCGCTTCTTCGGCGCCGGGGCGGACACGGGCTCCGCCAGGAGAGCCGTACCGCCGCCGCTGCCGTCACCGCCGTAGCCGCCGTAACCGGCACCCTCGACCGTGACCGGCTGTGCGGGCTGCACCGGCGGCTGCGCCGGCGGGGGCGGCCACTCGGGGTTCACCGGGGAGGAGGCATGCTGCTGAGCGCCCTGGTACGGGTTCTCATCACTCTCGTACTCGCCGCTGCGGCGGAAGCTCTCGGTCATGGAACCAAGCCTGTCCCGTGACCATGAGAGCTTCCTGAGTGCCGGCTGAGAAGCCCGGCAGAACCTCGTTTGCCCGATATAAAGACGCGGCACCGCCGGGGCCGAAGGGAAACGGGGAGTGGCCGTGACATGAGATCACGGCGGGCCGCGGGCGAATACTTCTCGGGTTTGTGTAAGCCCTGTGTAAAGCGTGACCGGTGGGGCGCAATCTTGGTCGGTACACACTCTTTTACTCGTCAACCATCACAGGAGACCTAGGTGATACGTGCCCTGCGCGGCCGCCTCAGACGTCCCGCCACGGCGTTTCCCGCGGCCGCCCTCGCGCTCGCCCTCAGCTGTGCCGGCGTCCTCGCCGCCCAGCCGGCGAACGCGTCGGACGGACTGCCCGACCCTGGGGTGAAGGCCCAGCAGCAGTCCGCCCCGCGGCCCACCGCGCCCGACCAGGAGCTGCACTCCCGAGTGCTCAAGGCCGCGGAGAAGACGGCCACCCCGAGGACGGCCAAGGCGAGCCCGTTCATCATCGGCGGCAGCGAGACGACGATCTCCAGTGCGCCGTGGATGGTCCAGCTCGCCTACTACGACGACACCACCGGCGACGGCTACTTCTGCGGCGGCACCCTGGTCGCCCCGAACAAGGTCCTCACCGCCGCCCACTGCGTGGCCGGCCTGGACTGGGTGAAGAACGGCGCCGTCCTCGCCGGGACGACCGACCTGTACGACTCCACGAGCGGCACCGTGGCGGGTGTGTGGCGCCAGTGGAACCACCCGAAGTACAGCGCCTCGACCATCCAGAACGACGTCGCGGTCCTCACCCTGGACCGCCCGCTGGACATGCCGACGCTGCGGCTGGCCGCCTCGAACGACGACGCGCTCTACACCGCGGGCCGTGACGCCGCGGTCTACGGCTGGGGCCTGACCTCCGGCGCCGACGGCGCGGACCTGTCGGCCAAGCTGAAGACCGCGCCGCTGTCCCTGGTCGCCGACTCGACCTGCAACAGCGCCATGCAGAGCGTCCTGGGCGAGGACGACTTCGCCGAGGGCTCGATGCTGTGCGCCGGCACCCCGGCCACCGGCGGCGACGCCGGCACCACCACGCCCTGCAACGGCGACTCCGGCGGCCCGCTGGTCTCCGGCGGCAAGATCATCGGTATCGTGTCCTGGGGCGTCCAGGGCTGCACCGCGCAGGGCGCCTACCCCGTCTTCACCAAGGTGAAGGCGTACACCTGGGCCGCCCAGCCGCGCATCGACGACACCGACCTGTCCTACGACGGCCGGGCCGACCTGCTCGCCCGCACCCCGTCGGGCAACCTCTTCGAGCAGGACAGCAAGGGCACGTCCCTCGCGCAGCGGGCCTACACCGGCAACGGCTGGGAGGGCATCAGCTGGGGCCTGCAGGCCGACCTGGACCGGGACTTCTACCAGGACCTGATCGTCCGCGACAAGGCCGACGGCACGCTGCACCGCAGCTACTTCGACCACGCCACGGGCGAGTTCACCTGGATGCGGATCACCTCGGTGTGGGGCGGCTACGCCTCGTACGCCATCCCCGGCGACCTCACCGGCGACGCCCGCCCCGATCTGGTCGCGGTGGACAAGGACGGCTCGGTCTACCTCTACCCGGGCAAGGGCACCGGCGAGTTCTACGGCCGCGTCAAGGTCGTCGACAGGGCCTGGAAGGGCGTGAAGATCTTCGGCCACGGCGACCTGTCCGGCGACGGCAAGGCCGACCTGCTGGTCCGCAACGGCTCGGGCGTGCTCTACCTGTACCGCGGCACCCAGCAGGAGCACACCCCGTGGTCGTCCCGCATCCAGGCCCGCACCGGCTGGAACTTCACGTCCTACGTGGCGAACGGCGACGTGACCGGTGACGGCGTCGCCGACGTAATGACCCGCGACTCGGGCGGCACGCTGTGGCTGTACCCCGGCACGGGCAAGGCGTCGAGCAGCCTGTTCGGCTCGCGCGTGAAGCTGGGGACCGGGTTCACCCAGTACAACCTGCTGTTCTGAACCACCCGGCCCGACGGTGTACGGCGGTGCTGCTCAGCCCTCGCAGCCGCAGGACCGCCGTACCACCAGGCTGGACGGGAACTGCTTGAGCCGCTCCCGCCGTGAGCCCGCCACCCGCAGCCCGTCGTCGAGCACGAGGTCCACGGCCGCCCTGGCCATAGCGGAGCGGTCCGAGGCGACCGTGGTCAGGGGCGGGTCGGCGAGACCCGCCTCCTTGATGTCGTCGAAGCCGGCCACCGCCAGCTCGCCCGGCACGTCGATGCGCAGCTCGCGCGCCGCCCGCAGCACGCCGATCGCCTGGTCGTCGGTGGAGCAGAAGATCGCGGGCGGGCGCCGCGGCCCGGCGAAGATCTCCAGGGCCACCTTGTAGGCGTCGTAGCGGTTGTACGGCGCCTCGAAGAGCCGGCCCTCGGTCGGGATGCCGGCCTCCTCCATCGCGCGCCGCCAGCCCTCGACGTGGTCGGAGACCGGGTCTCCGACGACGGGGGTCTCGGCGGTGCCGCCCATGCAGGCGACGTAGTCGTAGCCGTGTCCGAGCAGATGGCGGACGGCCTGCTGGGCGCCGTCGAGGTCGTCGATCACCACGGCGACGTCGTCGATGGCCTCGGGCCGCTCGTGCAGCAGCACCACACGGGCGTCCCAGGCCTCTATCTCGGCGGCCGCCAGGTCGTTGAGGGCGTGGCTGACGAGGATCAGTCCGGACACCCGCATGCCGAGGAAGGCCCGCAGGTAGTGGACCTCGCGCTCGGCCACGTAGTCGGTGTTGCCGACGAGCACCATCTTCCCGCGCTCGGAGGCGGCCTGTTCGACCGCGTGCGCCATCTCCCCGAAGAAGGGCTGGCGGGCGTCCGGGATGATCAGGCCTATGAGATCCGTGCGCCGCGACGCCATCGCCTGGGCGACGCGGTCGGGCCGGTACCCCAGCTCCTTGATGGCGGCGAGGACACGCTCGCGCGTGGCCGGGGCGACCGGCCGGGGTCCGTTGTTGATGACATAGCTGACGACGGCGGTGGAGGTCCCCGCCAGCCGTGCCACATCATCCCGAGTCACCTTGGCCACGCGCGGAGTCTACGCGGATATACCCGCTCCGGGCAGGGCGGGAGAAGCATCCCTCGGGACCGCCTGTGCGGAACCGATGCCCCCGTCAGAGGTCCGTCATGCCTCCGCCGCCACCTCGGCACCGTCGCGGTCGGCGGCCTCGTCCGCACTGTCCGCCTTTGCCCGTTCCGTCTTGGCCTTGGCGTCCTCGGAGGAGCGATCGCCCTTCTCGGGCGTAACGAATCGATAACCGACGTTCCGGACGGTCCCGATCAGCGACTCGTGCTCGGGTCCGAGCTTGGCGCGCAGCCGCCGTACGTGGACGTCGACCGTGCGGGTGCCGCCGAAGTAGTCGTAGCCCCAGACCTCCTGGAGCAGCTGGGCGCGGGTGAAGACGCGGCCCGGGTGCTGCGCGAGGTACTTCAGGAGCTCGAACTCCTTGAAGGTGAGGTCGAGGACCCGGCCCTTGAGCTTGGCGGAGTACGTCGCCTCGTCCACCGACAGATCGCCGTTGCGGATCTCCATCGGGGAGTCGTCGTTGACGATCTGCTGCCGCCCCATGGCCAGCCGCAGTCGCGCCTCCACCTCCGCGGGGCCGGCGGTGTCCAGCAGTACGTCGTCGATGCCCCAGTCGGCGGTGACGGCGGCGAGGCCGCCCTCGGTCACGACCAGGACGAGCGGACAGCCGGGCCCGGTGGAGCGCAGCAGCTGGCACAGGCTGCGCACCTGGGGCAGATCGCGGCGGCCGTCGACGAGGATGACGTCGGCGCCGGGGGTGTCGACCAGGGCGGGCCCCTCGGCCGGGGCCACGCGCACGTTGTGCAGCAGGAGGCCGAGGGCGGGAAGCACCTCCGTCGACGGCTGGAGGGCGTTGGTCAGGAGCAGCAGAGAACTCATACGTCTGGTTCCTCCTCGGTCCCTGCGAGGACGTGTGCGGTGCGTCACCTGCGTGCTGCGATCCCGGGGCCCGTACACCTGCGGTCACCTGGAATTTCCCGGCGATTCCCGCTTCGTATACAACGCTTCCGAAAGCACAAAAGGACCCGGGGGCTACGCTGCCCGAGTCCTCTGCCCAGCAGAATAGCCCACATGAGCATCACTCCGGCAGGTCGTGTGGCGCGTTCCACCGTTCGTCCGCATCCCGAGACGGGCACTCGCACGCCTTTGCGGACGTTTCTGACCACGGACGACGGTGTGCCGATCGATGCCGTATACGATCCGCCGGCGATTGCATCCGATGCTCCCGCGACACCCGCCCTTGGCCTCGTGTTCGTGATCGCGCACGGCTTCACGGGCGACGCGGACAAGCCGCACGTGCGCCGCGTGGTCGAGGCGTTCGCGCAGTACGGGGCGGTCGTCTCCTTCTCCTTCCGGGGCCACGGCGCGTCCGGCGGGCGCTCCACGGTCGGCGACCGGGAGGTGCTCGACCTGGCGGCCGCGGTGCGCTGGGCCCGCGGGCTCGGGCACGCGCGCGTGGTGACCGTCGGCTTCTCCATGGGCGGCTCGGTGGTGCTGCGGCACGCGGCGCTGTACGGGCCGGGGCGCGAGGGGCGCACGGAAGCGTCCACGGACGCGGTGGTTTCGGTGAGTGCACCGGCCCGCTGGTACTACCGCGGCACCGCCCCTATGCGGAAGCTCCACTGGCTGGTAACGCGTCCCGAGGGCCGGCTGGTGGGCCGCTACGGATTCGGTACGCGCATCCACCACCGCGAGTGGGACCCGGTGCCGCTGTCGCCGGTGGAGGCCGTCCCGCGGATCGCTCCCACGCCGCTGCTGGTCGTGCACGGCGACCGCGACGGATACTTCCCGCTCGACCACCCCCGCACGCTCGCGGCCGCGGCCGGTGACCACGGCGAACTGTGGATCGAGGGCGGCATGGGGCACGCCGAGCACGCGGCCACGGACGACCTGCTGGACCGGATCGGGGACTGGGCCGTCGCACGGGCGGGCTAGCCTGACGGGGTACACAGCCGACCGGCTGCCCATTGACCGTTAGTTGAGGAACCGGATGCCAAAGGTCACGGTGCGCTTCTGGGCCGCCGCGAAGGCCGCGGCCGGGGTCGCCGAGGAGCCGTACGCCGCGGCCACCCTCGCCGAGGCCCTCGACGCCGTGCGCGAGCGACACCCCGGTGAACTGACGCGCGTCCTGCAGCGATGCTCGTTCCTCGTCGACGGTGACCCCGTGGGCACCCGCGGACATGAGACGGTACGGCTGGCCGACGGCGGCACGGTCGAGGTGCTCCCGCCGTTCGCAGGAGGGTGAGGATGACCGATCAGCCGTACGACCCGTACCAGCAGCCGCAGCAGCAGGCCTGGCCCGGGCAGCAGCAGCCGCAGCAGGGCTACGAGGGCTACGAGGGGTACGACGACCCGTACGCCGCCCAGCAGTACACGCAGCAGTGGCAGGGGCAGACGTGGGACGCCCAGCCGCCGCCCTCGGCGATGTCCGCGGCGGAGACCGCGTACATGCCGGCGCAGCCGCCCCAGCCGCACCAGGCGCATCAGCCGGCCCCGCAGCAGCAGTGGCAGCAGCCGCCGCAGACACCCGCGCCGGCCGCCCCCGCGCCCGCACCCGCCGCCCCCGGCGCCGCCGCGTCCCCGGACGCGGGCTACGGCCCCGCCACCCTCGCCGGCAACGCCCGCGTCACCGACGCCCAGCGGGCCCGCCTCGAAGGGCGTTCCCCGATCATCGAGCCGGGCATGCAGCCGGCCGGGCTGACGGCCCTGCTCGGGCTGCTGCTCGCGGGCACGGCGGCGGTCGGCCCGTACGCGCTGCTCGTCCCGCTCGTCGTGCTCCAGGCGGTCACCGCCGCGGGCTGGTTCCGGCTCAACGGCATGTGGCCGGCCCGGCAGGGCATCGCGCTGGCGTTCCTCGGCGCACTGGTCGCGGACGTCGCGCTGCTGGTGGCGGGCCGGGGCAACGGCCCGGCGGCGATCCTCGGCACCCTCGGCGTCTGGGTCCTGCTCTCCCTCGTCCTCCAGCTGCGCTCGCACGCGGACCCGGACGAGCGGATGTACGGCCTGATGGCGGGCGTCGCCTCGGCGGCGCTGTCCATCGTCGCGGCCGGGTACCTCGCGGCCTCGGCCGACGCGGCGACCGTCGGCGCGGCCGCGGTGACCGTCGGCGCGGCCGCGGTGGCCGTGGCCGTGCTGGCCCGCGCCCTGCCGCTGCCCACCTCGGCGTCGGTCGTCGTCGCGCTGCTCGCCGCCGCGGGCGCGGGCATCGCGGTCGGCTCGATGACCGGCTTCGGCACGAAGGGCGCGCTGCTCGGTGCGGGCGCCGCGGTGTGCGCGCTGATCGGCCACCGGGTGGCGAGCTACGACTACCCGTCGAGGTTCGTGCACTTCACGGCGGGCGTCGCCCTGCCGCTGACGGCCGCGGCACCGGTGGTGTACGTGCTGGGGCGGGCCCTCGGATAGGACCGGCCGTGCCGCGGCGGCTCCTGTCACAGGTGATCGACAATTCCCGGGCGGTCGCCCGCCCCAGGGTTACGCTCGCGCTGGGCGGCCACCCGGTCGTCGGGACCACTCGTGAACGTCCGGCCAGGTGGGGGAACATCGCATGCGCGCGCTGCGAATACTTCTGATCGTCGTCGTGATCCTCGGCGGCCTGTTCGTGGTGGCGGACCGGGTCGCGGTGTACTTCGCCGAGGACGAGGCGGCCTCCAAACTGAAGACCACCGAGAACCTCGCCTCCACCCCGGACGTGTCCATCAACGGCTTCCCCTTCCTCACCCAGGTCGCCTCCGGGAAGCTGGACGACGTCGAGGTCGGCATCAAGAACTACGAGGCCGACACCGGCAACGGCGGCAAGGGCGGACCGGCGACGATCCGTATCGACGACCTCAAGGCGCACATGAAGGGCGTCTCCTTCTCCGGCGACTACAGCTCCGCCACCGCCTCGACCGCCACGGGCACCGCGACCATCGCCTACGGCGAGCTGCTCAAGGCGGCCAAGTCGCAGCCGACGCCGATCATCAGCGGGGTCACCGCCCAGGTCGTCGGCCTCTCCGACGGCGGCAACGGCAAGATCCGGGTCGACGTCAAGTTCCGGACCCCGCTCGGCACCCGGACCTACCCCGTGCTCAGCACGGTGGCCGTCCACGGCGACGACGTGCAGGTGCACGCCGACAACCTGCCCAAGCTGGTCGTCGACCTCGCCGACTCCCGCGTCCGCGCGATCACCGACTTCAAGCAGACCATCGACCAGCTGCCCGGTGACGTGAAGCTGGACAGTGTGCAGGCCGCGCAGAACGGTGTGGAGATCACGGTGAGGGGTTCGAACGTCAAGCTCGCGGGGTAGGACGCCGGGCGGCGCCGGAGTGACCGCCGGGTGTCCGAAACGCGAGACGTCGCCGTCCGCGCCGTAGCGGTGATGACCGATACATCCGCCCGTGAGCCGTGCGGCGGCGGCGCGGGCCGAGATCGTTTCCCACATCCCGGACGATCGCGTCTCACCATACGACACACCGGTGACATGCCAGCCTGTCCGTCCCTACGATCGACGGCATGAAGCGACAGGCGGATCTCACGAAGCGGCGGGCAGTCGACCTGTGCCGCGTCGCCGCCATGCTCTGTCGCACCTTCTGAGCGGAAGCTCGACTTCCGTATCCCCGCCGCCCTGACCAGGGCACTTCTGCGCGCCGCCGCCTGCGCGCGCGCAATCTCGCACTCGCACGCCCCGCCGCAACTGCCCCGGAGGAGAGAAGAAGATGAGCCGCAGCGACGTCCTCGTCGACGCCGACTGGGTCCAGGAGAACCTGGACTCCCCGAACATCGCGATCGTGGAGGTGGACGAAGACACGTCCGCCTACGAGAAGAACCACATCAAGAACGCGATCCGCATCGACTGGACCAAGGACCTGCAGGACCCGGTCCGCCGCGACTTCATCGACCAGGAGGGCTTCGAGAAGCTCCTGTCGGCGAAGGGCATCGCCAACGACACGCTGGTGATCCTCTACGGCGGCAACAACAACTGGTTCGCGTCCTACGCCTACTGGTACTTCAAGCTCTACGGCCACGAGAACGTCAAGCTGCTCGACGGTGGCCGCAAGAAGTGGGAGCTGGACGCCCGCGAGCTGGTCGAGGAGGTCCCGGAGCGGGCCGCCACCGACTACAAGGCCAAGGCGCAGAACACCTCGATCCGTGCCTTCCGCGACGACGTCGTCGCCGCGATCGGCTCGCAGAACCTGGTCGACGTCCGGTCGCCCGACGAGTTCTCGGGCAAGCTGCTCGCCCCGGCGCACCTGCCGCAGGAGCAGTCCCAGCGCCCGGGCCACGTCCCCACCGCCCGCAACATCCCCTGGTCGAAGAACGCCAACGACGACGGCACCTTCAAGTCGGACGAGGAGCTCAAGGAGCTCTACGCCGACGAGCAGGTCGACCTCGCCAAGGACACCATCGCCTACTGCCGCATCGGTGAGCGCTCCGCGCTGACCTGGTTCGTGCTGCACGAGCTGCTCGGTGTCGAGAACGTCAAGAACTACGACGGCTCCTGGACCGAGTACGGCAGCCTCGTCGGCGTTCCGATCGAGCTCGGCGCCAACAAGTAACCCGACCAGCACGTCACCCGACCAGCCCGTAAACCGACCGGCCTTCCCTCCGGTCAGACCCCTCTTGGAGAAAGACATGTGTGGAGCGAAGGCCGGCGGCCCGGACGCCTCGACGATCAAGCCCGGTGAGACCACGATCCAGGGCCAGGTGACCCGCGACGGCGAGCCGGTGACGGGCTACGTCCGTCTCCTGGACTCGACCGGCGAGTTCACCGCGGAGGTCCCCACCTCCGCCACCGGACAGTTCCGCTTCTACGCGGCCGAGGGCACCTGGACGCTCCGCGCCCTGGTCCCCGGCGGCACCGCGGACCGCACGGTCGTCGCCCAGCAGGGCGGCCTGGCGGAGGTCGCGATCGCGGTCTGAACCGCCCCTGAGCACAAAAAGGGCCGCACCCCCTCAGGGTGCGGCCCTTCGCCGTCCGCCCCTCGTGGTGCCCACGACGTGTACGCGCCCTCGGGCCTACCTTGGAACCCTGTACGCACGGCGACGGCGCATGACCTCTCCCTGACGCGCCCCTTGCGCTGCTTCGCAGGCTGCGGGCCGCTGCGTCGGACTCCGTCCGCCGGCCTGCGGCAGTGGTCCCGGGGTTGCGGCGATGATCGGCCGCCCGGCGCCACGACGTGTACGCGCCCTCGGGCCTACCCTGGAGTCATGTACGCACGGCGACGGCGCATGTACTTCGCCATGATGGGCACCTGCATCGGGTTGTTCGTCCTGGCGTGGGGGGTCGTACGCATCTGGTCGATCCCGGCGGCCGTGGGCATGTGTGTCGTGGCGATGCTGATTCCGCCCGTCGCCGCCATGGTCGCCAACCGCCGCGGTCCCGAGGACCGTTGGTGGGACGACCCGTCCGGCGACCCGAAGTCCGACGAGTGGTGGGACGAGCTGGACGGCAAGAAACGCCCTCAGTAGACGAGCGCCTGCGTCTCGTCGCCGAGAGCCTCCTGCACGAAGACCTGCGCACCCGCGATCCGTACGCCCTCGAGGACGTCCTTCTCCGTGATGTCCCGCCGCGCGGCGCACTGCGTGCACAGGGTGACGCGCCCGCCCGCGAGCAGCGAGTCCAGCAGGTCCGGCAGCGGAGCGGCGTGCGGCAGCTCGAACTCGGCCGCGCGCCCCGGCAGCGCGAACCACGCGGACTCGCCGGTCAGCCACAGGGAGACGTCGACCCCGCTGGCCACGGCCACCGCCGCCACCGTGAACGCCTGCGAGCACCGCTCGGGCGCGTCGGCGCCCGCCGTCACCTTGATCACCAGGTTCTTGGCCATGGCCGAATCGTAATCAACGCATCTACAACTACGGCCTCCGGCCATGAGTCTCCTGTGAGCGCGCATACGGAATGCGTGCCTCATGTTTGTGGGGGGACGTGTTGGAAGAACCCGAAGAGGTGGTCGACGCACCGGTTGCGCAGATAGCGCCGGATATGCCCGCCCCGGCCGCACGCCGCGGCCGCACCACCCTGCTCGTCGCCGGCGCCGCACTCCTCGGCGTCGTCGCCGGCACCTGCACCGGTTACCTGATCCAGGCCGACCGCGGGCCGACGAAGCTGCCGCCGCTGTCCCAGCCGAAGCTGGCGCAGGCCAAGGGCAAGGCACCCGAGCCGCTGTCCGCCGCCCAGGACCGCCAGGTGCGGGCCGACGGCGACCTGCGCAAGCTGCTGCTGAAGAAGCCGGCCGGCACGAAGACGGCGGACTGGATCCCCGGCGACGGCTGGATGAACCTGGCCGACTTCGCCGACACCTACGAGAAGTCCGGCACCATGTTCGACAGCCTGATCACCGACGAGTTCCGCCGCGCGGCCGTCACGGGCTGGCAGGCCGGCGGCAACCAGACGGTGGAGATCCGGCTGGTCCAGTTCCGCCAGGACGAGTCCCTCGAGGCCGCCGACTCCAGCGACAACAACCAGTACTGGGCGGACCGCAAGCCCGACAGCGACAGCTGGTCCATCCCGGGCACGGGCACCGGCACGGCGTACGTGCACCACCGGCCGGACACCAAGGCGGGCTACCTGCCGATGTACAGCGCGGAGGCGCACGCCTACCGCGGTGACGTCGCCATGGAGATCTGGATCTACGACACCAAGCCGATCACCAAGGCCCGGGTCATGGACCTGGCCAAGCGGCAGATGGAGCGGCTGTGACCGAGACAACCCCGGAACCGACCGGCCCCACACCCGAGCCCACCACCGCGCCGACGGCTGATTCCGCGCCCACGCCCACGGCCGGGCCCGCGCCCGCCCCCGGGCCCGCGCCGGCGGCTGGACCCACGCCCGAGTCCGCCGCGGAGCCCACCGCCGGGCCCCTCCCCGAGTTCGTCGTCGGGCCGGTGTCCGAGGTCGCCGGTGAGCCGCTTCCCCAGCCGGCCCCGAAGCGTCGCTCCGTTCGCCGTATCGTCGCCGTCGCCGGGTCCGCCCTGCTCGCCGCTGCCGTCGTCGCCGGGGTCGGGTACACCGTCGTCACCGTGAACGGTGCCGACCGCGACGCCGGTGCGGCCGTCTGGAAGTTCCCGGAGGCGAAGAGCGCCGGTGACGAGAAGGAGCCGCCCGCGCGCGGGCTCGCCGGGATGCTCGTGAAGTACGCCGACGGCTGGAAGCGCGGCCCCGACCTCGGCGAGTTCTCCGCGGACGCCCAGCTCAGCGGTGCCCAGGCCACCGCCCTGCGCAAGGAGGCGCTGCGGAACCTGCCGCGCACCCAGCGCAGGCAGTTGGAGAAGCTGATCGACAAGCAGCACATCCAGGGCATGGCCATGCGCAGCTACGTCAGGGAGGCCGGCAGCTCCTTCTTCACGGACACCGCCGCCGCCGTGACCATCGAGCTGTCCCAGATGCAGAACCGGGCCGCCGTACGCAACATCTCGACGTCCCAGAACGAGTTCCTCGGCGGTATCAGCCTCTTCCGCAAGGGTCCGAAGATCAAGGGCTACAAGGACGCCGCGTGCTTCCTGCCGCCCAAGACCTCGGACTCCCACGAGAAGCTCGACTCGATGCTCTGCTCGGCCTACCGGGGAGACGTCCTGGTCACCGTCACCTCGGACGGGGTCAAGCCGTTCGACGCCAAGGGGGTCGCGGAGCTCCTCAAGAGCCAGCTCGACCGCATCGCCGAGCCGGGAGAGGCCGTATGACCGAGCAGACCGAGCCCACCGTCCGGACCGAGCCCAGCATGCCGGCCGAGCCGGCGGAGTCCGCGCCGCCGCTCCCGGACCCCGCCCCCGTGAAGAAGGACCGGCGCGTCCTGCGGGCCGCCCTGCGCTGGACCGCCGCCGTCGTCGTGTTCGCGGCGGTCGGTGCCGGGACGGCGTACGGCATCACGGGCATGGACCGCACCGACGTACCGGGCCTTGCGACGCAGTCCGACGGGCGCTGGGACTACCCCACGCTCGTCAAGCCGCCCCTGCCCTCCGGCAGCCCGGCCCCCTTCGACGAGCGCAACCTGGCCGGCGCCCACTACGCCGACCTGCGCGCACTCGTCCTGCCCGCGCCCGCGGGCGCGGTGGAGGACAAGAAGCTGCGCGGCAAGGACGGCTGGCTGGCGACGAAGGACTTCCTGGCCGAGTACGCGGAGAAGGACGCCCGGGACGAACTCGCCCAGAAGTTCGTCGACGACGGCCTGCGGCACGTCGCGGCGCGCGGCTGGCGTACCCCGGACGGCACCCGCACCCGGGTCTACCTGCTGCAGTTCGGCACCGCGGCCGTCGTGGACGAGCTGTTCCAGAAGGACATGGCCCCGGTCTCCGGCCCGAGCGAGCAGCTGCGCGGCGCCGGCACCTCCGCCTTCGACGACGACTTCCCGACCCAGGCCCACGACTACAACATCCCGTACTCCGTGTACGTGGAGTCCAAGCCCTACGGCGCCGAACAGGTCCGGCAGGGCTACCTGTCCGCCGGCGACGTCCTCGCCGTGATCGTGCAGTCGAGGAAGGGCGCGGCGAAGGCCGTACCGTTCCGGCAGACGGTGGCCCTGCAGAGCGAGCTGCTCGGCTGACTCCCGCATCGGCGTACCTCGCACGGAGAGGCCGCCCCCGGCCGCGTAAGCTGGGGGCCGCCTTTGTACCGCTCGTCCCTCAACCAAGGAGCACCCCGTGCTTGAGGCATTCTTCGAAGCCCTGCTGGTCCTGGTCTGCGTCGGCGTCCTCGTCTTCGCCGGTCTGACCGTGAAGAAGCTGTACCAGGGCCAGCGCTGACCCCCATCAAGGAACTGCCGACCCCATGATCGAGATCCCGTCCGACCTCCACAAGGACCTCGTCCCGCTCGCCTTCCTGCTCGGCAACTGGGCCGGCGCGGGCGTGCACGACTTCCCCGGCGCCGAGAAGTGCAACTTCGGGCAGGAGGTCACCTTCACCCACGACGGCCGCGACTTCCTGGAGTACCACTCCCACACCTGGGTCCTGGACAACGACGGGAACAAGGTCCGGCCGCTGGAGTCCGAGTCCGGCTTCTGGCGCATCGACGCCGACCGCAAGGTCGAGGTCACGATGACCCGCGACGACGGCGTCATCGAGATCTGGTACGGCGAGCTCGCCTCCCAGAAGCCGCAGATCGACCTGGTCACCGACGCCGTGGCCCGCACGGCCGCCTCCGCCCCGTACTCCGGCGGCAAGCGCCTGTACGGCTACGTGAAGAGCGACCTGATGTGGGTCGGCGAGAAGCAGACCCCCGAGGTCGAGCTGCGCCCCTACATGTCGGCGCACCTGAAGAAGGTCGTCACCCCCGAGGACGTCGAGCGCTGGGCCAAGGCCCTTCCCGACGACATGCCCGACGACGGGATCGCCTTCTTCAAGTAGCTCTAGACTCGTCGGTGTGGTGAGCACCGACTGGAAGAGCGACCTCAGGCAGCGCGGCTACCGGCTGACGCCGCAGCGGCAGCTTGTCCTCGAAGCCGTGGACACCCTTGAGCACGCGACCCCCGACGCCATCCTCGTGGAAGTGAGGAAGACGGCGTCGGGGGTCAACATTTCCACCGTCTACCGCACCCTGGAGCTCCTAGAGGAGCTCGGCCTGGTCAGCCACGCCCACCTGGGGCACGGTGCGCCGACGTACCACCTCGCGGACCGCCACCACCACATCCACCTGGTCTGCCGGGACTGCCAGAACGTGATCGAGGCCGATGTGTCGGTGGCCGCGGAGTTCACCGCGAAGCTGCGCCGGGAGTTCGGCTTCGAGACGGACATGAAGCACTTCGCGATCTTCGGCAGATGCCGCGACTGTTCCCTGCAGGTTTCAACTACCGAGTCGTAGGCTTGTGCCCATGAAGAGCCCCCTGCTGTCCCTGCCCGGCGCCGTCCCCGCCGAGGGTGCGGACGAAGGCGTAGCCGCCCATTACGGCGACCTGTTCCGCGAGCAGCGTGCCCTCGCCGACGGGTCCGGCTTCGTCGACCTCTCGCACCGCGGTGTCGTCACCGTCACCGGCCCTGACCGGCTGAGCTGGCTGCACCTGCTGCTCACCCAGCACGTCAGCGACCTCCCGCCGGGCCTGGCCACCGAGGCGCTGATCCTCTCCGCGCACGGCCACATCGAGCACGCGCTCTACCTGGTCGACGACGGCGGGACGGTCTGGATCCACGTCGAGCCCGGCTCGCAGGACGCGCTCATCGCGTACCTGGAGTCGATGAAGTTCTTCTACCAGGTCGAAGTCGCCGACCGCACGGCCGAGTTCGCCGTGGTGCACCTGCCGGCCGGTTCGATCGCCGAGGTCCCGGAGGGCGTCGTCGTACGCGAGACGCCGTACGGCCGCGACCTCTTCCTGCCGCGCGCGGACCTGGAGTCCTACGCCGAGAAGGCGGGCCCGCCCGTCGGCATCCTGGCCTACGAGGCGCTCCGCGTCGAGCAGCACCGCCCGCGCCTCGGCTTCGAGACCGACCACCGCACCATCCCGCACGAGCTGGGCTGGATCGGCAGCGCGGTACATCTGCAGAAGGGCTGCTACCGCGGCCAGGAGACCGTCGCCCGCGTCCAGAACCTGGGCAAGCCCCCGCGCCGCCTGGTCTTCCTGCACCTGGACGGCAGCGACGTGCATCTGCCCGCCCCCGGCACGGAGATCCGCCTCGCCGACGACGAGCCCGACGGCCGCAAGATCGGCACCGTCACGACGTCCGTACGCCACCACGAGCTGGGCCCGGTCGCCCTCGCCCTGGTGAAGCGG
Source organism: Streptomyces sp. NPDC057616 (assembly GCF_042800575.1). NCBI lineage: Bacteria > Bacillati > Actinomycetota > Actinomycetes > Kitasatosporales > Streptomycetaceae > Streptomyces > Streptomyces sp. NPDC057616. Next base: position 60,037 of record NZ_JBHVGU010000004.1, read on the forward strand.
AACGTGCCGGTGGACGCGCGGCTCCTGGCCGGAGAGACGGCGGCGGCGCAGGAAGTGGTCGTCGAGCCGTAGCGGCGCCGGGAGTGCCAGAAGCGACGGGAGTCGCGGGAGTTCCGGGAGTTCCGGGAGCTCACATTTCCAGGAGCACGGTGAACGGGCCGTCGTTCGTGAGCGAGACACGCATCTTCGCGCCGAAGCGGCCCGTCGCCACCGTCGCGCCGAGCGCGCGCAGCTGCGCCACGACCTCCTCGACGAGGGGCTCGGCGACATCGCCCGGGGCCGCCGCGTTCCAGGTGGGTCGGCGCCCCTTGCGGGCGTCCCCGTACAGCGTGAACTGGCTGATGACGAGCAGCGGGGCGTCGATGTCGCTGCACGACCTCTCGTCCTGGAGCATGCGGATCGACCAGAGCTTGCGGGCGAGTTGGGCCGCCTTCTCCTTGGTGTCCTCATGCGTCACCCCGACCAGGACACACAGCCCCTCACCGGTGATCTCGCCCACGGTCTCGCCGTCCACGACGACGTCCGCGCCGTCCACTCTCTGCACCACTGCACGCATACGACCATCATGCCGGGCCGTTCGCAGGAGACTGCACCGGCATTCTTTTTGACGCTTACCCCCCCATCTGGGGCCGATCGGGGGCACTCGGTCACATAGCGGCCACTTGGGGTGGCACGATGCTTCCACACGCCGGTCGAGGGGACGGTAGAGGCACATGAGCACATCGAGTACGGGGCAGCCGCCTGGAGCTGTCTCGTTGATCAGAACGGGCGAGCGGGTGGCCCTGCGGCCGCCCGTGCAGCGCACCGACAGCCCGGGCCCGCACCTGCCCGCCGGCCCGCCGGAGCGCGACCTCACCACGCTGAGCCTGACCGAGCTGCGCACCCTGCGCCGCGACGCCCAGCGCGACGAGGCCGACCTCAGCTACGTACGGCGGCTGCTGCAGGGCCGTATCGACATCCTGCGCGCGGAGCAGGCGCGGCGGTCGCCGGCGGGCGCGGGCAGCGTGGTCGACCGCCTCCCGGAGATCCTCACGGACGCCCCGGCCCGCCAGCGTTCCTCCGCCCGCCACGTCACACTGGGCACGCCGCACAACGAGGAGTACCGGCGGCTGGCCGCCGACATGCTCGCCGAGGTCGAACTCTCGGACCTGACCGCCCGGACCGACCTCGAACTGACCACGGCGATGGCCCGTCTGGTCCGCTACGAGCAGCAGGTGTCCCAGCGGCGACACCGCCTCCAGCGGACGGCGGACGACTGCAGCGCGGAGATCGCGCGCCGGTACCGGGAAGGGGAGGCACAGGTCGACGACCTGCTGACGTGACGCCCGGCCGGCCGGCGCTTCAGGGGGACGCGGTGGGGCGAGGGGGGAGTGACGCGGGGGTGACGGCGGGCGGTGGGGAAATCCGGGCGACACCCCACCGCCGTAGATCTACGGTGATCCCATGACCCGCGCGCACTCCGACATAGACGTCCGTCCGATCACCGAGGCCGAACTGCCGGAGTGGCTCCGCGCAGTGAAGACGGGGTTCCTGCAGACGCCGACCGTCTCCGACAAGGAACTCGAGGCCCGCCGCGAGCGCTTCGAGGAGAGCCGCTACCTCGGCGCGTTCGACGGCGGCCGCTGCGTGGCGACGTTCCGTTCGTTCGAGCAGGAGGTCACGGCGGTCGGCGGCAACCCGGTGACCGCCGACGCCATCTCCGGCGTCACGGTCACCGCCACCCACCGCCGCCGCGGCCTGCTGACCCGGATGATGAGCCAGGACCTCGCGGCCGCCAAGGAGCGCGGCGACTGCGTGGCCACCCTGATCGCCGCCGAGTACCCGATCTACGGCCGCTACGGCTTCGGCCCGGCCACCTCGGTCGCCGAGTGGACCGTCGACGTCCCGCGCGCGGGCCTCGACGCCCGCTGGTCCGGCCCGGAGGACGGCGGCCGCATCGACCTGGTCAGCGGCGAAGAGGTCCGCAAGATCGGCCCCGAACTGCACGACCGCGTCCGCGCCGCCACCCCCGGCGTGGTCAGCCGCAGCGACTGGTGGTGGCGGCTCAACACCGGCGTCCTGGGCCTGGACCCGAAGTGGACGGAGCCGTTCTACGCCGTGTACCGCGCGGCGAACGGCGAGGTCGAGGGCCTTGCCGCGTACGTGGTCGACGACAAGTGGGGCGACGCCATGCAGCCCCAGGACACGGCGACCGTACGGGAGCTGATCGCGGCGACGCCGGCCGCCCAGCGCGCCCTGTGGCACTACCTCTGCTCCATCGACTGGGTCACCTACGTCAAGAGCGGCCCGCGAGCCCCTGACGACCTTCTCCCACTCTTCCTGCCGGACGCGCGGGCCGCCCGCATCACCTCGGTCGGGGACTGGCTGTGGGTGCGGATCCTGGATGTCGTACGGGCGCTGGAGTCGCGGACGTACGAGGGTGCGGGCTCCCTGGTGCTGGAGGTCGCCGACCGCGCCGGTCTGACGGGCGGCCGCTACCGGCTGGAGGCGTCGGCGCAGGGTGCGTCCTGCACGCCGACCACCGAGTCCGCCGAACTCACCCTGGACGTGGGCGATCTGGCGCGGCTGTGGCTGGGCGACGAGTCGGTCACGCGGCTGGTGGCGCTCGGCCGGGTCCAGGAAGAACGAGCGGGCGCCGCCCTGGTGGGCGACGCCCTGCTGCGTACGTCCAGGCGCCCGTGGTGCCCGGACATGTTCTGAACCCCCTTTCCGTGGACGACGGTTGACTCATCCGTAGCTGTTCAGTTGTGGCCGTTCAGTGGTGCTGTTCAGTGGTGCTGTTCAGTTGTGACGGTGCTCTTGAGTTGTGGCTGTGCCGGTGGAGCTCTTCAGTTGTCGCTGTTCGGTTGTGGCTGTGCTGGTACAGCTGACCAGGCTCCCGGCTCCCCTCCGGAAGGGAGCCCGGCCAGCCGGATCCTGGGGCCGGCGAACCGGCCGGTTCAGCCGGACTGGGCGAGCAGCATCACGAGGATGACCGCACCGAGACCGCTGATCGCCGTGTTCTTGGCCTTGAGGCCCACGGACAGTGCGACGAACGCGATGATGCCGAGGGGTCCGTACTTCCACTGGATGAGCTGCTCGAATCCAATGGCGAGGGCGGCGGCGGCAAGGGCGATGAGCGGCATGACGGTCCCTCCTTCGGGACGTGAGGCGGACCGTGTGGGTGCGGCCAACCCTCCTGAAGTTTGACCATGTTCCTGAAGTTGGTGACCAACTTCAGAGTAGTTATCTCCGCTTGGAGACGTCTTATAACCACCTCCTCGGGAACTGCCCAAAGATGGCGGGAAGTTGTAGGGTTTGGTCGTGGACCCGAAACATGCCGCCGTCAATGGGCGGAAGAGGTCACAGCGGTCACAGACGTCACCGACGTCTCATCACGATGTGGCCGACGAACTGCGCGCCCGCATCAGGTCGGGACAGCTGCGAGCGGGTCAACGCATGCCGACGCAGGCCACTTTGGCGGACGAGTTCGGCGTCGAGCGCGGCGCCGTACGGCAGGCCCTGCGCATTCTGCAGTCGGAGCACCTGCTGACCAACGTATCCAAGGGAAGCCCGGCGACCGTGGCCGCTGACCTGGGCCTGGGCAGGGCGCTGAGCGGTCCCGGGGCGCCGCCGCAGCCGACGATGGTGGCCCTCGCCCCGCGCATAGCGGACGCCTTCGCGGCCCCGCACGTCGAGATAGATGCCCTCTGCCTGACCTCGGTCTCCCTGACGCTCGCCATCGGCGAGCCGCTGCGCCGCATCCACGAGGGGCGACTGAAACCGGCCAAGGTCGACGTCCGCGTGCTGCTGCCCAGCCGCGACATCGAGCTCGCCTTTCCGACGCCGGTCGACCCGTCGGCCGACGGCAGGCTGCAGCGCCGCTGGCTGGCCCAGCGCAACGCCCAGGGCCAGGTGCTGCGGCACAACCTGCAGGCGCTGCGCGCCACGCACGGCATCGACGTCAACGTCACCTTCCGCGCGCTGCCCTTCACCCCGCCCGTGAAGTTGTACCTGCTCAACGGCATGGAGGCGCTGTTCGCCTACTACACCCTCACGCGGCGCGAGGAGGAGGTCGACCACGAACACCTGGAGATGTACGACGCCGAGGGCACCCAGTCGATGCTCTTCGCCTTCGCGCAGGGCGCCGGCCTGCGCGACACCACCTTCGTCGAGCAGTCCCACCTGTGGTTCAACGCACTGTGGGAGACGATCAGTTCGGAGCTTGTGCTCACGAGCTGATGTCTCCCACGGTGTCTGACCAGGCCGGGTTCACGCTCATAGAGCGGGCCCCGCGACCAGCAGGGCGAGCACGACGGCTCCCATCGAGCTGACGGCGGGGTTCTTGGCCTTGATGCCGATGGTGAGCAGGAGCAGGCCGATGATGCCGGTGGCGCCGTATCGCCAGCTGATCATCTGCTCGATGCCGACGACGAACACGGCGGAGAGGAGGGCGAGAGCAGGCACGGTGGTTCCCCCTTCAGGCTGCGTGGGCGGGACGGGCGGTGGGGGGTTGTGCGAGGGGAGCAGAGGCGGACTCAGACAGGAAGCAAACCTTCCGCCAACTCCTGGAAGTTGGCAGCCAACTCTGATGTAGTTGTCCCCACTTGGCACCCACTCATAAACCAAGCTTCAAACAACTCCCTGTAGATGGATCGAAGTTGTAGCGTTTGGTTGTGACCCAGGAGAACGTGGCAGTGAACGGCAGCAGAAGGCTCTCCCCCCAGGAGATCGCCGACATCCTGCGGGAACGCATCCGCACCGGCGACCTCAAGGCAGGAGACCGCCTGCCCACCCAGGCCGAACTCGCCGACGAGTTCGGAGTGGAACGAGGCACCGTCCGCCAAGCCCTCCGCGCCCTCCAGGAAGACGGCTTGCTGAGCAACGTGAGCAAGGGCAGCCCGCCACGCATCGCGGAGCCCCCGGCACGGTCGGCGGAGGAACCTCAGCCGACGATGGTGGGGTTGGCACCGCGGCTGACGGAGGCGTTCGCTGCCGAGCACGTGCGGATCGACGCCGCGTGCCTCACCGCCGAGACCCTGATGCTGGCCCTGGGAGAACCGATTCGCTTGATCCACGAGGGCCGTATCCGCCCGAAGTCGATCGACGTCCGCATCCTCCTCCCCTCACGCGACATCTCCCTCGCCTTTCCCGTCCCGGTCCAAGGGCGGTCCGACGACGATCCGGTCCACGAACGGTGGCTGGCGCAGCGCAACTCACAGGGTCACGTACTGCGCCACAACCTGCGCTCCCTGCGCTTCTCCCACAACATCGACGTGAACGTCACCTTCCGCGCGCTGCCCTTCACCCCGCCCGTGAAGCTGTACCTGCTCAACGGCGCGGAGGCCTTGGTCGCGTACTACATGATCACGCGCCGCGAGGAGCCCACGGACTCCGGCACGATGGACATGTACGACGTCCTGGGCACCGAATCGCTCCTGTTCTCGTTCGAGAAGCGGGCGAGCCAGCGCGACGAGGCGTTTGTGGAGGAATCCGAGAAGTGGTTCAACGCCCTCTGGGAAACCATCACGACGGACCTGACACTCTCCTAGTGACTTCTGAAACGACGCAGACTGAGCCGGTGACAGAAGAGACAGAGAACGACACGGAGAAGCTTCGAGAACTGATCACACGCGCGCGCGTCGTGCTGTGGGACTTCGACGGCCCCATCTGCCGCCTGTTCGCCGGTCATTCGGCGGAGACGGTGGCTGCCGACCTCGCGGGCTGGCTCGAGAGCCGCGGCCTCCACGGCCTGCTGACGAAGTCCGAACTGAAGACACTGGACCCGCACGTCGTGCTGCGCGCGGTGGACCGCCGGCACCCCCGCAGCGACCTGGTGGCGGAACTGGAGGAACGCCTCACCCAGGAGGAACTCCGGGCAACGGCAACGGCGTTGCCCACGGCCTACGCCGATCCCCTGATCCGCACCTGGACGGCAGTGGGCTCGCGCCTCGCGATCACCACCAACAACTCCCCGCGGGTGGTGCGCACTTACCTGGCCAACCGCGACCTCATGTCCTGCTTCACCCCCCACATCTACGGCCGCACCCAGGACCTCCACCGCCTCAAGCCGGACCCGTACTGCCTCAACCGCGCCCTGAACGCCATGGGCGCGTCCCCGTCGGCCGCCCTGATGATCGGCGACACCCCCTCGGACTACGAGGCCGCGCAGAACGCCCATGTCGCGTTTCTGGGCTACGCGCGTAACGAGGACAAGGAGAAACGGTTGCGCGACGCCGGCGCCACGGCCATCGTGTCCTCGCTCGAACAGGTCCTGCGACTGCTCAAGGATCAGGCTTGAGTCATCAGCAGCGCGAAGAGGACTGCGCCTGCGATGGCCAACCCCACTTGTCGAGCCCGGACGCCTGCGCCGATCACCACCAGGAGCAGTACACCGACGATGCCTAGCCGCGCCTGAGCCTGTAACCCCACCACCAATTGGGCGAGCCCCCAGCACACCTGGATCAGGAGCATGTCCCCCACCACCCCTTCCACTTACGGCCGACCGATCAACTAGCCTTCCAATTGGACTGCATGGCCTGAGGTTGGTCTGCCCGGTCCGTTTGATCCCTTAACTAGCCCGTCCAATCTGTGTCGTTCACTTGACTGGAAGTGGTGTGGCAGTGGACTGGCGGAGGTAGTTTCAAGGCGTGGACGGACACCAAAGTGCCGACAGCGGTGGCAGGGAGTTCCAGCGGGTCTCCGACGAGTTGCGAGCCCGGATGACCGATGGCACGTATGTGCGTGGCTCCTTCCTCCCTTCGCAGCGAGATCTCGCCGAGGAGTTCGACGTGTCCCGCGATACGGTGCAGCGAGCGATGCGGGAACTGGTCAGCGAAGGCTGGATCGAGTCGAGGCAGGGCAGTGGGTCCCGCGTCATCAAGACGCAGCGCATCCAGTCATCGACACCCAAGGCCAGCAGGACGCCCCGCGGCATGACGCTCGGTCCGCTCATAAGCGAGGCCTTCGAGCAGCCTGAAGTCACCCTGGACGTCTACACGTTGACGTCCGAGTCGCTGGACGCGCACATCCGTCTGCAGGCGGAGCGCATCCACGGGGGTGTGATCACTCCCCAGCGGATTGCACTGCGCATGCTGCTGCCTGACGAGTCGTTGGCTCTTCCCTATCCGCGACTCAGTGACGACAAGGATGACCCTCGCCCCTGGCGGCGCCTGCATGCCATCACAACGCGGCACACGGACTCTCTGCGCGGCTTGCTGAACGACTTGAGGACGGAGAGGCTTGTTGAGGACGCCGACCTGCAGATCCGGCATGCACCGCTGATCCCAACCTTCAAGCTCTATCTGCTCAACAAGACCGAAGCCTTGCACGGCATGTACGAGGTGATTCAGCGCCAGATGGAGCTGGAGGCCGGCGATGTCGTCTCGGCTCTCGACGTCCTCGGGCTTGGTGCCACGCTGACTCATCACGTCAAGGACGTCTCCGACCCCAACGCACCGGGGACGGTCTTCGTTGAAAGCATGCAGAAGTGGTTCGACTCGGTCTGGAACCTGTTGTCCGAATAGCAGGAAATGAGCACACACAGTGGTTACACGGACGTTACCAGTCCTCAGTGGCGCCCAAGCCCTAATCCTGTAGGATCCCCGCACCGAGCATGGATTAAACCCCGCAATGAACGGTTGCGGGCTTTCGCGCGTATGAGATGACGAACACGCCGAGTCGTCAACCGTCTCTTACAGAGTGCTGCAGACGAGTGGCAAACCTCTCGCTCAAGCCTGCCTCTGGCGTGTCGTGACATACATCGTTCGTCCCCTTTTTATGTCCCATCTCTTCTCGGAGCGGCCCGTGGGTGCACCTCCTGTTCCCCCGCGCCTTCTGATGGGACATGCCGCCAGCGACATGCGCAGCAGCGCCTACCGGTCCTTCGTGAAAGCCGCTGAAGAAGGAAAACCTGCCAGCGGTCACCACAACCGGAACTACACGGTGCGGCTGTCGGAGGATATGGCCCGTCTGCTGGAGCGTGAGCCTGGTACGCGCGTGACCGTGCGGATCCGCCGATCTGACGCGCTACCCGTGGTGATCAGAACCTGGCAGGACGAGGCTGAGATCCTCCATACGATCCGCGGCGTCCTGCCGCACGTACCAGAGTGCCTCGTCAAGGGGGATGGGTTCGCCATCCACAGCTACGTCGAGGGAGTGCCGCTCTCGAGCGTCTGCGGGAACGGTAAACCTGTCGACACGCTGCTGATCAAGGGGCTGACGGGGTTACTCGCGCAGATGGCGCAGGTTCGCCGTGCGGCACTCCCGGCGCTGCCCCACACATGGCCGGCCAACCTGACGGACAGTCAAGGGTTCCTGAAGACACTCGCCCACCTCGCTGACAAACAGATTCGGCAGCCCAATTGGCGCGCCTTCGGTGGGCTGTTCGCGGCATTGGGCATTCCCGAGAACGCTCTGGTCGGGATGGCCGAGAGAGTGTCCGCCATGGCCCGCAGGCCGTTCAGCCTGCTGCATGCAGACCTGCACCGTGACAACGTGATCATGTCGTACGGAGTAGCCGACCCTCCGCTGATCTGCGTCGATTGGGAACTGGCGACGTACGGCGACCCCCTTCATGATCTCGCGACACACCTGGTGCGCATGCAGTATCCGACCTATCAGTGGGCCGAGGTCATCGATGCGTGGGCGCACGCCATGCAGGAGATCCGACCTGCCGCCGTCAACGGCTTGGGTAAGGACTTGCACCGCTACGTGGACTTCGAGCGAGCTCAATCCGTCTACCCCGACATCATGAGGGCTGCGCGGTCGTTGGAGGAGTCGCTCACCCAGAAGAGGCTGAACGAGGCGACGGCTGTGGTCCGCAGGGCGTTGGAGGCGGCTGCAGCGCCACTCCGCCTTGCGAACGTACCGAGTGAGCGTGAGATCGAGCGGGCACTCTTTCGCTGGCTGGCATCGCGCAGTAACGGTGACATCAGTGGTCGGGATTGGATCGCGCGAGCTTTCGACTGGGAACCCGACCGACGTGTTCCGGAGCGTTCAGAGTTTCGGGACTCCGCCGTGCGGGAGGCATTGCTGGCGGAAGGCGCCGCTCAAGCGGGCCAGGTGTTCAAAGGGACCGCACACCTTAATTCGGTCGTGTGGGTGCCAAGCGTGGACTTCCCGGTGGTCGTGCGTCGAAGACTTCCCGAGCTGTGCCGCAGAGAGCGCAGCTTTCTCAGTGAGCACGCCGTGCTCCAGGCTATTGAAGAAGCGGCCGGCGAGGTTGCTGCTCCGAAGGTGCTGGCGCTCGGTGAGAGCTATCCGAAAGACAGCTTCGCCATCCACACCTACGTCGGATCGCGTGACATCGCCCGTCCTCCCAACCATCCGGTGCACGGTCTACTGCCGCATGAAGCAGACGGTCTCGTGGATCAGCTGTGCGCCCTGACGCGGGTCGATTACAAGCGAGTCGATCCTGCGGCTGGCGAGGGGGGCTTCTTCCCATGGCTGAGAGCTCAACTCGTCTCCATCGTCGCTGAGTTGCCTGAAGATTCCAAGCAGTTGGCCAAACTCCTGGGTCTGCCAGATGCTGAACGTCTGGAGCAGATCCTTTCCAGGCACGAGGTAAGTCATCGTGAACCGAGCTTGCTGCACGGCGACCTCAACCCATGGAATCTCGTTCGCCGCGACGACCGTTTGGCACTGACCATCATCGACTGGGAGATGGCGATCGTCGGTGATCCGCTCTACGACCTGGTCCGGCACATGCACCTGACGCCTACCCGGCCGGAGATCCGCGACCGGATGTTCCGCCGTTGGGCTCGGTTGCTACCAGACCGGCACACCGCGAATTGGCAGCAGGACTGGAGTGTTTACCGGTGGATCGAGATCGTACGGTCTGCCTACGTGGACTTGGATCGCCTTGTGACAGGCGAGAGCCTGGACGCTCCTAACGTGCGGCGAGCCGTTGACTCCTACGCCATGACTTTGGCAGCAGCCACAGCTTCCCTAGGCCTACGCGTTCGTCCAACGGCAAACCCCTACCTTGCCCGGGCCTTGGCCTAGGGGCACCATGACTGCACCATAGGCGGGCATGTACAGGTACATGTGACGCTGATCGGACATGCCGACGGGAGGGGCGGGGGCATGGCTGAACGGGGGAATGGGCGGGGTGAGCCTGGCATGGCGCAGCAATTGAAGCGCTACCAGGAGCGGCTCAAGCCTGTGGTGACGCGCATCTTGCTGCTGGGGATGTTCGCCACCGGCTTGATTGCACAGTTCGTCAAACCGATCGGTGCTGCTCTGTCGGGCAAGGTGTATCTCGGCGGCGCGCTACTCAGCCTGGTCGGATACATGCTGTACGACCAGGTGAAGGAGCTGAGTTCGTCGGTGAAAGCGCCAGGTCGCGCCCTGGTGAACTCCAGTGAGCTCGGTAGCTTCGTCAGCGAGGCGTTTGAGGCCCGGAAAGTTGAGATCAGCTTCCTCGGCTATACCGGTGAGACGTTGTACAACGCCCTGTACCACCGTCTTGAGAACCTTTTCGACAACCAAGGCTCAACCCGACGAGTCTCGATACGCATGCTTGTACCGGACTTCGGACTACCGATGCTTGTGCCCTCCAAGGTCGACGCCAATGATCGGCCGGAGGACAACGGAGCCTTGCGCAGGCGGATAGAGCAGCGGTGCAGCGAGTACGACGACATGCTCTCGGATCTGGCCGCACGGCTCACCGCTGCCGGCCGGGTGGTCGTTCACTGCGAATACCGTCTCTACCCCGGCATCCCGCGCGACAAGATCTGCATCTTCAACCGCAAGCGGGTCCTCCACGGCTTGTACGACCTGTCCGCGCGGATGCACTACATGGGCAACGAGTACTTCGACCCCAAGGGCTACAGGACCGAACTCAATGTGTGGTCCCAGGAAGGCACCGCCGCCGCGGAAGCAGCCGTAGCCACGTGGAACAAGCACTTCGACGACCTGTGGGACCTGGCGCCGGCGCCGCAGTGGCGGCGTCAGACGGCGGCCTGAATCCCTGCCGCCGCACCACGCGTAGGCTCACCCCATGACCCAGCCCGGCCTGCGTGAACGTAAGAAGCAGCGGATGTACGAGCACGTCTCCGAGGTTGCTATCGCGCTCTTCCTGGAGAAGGGGTTCGACGCTGTCTCCGTTGCCGAGGTCGCTGCGGCTGCTGAGATCTCCAAGCCGACCCTCTTTCGGTATTTCCCGGCCAAGGAGGACCTGGTTCTCTATCGGATTGTCGATCATGAGGACGAGGCTGCGCGTGTCGTTGCTGGTCAGGCGCATCCCATCGACGCCTTGCGCCGGCATTTTCTTGAGGGGCTGGAGAAGGGGGATCCCGTCACCGGGCTGAGTGACCATCCCCAGGTGCTCGCCTTTCATCGGCTGCTCTACGGGTCTCCCTCCCTCGTCGCACGGGCGCACGCCCATCTCGAGCGGTCCGAGGTCGCCCTCGCCGGTGCTCTCGGGGGTGGGCTGGACGGCCGCCTCGCCGCCGGGCAGATCGTTGCCGTGCAGCGGATTCTTGCCATGGAGAACTGGCGGCGGATCTCAGCCGGCGAGTCCGTGGCGGGTGTGAAGCCCGATGCCGTTGCCGCCGCCGAGCGGGCGTTCGCGCAGCTAGCGGCCGGGTTGCCTGATCTCACCTAGGTGATACCTGGTAAAAAATTTAACTCGGTTACGTTATTCCAGTAGGCTCAGTGGAATGACGTCACCCGACCCTGCCCTCCAAGACGCCCTCCGTCGCGAACGCGCCCACCACGACCGCTGCCGCACCGCCCTCGCCGCCATGGTCGACGGCGCTCGGGAGCACGTCTTCACCGGCCAGGACGTCTCCGCCTCCGGGGCCGACGCCGAGGTGCTCGGGTACGAGCTGCGCAGCCGGGCCAAGGCGATGGGGGAGTTGCCTCAAGGGCCTTTGTTCTTCGGGCGGTTGGACTTCGCCGACGGCACGGGACCGCACGCCGGGGAGAGCTATCACGTCGGGCGGCTGCGGATCAGTGAGGAGCCCACCGTTCCGCCCCTCGTCGTCGACTGGCGTGCCCCCGTCTCCCGCGCCTTCTATCAGGCCGGCGCCGGCGATCCGCAGGGCGTCGCCGTGCGGCGGCGGTTCGGGTGGGCCCCCGGGAGCCGCGGTGACTCCGCCGATCTCACCGGGCTCGAGGATGAGCCACTCGCAGATCAACCCAGGAGTGGACGGCCGCAGGTCAGCGGTATCGTCGCCCGGGAGATCGAGCGGCCCCGCGTCGGGCCCATGCGGGACATCGCCGCCACCATCCAGCCCGAGCAGGACGATCTCGTACGAGGGGATCTCGGCCTGTCCGTGTGTGTCCAGGGCGCTCCCGGCACCGGCAAGACCGCCGTCGGGCTGCATCGCGCCGCCTATCTCCTCTACACCCACCCCCAGCGCATCCGCCGCGGCGGTCTGCTCATCCTCGGGCCCAACCGGACGTTCCTGTCGTACATCTCCGAGGTGCTGCCCGCGCTCGGGGAGACCGGTGTGCGGCAGTCGACGCTTCAGGAGGAGATCGCCCGGTGCCCGGTCCGGGGGACGGACGGCGAGGGGACCGCCGTCGTCAAGCATGACGCCCGGATGGCCGAGGTGTTGCGCCGGGCGCTCTACGCCCGCGTGTCCACCCGGAACGTCGACTCCCTTGCCGTCAAGGACGGTTCGTACTGGTGGCGCGTGCGGGCAGGCGAGCTCGTGCGCATCGTCCAGGACGTGCTGGCCGAGCGGCCGCCGTACGGCATCGGCCGGGAGAGGGTGCGCGGGCGGGTGGTGCGGTGCCTGCAACTGCAGGCCGAACGGCGGGCCGGGGCGCAGAGCGCGGCCTGGGTGCAGAAGGTGTCGAGGGCCCGGGCCGTCAAGGAGTACGTGGATGCGGTTTGGCCGCGCGTTCGTCCCGAGGAGGTCCTGGCCGACCTCCTCACCGACAGCGATGCGTTGGCTGCCGCCGCCGACGGGTTGCTGGACGCCGACGAGCAGAAGGCGCTGCTCTGGGCCAAGCCGCCCCGGTCGTGGAAGTCGGCCCGTTGGTCGGCCGCCGATCTCGTCCTGCTCGACGAGGTCGCCGGGCTCATCGAGCATCCGGAGGGCTACGGCCATGTCGTCGTCGACGAGGCGCAGGACCTCTCCCCGATGGAGTGCCGGGCCATCGCCCGCCGGGCGTCCTTCGGTTCGCTCACCGTCCTGGGTGATCTGGCGCAGGCGACCACGCCCTGGGCGGCACGGTCGTGGGACACGGTCCTGCGGCACCTGGGCAAGCCGGACGCCGCCGTCGTGCCGCTGACCATCGGATTCCGGGTTCCGGAGGCCGTCGTCTCGCTCGCCAATCGGCTGTTGGCGCGTCTCGATGTGGACGTTCCCGCCGGTCGATCCCTGCGGAGGGATGGGGAGTTGAGGGTGCGCGAGGTCCCGGTGGGCGACGTGACCGGTGCCGTCGTGGACGCCGTACGGCATGCGCTCGAGCGTGAGGGGTCGGTCGGGGTCGTCGCCGCCGACGGGCAAGTGGGAGATATCGACGAAGTACTCGCCGCTGCTGGGATTGTCACCTCCGGGCCCGATGATCTCCGGGCCCGGGTGTCCGTCGTGCCGGCCTCGCTGGTCAAAGGGCTTGAGTACGACAACGTCGTCGCCGTGGAGCCCGCCGCCATCGCCGAGGCGGAGGCGCGCGGGCTGCACCGGCTGTACGTCGTGCTGACCCGGGCCGTGTCGCGGCTGGAGGTGGTGCACGGGCGGCCGTTGCCCTTCTAGGACGCGCTCCAGAAGGCCCCGGCCGCCCGTTCCCGCTAGGTCACGCGCCGAGGAGTGGCAGCAACTCCTGCTCCTCGTACGTGAGATGCGCTTCCAGGTCGAGCGTCAGACGTTCCACCTCCGCGCGCGCCTCCGCCGGATCCGTGGCGTCCGCGCCCACGGCCCGCCGCAACTCCGCCACCAGCTCGGCGATCCGCTCGTGCTCCTCGCGCAGGCGCTTCAGCGTCGGTTCCGCCGACGGGTGCTGGGTGCCGATGTGCGGGAACAGCATCGTGTCCTCGCCGGTGTGGTGGTTGTGCAGGCCCTGGCAGAAGGTCAGGCAGTTGATGCGGAGCTGGGCGCCAAGGGAGACGTTGCCACCGCCACCGCCACCGCCACCGCCACCGCCACCGCCACCGCCACCGCCACCGCCACCGCCACCGCCACCGTCATTTCCGTTGTCGAGGACCTTCGCCATCTCCTCTCGTATCAGGGCGAGTTCGCGGCGAAAGGCGTCGTGTACGACCTTGATTCCCTCGGCGAGCGAGGACGCGTTGACGCGCGGCGGGCCGCCCTGGGCGATCGCGGACAGGGCGACCACCGGGATGAGACGTGTGGTCTTGTCCTGGTACGCCGCCCAGCCCGGGTCCGTCTCCACCGCCCGGGCCCAGGCCCGGTCCCGCTCGTCGCCCGTGAGGACGTCGGCCTGCGCCTCGTACGTGAACGAGCCGCTTTCCACGGTGACTTGGGGATGGGCGAGGAGATTGCGGTACCAGTCGGGGTGCTTGGGGGAGCCGCCCGCCGAGGCGATGACCAGGACGCGGTCGCCGCCGTCGGGGAGGTAGCCGACGGGGGTGGTGTGCCGGGTGCCGGTGCGGGCGCCGGTGGTGGTGAGCAGGAGCAGGCGGGCTTCCGCGAAGTAGCCGGTCAGGCGGCCCTTGTTGGCCCGGAACTCGTCGACGATCTTCTGGTTGAAGTCGTTGGGCATTCTCTTCTTTCTCTGTCGCTGGTGTCTTCCGTCGATGTCGATCTCGATCTCGAACCCGAAGGCAACGCAGAGAAAAGGGCGGGCTCCTGGCCCGCCCTGGCCTCACTCAGAGGCCGGGCACCCAACTCGCTCGCGGCACATGGCCGACCCGGCAGTCATGGAAAGGGACGGTAGCGTCCGGGACATGACTGACGCCACCGACTTCCAGGCCGTGCCCACCACCACCCTCGCCGACCTCCTCGGCCGCGCGCAGGTCATGGACATCGGCATCCGTCCGTTGTGGGGGCCGGGCGCGCGGCTGGCCGGGCCCGCCTTCACCGTCAGCTGCCCGCCCGGGGACAACCTGATGCTGCACGCGGCGATCCATCGCGCCGGGCCCGGAACGGTCGTCGTGGTGGAGTCCGGGGACCTGGACTGGGCGCTCGCGGGCGGCAACGTCTGCGCGGTCGCCCAGCGCCGCGGCATCGCGGGCTTCGTCCTCGACGGGCTGATCCGCGACCTGACCGAGGTGCGGGAGATGCGCTTCCCGGTGTTCGCCCGGGGTGTCATCCCGATCCCGGGTGCCAAGTCGGCCGTACGACCGCTGGGCGAGCCCGTGACCTGCGGTGGCGTACGGGTGACGGCCGGGGACGTGGTCATGGCGGACGAGGAGGGCGTGGTCGTCGTGCCCGGCGGCCGGCGGGACGAGGTGCTCGCGGCGGCCCGGGCCCGGCTCGCGAAGGAGGCGGGCGAGTCGCTGGACGCGTGGGAGGCGGCGCACCGGGCGCGTATCGACAAGATCCTGGCGGAGCAGGGGTTCGAGGGCTCGTAGAGCTGCGCGCACCGATCGGGTTTCGCGCCGGGCGCCCTTCGCCGATCCTGTCGGTGATGCTTCTCTTCCTCGATGTCGACGGCACGCTGCTCCCCTTCGGGTCGGCGTGCGCGTACCCGTCGTACGAGGCGCGCTTCGACGTGCCCGCCGAGGCCGTGGAGCATCCGCTGCTCGGCCGGGTCGATCCCGCGCTCGGCGCGCGGCTGACCGCGCTGGACTGCGAGCTGGTGTGGGCGACGACCTGGATGGACGACGCGAACGTCTGCCTCGCGCCCTGGCTCGGTCTGCCGCCGCTGCCGCTGGTGGACTGGCCGGACGAGGACGAGCTGCCGGCGCCGCTGCACTGGAAGACCCGGCCGCTGGTGGACTGGGCGGACGGCCGCGCCTTCGTCTGGGTCGACGACGAGATCACCGCCGCCGACCGCGACTGGGTCGCCGTACATCATCCGGCGCCCGCGCTGCTGCATCAGGTCGACCACCGGTACGGGCTCACCGAGCGGGACTTCGCCGTGGTGGAGGAGTGGCTCGGCGCGCGTCGGGCCGGGCGGTGACCCACCGGCCACCCCGGATGTCACATCCCCGCGGCAGGCGGTGTCTTCATGCCGACAAGGCACGAACGCCCGTCTGCGGACGACGCAGACGCAGACGTACCGGGAGAGAACCATGACGCTACGAGTCCCGAAGGCCGAGCTTCCCGCCGAACTCCGCACCGCCCTGACCGAGCAGCTCGGCACCGTGCCCGAGCCCGTGGAAGTGCTGTGGAACAACCCGAAGCTCGCCGAGGCCAGCCAGTACCACTCCGCGCAGGTGGCCCGGTGGGACGCGGTCGACGCGAGCCTCAAGAGCTTCGCGCACATGGCCGTGGCCGCCCAGATCGGCTGCAGCTGGTGCCTCGACATCAACTACTTCCTCGCGCTCGACCAGCGGCTGGACCCGGCCAAGGCGAGCCAGGTGCCGCGCTGGCGCGACGCGGACGTGTTCACGCCGCTGGAGCGGGAGGTGCTGGAGTACGCCGAGGCCATGACGAACACCCCGACGACCGTCACGGACGAACTGGCCGCGAGCCTGCTGGAGCAGCTCGGCGCACCGGCGCTGGTCGAGCTCAACGCCTACATCGGCTACGCCAACATGGCGGCCAGGTGCAACACCGCCCACGGGATCACCTCCCAGGGCTACTCCGACGCCTGCGAGATCCCGCTCGCCGCGCGCCCCGCCGCCACCGGCGCCGCGTCGACGGCATGACCGAGGACCCGCCCGTCATGACCGAGGACCCGCCCGTCATGCCCCACGACCCCTTCCTCACCCACCGCAACCTCCTCTTCACCGTCGCCTACGAAATGCTCGGCTCCGCCGCCGACGCGGAGGACGTGCTGCAGGAGTCGTGGCTGCGGTGGTCCGGCGTCGACCGTGCGCAGGTGCGCGACCCGCGGGCCTACCTCGTCCGTACGGTCACCCGCCAGGCGCTCAACCGGCTGCGCACGATGGCGCGCAGCCGTGAGGAGTACGTCGGCGAGTGGTTGCCCGAACCGCTGCTGACCAGCCCCGACGTGGCCGAGGACGTGGAGCTCGCGGAGAGCGTGTCGATCGCGATGCTGACCGTGCTCGAAACGCTCGGGCCCACGGAACGGGCGGTGTTCGTCCTGCGCGAGGTCTTCGAGATGCCGTACGGGGAGATCGCCGAGGCCGTCGGGAAGACGCCGGCGGCGGTGCGGCAGATCGGGCGGCGGGCCCGCGAGCACGTGGCGGCCCGCCGGCCGCGGGTGCGGGTGAGCAGGTCGGAGCAGGAGGCCGTGGTCGAACGGTTCCTGGCCGCACTGCGCACCGGCCGGCTCCAGGACCTGCTGGACGTGATGGCTCCGGACGTGGTCATGATCGCCGACGGCGGGGGACTGGCGGCGGCCGCCGCGGAACCGGTGCACGGCGCCGAACTCGTGGCGAAGCTGCTCGCCCGCCCGGACCGGTCGGTCTCGGTCGTCTGGCTCAACGGTGAGCCCGCCGGCCGGGTGGAGATCGACGGCCGGGTGGCCGCGGTGAGCCTCGTGGTGGAGAACGGCAAGGTCACCCGCATCCACGCGGTCGCCAACCCGCGCAAGCTGACGCGCCTCGACGAGCCGACGGAGCTCGCGAGGTAGGAGACCGGACGTGGCGTGGCGCACTTTTGCAAGCACGTGCTTGCAATAGTTAGCGAGGGTGGTGCAAGGTAGAGGCATGGCATCGCTCAACGTCGGCAATCTCGGCGAGTACCTGCGCGAACAGCGGCGCTCCGCGCAGCTGTCGCTCAGGCAGCTCGCCGACGCCGCCGGGGTGTCGAATCCGTATCTGAGCCAGATCGAGCGCGGGCTGCGCAAGCCGAGTGCGGAGGTGCTGCAGCAGGTCGCCAAGGCGCTGCGGATCTCCGCCGAGACGCTGTACGTGCGCGCCGGCATCCTCGACGCCGAGCGGGACCGGGACGAGGTGGAGACGCGCGCCGTCATCCTCGCCGATCCCACGCTGAACGAGCGGCAGAAACAGGTGCTGCTCCAGATCTACGAGTCCTTCCGCAAGGAGAACGGATTCGGGAGCGGCGCGGACGACAAGGAGACCGATCAGGCCCCGGCGGACGGCGAGGTGGTCCTGACCACCGAGCCCGGGCCGGGCCCGGCGGCGGTCCCGGACGCGGAGGACGACACCGCCATAGGCCGCACCCGCAAGACCCCTGCGGCCGGCGGACGGAAGTCCGCCACGCGCCGCACCCGCACGTCCGACGGCAGTGACGCCGAACCGCACGACCCGCAGCGGCCCGCCGGCTGACCACCGGCCCAGGTTGCCCGCGGGACCAAAACCCTCAGCTGAAAGTGACCGGGAGGTCCATCGCCATGGCCATCACCGACGATCTGCGCAAGACCCTCAGCGACCCGACGCCGCTGTACTTCGCCGCCGGCACCGCCGACCTGGCCTTCCAGCAGGCCAAGAAGGTGCCCGGCCTGGTGGAGCAGCTGCGCACCGAGGCCCCGGCCCGGTTCGAGGCCGTCCGCAACACCGACACCAAGGCCGTCCAGGAGAAGGCCCAGGCCCGCGTCAAGGAGACGCAGGCGCGGGTCAAGGAGACGCAGGAGTCCCTGCAGACCAAGGTCAGCGAGTTCATCGCGACCCTCGACGGCGACCTGAAGAAGCTCGGCTCCACCATCGACGCCGACCTGAAGAAGTGGGGCGAGTCCGCCCAGGACATCGCGCTGCGCGGTGTCGGCGTCGCCGCCGAGTACGCCGTCAAGGCCCGTGAGACCTACGAGAAGGTCGCCGAGCACGGCGAGCAGGCCGTGCGCACCTGGCGCGGCGAGGCCGCCGAGGGCATCGAGACGGTCGCCGAGGAGGTCGAGGACCTCGCCGTCGCCGTCGAGCCCAAGGCCGAGCCGGTCGAGGTGAAGGGTGCCGCCAAGCCCGCCGAGGCGAAGGCCGAGCCCGCCGCCGCGAAGAAGCCGGTCGCCCCCAAGAAGGCGCCGGCGGCCCGCAAGACCACCGCGAAGAAGACCACGCCGCCCGCGAAGTGACACGGACGGGTGATCGGTAACGGGTCGGGCACTCCTGGAGTGCCCGACCCGTTCCCCGTACAGCGGCAGTGTGCGAACGGGTACGGTGACCGCACAGGAACAAGCCGAGTCTGGTGGTGGACGTAGTGCTGATGCAGGGGTTCGCAGGCTTCATGTGGCTGCTGAGCATGGCCCTGATCGTGTTCAGCGGCTTCGCGCTGATCGACGCCGCCACGCGCCGCGAGGACGCCTATCGCGCGGCCAGCAAGCAGAGCAAGCCGTTCTGGCTGATCATCCTGGCGATCGCCTTCGTGGTGAACCTGATCTTCAACATCCTGTCGTTCCTGCCGGTGATCGGCCTCATCGCGACCATCGTGTACATGGTCGACGTGCGCCCGGCCCTGCGCGGCCTGCCGGGCGGCGGCCGCAACGGCCGCCGGGGTTCGAGCAGCGACGGCCCGTACGGCCCGTACAACGGCGGCCGCTGAGTCAGCCGCCCCATGGCGGCCGAGCAGGGCCGGCCCCCCGCAGTCCGGGCCGTCAGGCTTCCCGGTCCAGCAGCAGCACGGCGACGTCGTCGGTCAGCTCGCCGCCGTTGAGCTCGCGCACCTCGTTCACCGCCGCCCGCAGCAGCTCCTCGCCGCGCAGGCCGTCGGCGAGCTGGCGGCGCACCATCTCCACCATGCCGTCCTGGCCGAGCCGTTCCCGGCCCACGCCGATCCGGCCCTCGATCAGACCGTCGGTGTAGAGCATCAGGCTCCACTCACGGCCGAGATCCACCTGCATCCGCGGCCACCGCGCGCCCGGCAGCATGCCGAGGGCGGGGCCGTTGTTGTCGTACGGCAGCAGCCGGGCCGGCCGGCCCGGGCGGGCGATCAGCGGGGACGGGTGCCCGGCCAGGCACAGCCCGGCGCTGCGGCCGTCCGGCGAGATGTCCACCGTGCACAGCGTCGCGAAGATCTCCTCGTCGGCGCGCTCGTGCTCCAGCACCTGCTGCAGGGTCCCCAGCAACTGGTCGCCGCACAGACCCGCCAGGGTCAGCGCGCGCCAGGCGATGCGCAGCTCCACGCCGAGCGCGGCCTCGTCCGGGCCGTGCCCGCAGACGTCGCCGATCATGGCGTGCACGGTCCCGTCCGGGGTGCGTACGACGTCGTAGAAGTCACCGCCGAGCAGGGCGCGCGAGCGTCCCGGGCGGTAGCGGGCGGCGAACCGCAGGGAGGAGCCCTCCAGCAGCGGCGTCGGCAGCAGCCCGCGCTCCAGGCGGCGGTTCTCCTGGGCGCGCACCCGGCCCTCGGCCAGGCGCCGCTCGGCCGTGTCGGAACGTTTCCTCTCCACGGCGTAGCGGATGGCGCGGCTCAGCAGCTGGGTGTCGAGTTCGTCGCGGAAGAGGTAGTCCTGGGCGCCGACCCGCACCGCCTCCGCGCCGCGCTCGGCGTCGCCGGACGCGGTGAGGGCGAGGACGGCGTGCCGGGGCGCGAGCTCCAGCACGTGCCGGAGCACGGCCAGCTCGTCCTCGTCGGCACCGCGGCCCGGGGCCGGCAGTGCGAGGTCCAGCAGAATGCAGTGCACGTCGTCGGTCAGCAGCCGCTCGGCCTCGGTGAGGTTGCGGGCCGTGCGGACGCGGATCGGCCGGCCGGCCGCGTCCTGCAGTTCGGGCACGACCGCTGAGCCGCCGGGATCGTCCTCGATCAGCAGCAGCGTCAGGTTCGTGGTGGCGGCGTTGTTGTCGACCGTTGCTTCCTTGCGCGAAATCTCGTCCTTGGAGGTGCCGCCTGGTTGTGCGGCCGGAGCCTGACCACTCTCCGCGGCCGGGATCGCTCTCTGCCGCGGTATGGGTACGGGCATCGTCTTGAGTTCCTTCCCTCCCCCCGAGGGCGTGGTGGGCGAGAGATCTCGATCCACCGACGGGGACCATAGCGGGTGGTGGTGCCGTAAAGGAATGGTGTGAGACACGCCGCTTGGCGAGGCGCCAGCGTCATATGCCGCGATCCGTACCGCAGTTGGACAGGAGAGCCGGCGGACCGGAATGACGAACGTCACGTCCGCCATGCGTTTACAGGGGTGTTCGGCGTGCCCTGGGTCACGTGACCTGCCTCTCAGGCGTCGGGCCTGACCACCCCGAGGATCGGCATCGAGCCCGCGCCCGTGATCGTCACCGTCCGCCCGGGCCGTGGGGCGTGGACGATGGCACCGTCACCGATGTACATCCCGACATGGGTGGCGTCGTGGAAGTAGATGACCAGGTCGCCCGGTCGCATGTCCTTCACGTCGATGTGCTTCAGCTGCTTCCACTGCTCCTGCGAGGTGCGCGGAATGGCGTGGCCGGCGTCGGCCCACGCCTGTGAGGTGAGCCCCGAGCAGTCGTAGGTGTCCGGCCCCTCGGCGCCCCACTCGTACGGCTTGCCGATCTGGGCGGTGGCGTACGCGACGGCCTTCTTGCCCTCGGCGGACGCCTTGCCCTTGATCTCGTCGAGGACGCCGGAGTCGAGCCAGGCGGTCTGGGCCTTGAGGGCGGCGTCCTCCTCCAGCTTGGCGAGGCGCTCCTTCTCCTTCTTCGCCAGCCGGGCCTCGAGCTTCTCGGCCTCCGAGATCTGCTTCTTGATCTTCTTGCGGGCGGCGTCCTTCGCCTTGCGGTTGGCCTCCAGCTCCTTCCACTGGGCGGAGGCGTCCTTGGCGTACTGCGCCAAGTCCTGCTGCGTCCGGGTCAGTTCCCCGATCAGGCCCTTGGCGGCGCGCTCGCCCTGCATGGTCCGGTCCGCGCCGTCGAGGAACTCCTGCGGGTCGTCGCTGAGCAGCAGTCGGGCCTCGTCGGGCAGGCCGCCGGTGCGGTACTGGGCGGCGGCCGCGGCACCCGCCCGCTCCTTCAGCCGGTCCAGCTTCTGCTGTCCCTTGACGATCTTCCTGGCCAGCTCGACGATCGCGGCGGACTGCTTGTCGGCCTTCTCCTGGGCGGCGTTGTACGAGTCCGTGGCCACGGCGGCGTCGTGGTACAGCTTGTCCAGTTTCGCCCGAACGGCCTCAAGGTCCTTGTCGGCAGCGGGGGTAGAGGGGGCAGACGGAGACGCGGTCGGCTCAGGGACGGCGAACGCCGTACCCGGCACGGCCAGCACGGTGACCGCGCAGACCACGGTCACGGCCGTCGCGATCAGGCCGCGCGTGCCCGTACCCATACCGCCACCCCAAACTGATTTACCGTCAGTAACTTACGGATGCCTGGGGGATCGTGCCACGGCGACGCGCAAAACGACAGACCGCGTCGCTCCCCGCCTTTGGGACGAACGGCTCAACGTGATCGTTCCCCGCAGGTCAACCCGCCTCCGGCGGTCACCCGCGAGGGGTCAACGCGCTCCACTCCACCGTCACTTCACCTTGCCGCCACCGCACGGGCCCGTCGGCCAGCGGCCAGTCACCCGCAAGATCCCCCACGGCCCGCACCCACCGCTGCCGGGCGCCGTAGGAGGCGTAAGGAGCGGCCGCCGCCCAGGCCCGGTCGAAGTCACGCAGAAACGCGTGCACGGCTTCCCCGGGCACATTGCGGTGAATGAGCGCCTTGGGCAGCCGCTCCGCGAGATCGGACGGCCGTTCAAGAGACCCCAGCCGGGCGGCGAAGGTGACCGTCCGAGGCCCCTCCGGCCCGAGCGCGACCCACACATGCCGCCGCCCGATCTCGTCACACGTCCCCTCGACCAGCAGCCCTCCGGGTGCAAGCCGTCCGCACAGCCGCTCCCACACCCCCGCAACGTCCGCTTCCTCGTACTGCCGCAGCACATTGGCGGCACGCACGAGCATCGGCCGCCCGGCAACAGGAATCTCAAATCCCCCGTGCACAAAGACAAGCCCGTCCCGCTCACAGGACTTGGCCGCAGCCACCCGCTCGGGCTCGATCTCCACCCCCACCACCCGCACACGCGGGGCAACCGCCCGAAGGCGCACGAGCAACTCCACAGCGGTCCAGGGCGCGGCCCCATACCCGAGATCAACAGCAACAGGATCGTCGACCCGCCGCAGGGCGGCCCCATGCGCGGCGGCGATCCACCGATCCATCCGCCGCAGCCGATTGGGATTGGTGGTCCCGCGCGTCACCGTGCCCACGGGACGGCGGACGGCGCGGGAAGTCATACGTACGAGGGTATGCGCCGCAGCGACGAGCCCCCGACCCCCACCAACGCGACGTGCGCAACGCGCACCCCCGAACGTGCCAGAGGGCGTCGCGGGCATCCTGCCCGCACCCCTACGCACCACACCCCCGAACAGTTGAGCGACACCCGGTAATGCCTAGGCAAAATTAACGCCGCCCGGAATGGGAACACACCCCTCCGCTGTTGCCCACCTTGGAGGGAGCCCCACACCCTCCTCCAGGCATGCCCGCACAAGGAGGAACGCCACGTGAGCCAGTACGTCAGCAGGCTCGGGCGTCGCTCGCAGGCAACGCCCCCGCGGCTCCGGCTCCACCGCCGCCCCCGCCGCGTGGCCATGCTCTCCGTACACACCTCCCCCCTGCACCAGCCCGGCACGGGCGACGCGGGCGGCATGAACGTCTACATCGTCGAGCTTGCGCAGCGCCTCGCCGCGATCAACATCGAGGTGGAGATCTTCACGCGCGCCACCGCCGCCGCCCTCCCCCCGACCGTGGAACTCGCCCCCGGCGTCCTCGTCCGCCACGTCGACGCCGGCCCCTACGAGGGCCTGGCCAAGGAGGAGCTCCCCGCCCAGCTCTGCGCCTTCACCCACGGCGTGATGCAGGCCTGGGCCGGCCATCGCCCCGGCCACTACGACCTGGTCCACTCCCACTACTGGCTCTCCGGCCACGTCGGCTGGCTCGCGGCCCAGCGCTGGGGCGTCCCGCTCGTCCACGCCATGCACACCATGGCCAAGGTCAAGAACGCCAACCTCGCCGACGGCGACACCCCCGAGCCCGCCGCCCGCGTCATCGGCGAGACCCAGATCGTCTCCGCCGCCGACCGCCTCATCGCCAACACCTCCGAAGAGGCCGACGAACTCGTACGCCACTACTGCGCCGACCCCGCCAAGGTCGCGGTCGTCCACCCCGGCGTGAACCTCGACCGCTTCCGCCCCGCCGACGGCCGCGCGGCAGCCCGCGCCCGCCTCGACCTCCCGCAGGACGCCCTGATCCCGCTCTTCGCGGGCCGCATCCAGCCCCTCAAGGCCCCGGACATCCTGCTGCGCGCGGTCGCCGCCCTCCTCGACCGCCGCCCCGAGCTGCGCTCACGCATCCTGGTCCCCGTCGTCGGCGGCCCCAGCGGCAGCGGCCTCGCCAAGCCCGAGGGCCTGCAGAAGCTCGCCGCCCGCCTCGGCATCGCCGACGTCGTACGCTTCCGCCCGCCGGTCGGCCAGGAGCAGCTCGCGGACTGGTTCCGGGCGGCCTCCGTGCTCGTGATGCCGTCCTACAGCGAGTCGTTCGGCCTGGTCGCCATAGAGGCGCAGGCGGCCGGCACCCCCGTGCTCGCCGCGTCCGTCGGCGGCCTCCCGGTCGCCGTCCGCGACGGAGAGACCGGCTTCCTCGTGCGGGGCCACAACCCCGCCGACTACGCGCGCGTCCTGAGTGACTTCGCCGACGACCCGGCCCTGCCCACCCGTATGGGGGCGGAAGCGGCCCGGCACGCGCAGTCGTTCGGCTGGGACACCGCGGCCGCCGCGACGGCGGACGTCTACACGGCCGCGATGCAGGCGCACCGCCGTCGCGTACGCTCCCACCATGGCTGATGCACAGAACGCGGCCCAGGTGATCGAGGACGTCCTGAAGGACGCCGAGCTCGAATGGGAGAGCCCGGAAGCCGGCAACTACGTCGTGCAGCTCCCCGGCACCCGCAAGCTGAAGACGACCGTCTCGCTCCTGGTGGGCCGCCACTCCCTCTCGCTGAACGCCTTCGTCATCCGCCACCCCGACGAGAACGAGCCGGGTGTCCACCGCTGGCTCCTGGAGCGCAACCTCAAGCTGTACGGCGTGAGTTACGCGGTCGACCGCCTCGGCGACATCTACGTCACCGCCCGCCTCCCGCTCTCCTCGGTCACCCCGGACGAGATCGACCGCCTCCTCGGCCAGGTGCTGGAGGCGGCGGACGACAGCTTCAACACCCTCCTGGAACTGGGCTTCGCCACCGCGATCCGCAAGGAGTACGCGTGGCGGGTGTCGCGCGGCGAGTCGACGCGCAACCTGGACGCATTCACGCACCTGACCCAGCGCCCCGCCGACTGAATGAACCCCCGCAGCTGATTGACCCCTGCAGGACCCTTTCCCGCTCCCCGTACGCCATGCCATGCTCACGCCCAACGCAGATATGAACGTCGTTCACAACCATGAAAACGTCGCATGGGAAGGACGTACGGAATGAGCACGGCGCACCACGGCATGACCAGACGCAGCGTTCTCGTCACCGCCACTGCGGTGGCCGCCGCCGCGGCGACCGGCACACCCGCCCTCGCCGCTCCGGCGCGCGGCGGCCAAGTGCCGACCCTCTGGCGGGAGTTCACCCGCACCCCCTTCACCCATCCGCAGATCCCGTACGTCGGCCGGGCCGGCTACGGCGGCGGGGCGGCGCGCTTCCCCCGCCGCCCCGTCGTCGCCGACGTACGCGACTACGGAGCCGTGGCGGACGGCACCACCGACTCCGCCCCCGCGATCAACCGTGCCATCGCCGCCGCCGGACGGGCCGGCGGTGGCACGGTCACCATCCCGCCCGGCACCTTCCGCATCGACGACCTGATCCGGATCGGTCACGACAACGTGGTGCTGCGCGGCGCCGGAAGCGGCCGTACGACGCTGTACGCCACCCGGAGCCTCACCGAACTGATCGGCGTCTACGGCTCCCGCTACGGCGGCACCAAGTCGTCGTGGTCCTGGGCGGGCGGCCTCATCTGGATGGCGCCGAAGGCCCGTTGGGACTCCCTTGTCGCCGCCATCGAGGAGCAGGCGTGGCCCTTCGAGGGCTGGACCGGCAACAAGCGGGACGAGTGGCGGGCCCTGACGCCGATCGAGCCCGCGCGGCAGGGCTCCTGGACCGTGCGGGTGGCCGACCCCGCCCGCCTGCGCCCCGGCGCCCTGGTCCTGCTCCGCCTCGCCGACGACCCGGCCCACACCCTCCTCCAGCACATGGCGGGCGGCGGCCCCGGCCCGGCGGCGTACTACTGGGAGGACAAGACCAAGCTCCTCAGCTACGTCCCCTACGAATGGCCCGTCCGCATCGCCCGCGTCCGCGGCCGCACCGTCACGCTGGAGCGCCCGCTCCCGCTGGACCTGCGCCCCGAGTGGACGCCCCAGTTCACCACCCACGTACGGGAGTTGACGGGTGCGGGCGTCGAGGGCCTGACCCTGCGGATGATCCCGACGCCGCAGTCCGAGCACCTGCTGGACAAGGGCTACAACGGGGTCGTGCTGCAGTGCACGTACGACTGCTGGGTGGACGACGTCACTGTGCGCGACGTGGACAACGGCTTCGGCCTGGTCGCCGCCTCCTCCTGCACCCTGCGCCGCACCCGGGTGGGCGGCCGCGGCGAGCACCACCCCTACTTCTGCCGCGAGGGCTCGCACGACAACCTGGTCGAGGACTTCACCATCGAGGAGCGCACGGTGCCCGCCCCGGCCAACACCCAGCTCCACGGCATCAACGTCGAGGGCCTGTCCTCCTACAACGTCTGGTCCCGCGGCGACATGCGGATGGGCACCTTCGACAGCCACCGCGGCCTGCCCTTCGCCAACGTCCGCACCGACATCACGGTCGACAACAACGGCCGCCACGGCGGCGACGCCAGCGCCGGCCCGCTCTTCGGGGCCCGCTTCACCCACTGGAACGTCCGCGTCACCAACGGCAGGGCGGGCCTGGTGAAGATCGACCGACTGGCGCCGTACTCCGCGACGGTGGGCGTCGACGAGGTGACGGAGTTCGACCAGATCGACGTCCCGGACTTCACGGGCGACCTGCACTCCCGGCTGGAGCTGTATCCCTCGACGGACGCGGTGCGCCCGCGCAACCTGTACGAGGCGCAACGGGAGTTGTAGACGGTGGCCGGGACCGGGCGGCGTCAGCCGCGTACCGTCCGCGCGTACCGCCCGGGCGTGACCCCCACCAACTTCCGGAAGTGCCGGGTGAGATGGGACTGGTCGAAGAACCCCGTGGCGGACGCGACCTCGCCCGCCGGGCGCCCGTCGAGCAGCAGCCGGCGCGCCCGGTCCACCCGCCGCGAGTTCAGGTACTGGTGCGGGGCGATGCCGTAGGCCGTGCTGAACGCCCGTACCAGATGCGTCGGATGGGCGTGGACGAGCGCCGCGGCCTCGTCGAGGGTGAGCCCGTCGACGACGTGCTCGTCGAGGAGTTCGCGCAGCCGGCGCGCGAGCGCGGGGTCGGACCGGGACCCGTCGGCGACCTCTCGCGGCCGCAGATGGCCGCGCAGCCGCTCGCCGATGAGCGTCAGCCTGCTCTCGGCCTCCAGCTCGTCCCCGGCGTGCGCTAGGGCCGCGTGCAGCTGCCCGACCCGGGTGCGCAGCACGGGATCGCGCAGGTCGGGCTGGTCGACCGCGGCCCCGATGAGCTCGTCGGGCAGGCGCGTGGCGTCGAGATACAGGACCCGCTTGCGGAAGCCGTAGGGCGTTGCGGGGGAGCCGTTGTGCGGGACGTGCGGCGGCAGCAGGGTGACCGTGTCGTGCGGCGTGCCGTGCTCGTTCCGCTCCAGGTCGTAGCGCACGGCACCGTCGTCCACGATGAGCAGCGTCCACGCCTCGTGGACGTGCATCGGATACGCGTACTCGGTGAAGTGGGCGTGGAAGACCTCGACGACGCCGGGTACACGGGGCCGCCAGGCGGACACTTCCGGCTGCGGGGCCATGCAAAGAACGTACAAGACGAGGCCGCGGGCCGGTCGGCAGTCTCGGAGTATGAGCGACGACGCACCCATCCGTTTCGACACCAAGATCGCCGTCCTGCTGCGCGAGGACCTGGAGCCCTGGCAGCGTCTGAACGTCACCGCGTTCCTGGTCAGCGGCCTGGGCAGCCAGGTCCCCGAGGTGATCGGCGAGCCCTACGAGGACGCGGACGGCGTCCGTTACCTCCCCATGTTCCGCCAGCCGGTCCTGGTCTTCGAGGGCGCGAAGGAGACGCTGCGGTCGGCCCACGCGAAGGCCCTCTCCCGCGCGCTGCCGCGCTCGGTCTTCACCTCCGACCTGTTCAGCACCGGCAACGACCGCGACAACCGGGCGGCGGTGCGGGCCGTGGGCACGGACGGGCTGGACCTGGTGGGCCTCGCGGTCTACGGACCGAAGAACGCGGTGGACAAGGTGATCAAGGGTGCGCGGATGCATCCGTGAGGCGCGGGCGGTGAGAGGTGAGAAGTGAGCGCGGATGCACCCGCGAGGCGAGGGCGCCGACGCGAGCGCGGATGCATCCGTGAGGCCGGGGCCGCTGACGTGAGCGCCGCGGGCCTCAGCTCGCGGGGACCTCCGCCGCGCCGGTGGCGGCGGCCGGTACCGCCGCCGCCGTCCCCGCCGCCGGAAGGCGCCGCATCAGGGCCCCGTACCCGACGGCCGCCACCATGCCGACGACGGCGCACAGCCCCCACAGCCACTCGGCCCCGAACCGGTCGATGACCAGGCCGGACATCAGCGGGGCAACGAGCGCGGCGAGGGACCAGGACAGGGTGTACATGCCCTGGTAGCGGCCGCGGCCGTGCACCGGTGAGAGCCGGACGACCAGGCTGGTCTGCGTCGGCGCGTTGACGATCTCGGCGAGGGTCCACACGCAGACGGTGAGCGCGAAGACGCCGACGGAGCCGGCGAAGGCGGTGAGCCCGAAGCCGTAGCCGGCGAGCAGCGACGAGATCACGAGCAGCCGGCGCGGGTCCCGGCGTTCGATGAACCGCGTGACGGGGATCTGGAGCGCGACGATGATGACGCCGTTGAGCGCGATCGCCATGCCGTAGTCGGCGGGTGTGAACCCGGCCTGGCCCATCGCGACCGGCAGGCCGATCGAGCCCTGCTGGAAGACGACGGCGACGAGGAAGGACAGGCCGACGACGCCCATGTAGCGCCCGTCGCGCAGCACGGTCCCGAGCCCGACCTCCTCCGCGGCCTTCCCGGCCGCCGTCCGCTGCGGCCGGGATTCGGGCAGCTTCAGGAAGACCAGGACCGCGCAGACGGCCGTCATCCCGGCCTCGATCAGGAACCCGGCGAGATAGCTGAACTCGGCGATGAATCCGGCGGACATGGAGGAGACGGCGAAGCCGAGGTTGATGGCCCAGTAGTTGAGGGAGAACGCGCGGACGCGGTCCTCGGGCCGGACGATGTCGGCCATCATCGCCTGGACGGCGGGCCGGGAGGCGTTCGACGCCATGCCCACCAGGAACGCGACCGAGGCGATGGCGACCGGGTCGTGCATGAAGCCGAGCAGGGCGACGGAGCCGGCGGTGGCGGACTGGGCGATCAGCAGGGTGGGGCGGCGGCCGAGCCGGTCGGTCATCACGCCGGCACCGAGCGAGGAGACGACCCCGCCGAGCCCGTGCAGGGAGGCGACGAGGCCGGCGTAGGAGGCGGAGTAGCCGCGGTCGATCGTCAGGTACAGCGCCATGAAGGTGGCGACGAACGCCCCGAGGCGGTTGACGAGGGTGCTCGTCCACAGCCACCAGAACTCCCGGGGGAGCCCCGAGACGCTCTCCCGGGCGGCACGTCTCAGACTGGCGACGGACATCAGGATCCCCCACGGCACGGCAAGAAGATGTGTAAGTGCCCCAAGGGGCAGGCACAACTTACTGAGCCGCCGTCCGCACCGGCCAGTCAATTAACGGATCCCGTCAACTGTCCGGCTGATGGGCGGGCCTGCTGGGGCCCGAATGCGTGGATTACGCTCTGGGGCATGGCCGACGCACCGTACAAGCTGATCCTCCTCCGCCACGGCGAGAGCGAGTGGAACGCGAAGAACCTGTTCACCGGCTGGGTGGACGTGAACCTGAACGAGAAGGGCGAGAAGGAGGCAGTCCGCGGTGGCGAGCTCCTGAAGGACGCCGACCTTCTCCCCGACGTGGTCCACACGTCCCTCCAGAAGCGCGCGATCCGCACGGCCCAGCTGGCCCTCGAATCCGCGGACCGCCACTGGATCCCGGTCCACCGCAGCTGGCGCCTGAACGAGCGCCACTACGGCGCCCTCCAGGGCAAGGACAAGGCGCAGACCCTCGCGGAGTTCGGCGAGGAGCAGTTCATGCTGTGGCGCCGCTCCTACGACACCCCGCCGCCCCCGCTCGAGGACGGCACCGAGTTCTCCCAGTCGGACGACCCGCGCTACGCCTCCATCCCGCCGGAGCTGCGCCCGCGCACGGAGTGCCTCAAGGACGTAGTCGGCCGGATGCTCCCGTACTGGTACGACGGCATCGTCCCGGACCTGCTGACGGGCCGCACGGTCCTGGTCGCGGCCCACGGCAACAGCCTGCGCGCCCTGGTCAAGCACCTGGACGGCATCTCGGACGCGGACATCGCGGGCCTGAACATCCCGACGGGCATCCCCCTCGTCTACGAACTCGACGCCGACTTCAAGCCCCTCACCCCGGGCGGCAGGTACCTCGACCCCGAGGCGGCGGCAGCGGCAATCGAGGCGGTCAAGAACCAGGGCAAGAAGAAGTAGTTCTTGTCATCGAGCCCCCGACCTGCGCTCTTACGGCGCGGATCGGGGGCTTTGCACGACCAGGGCGCGCCCTGGGCCCTCAGCGGCCCGAGGCCGGTTGCCGGAGGTGGGGCAAGCCCCCGAGGATCGTCTGTTCTGTTCGGGTGGCGGTGCGGCGCCATTCCGGGGCGCGGGCGGCGTACGTGGTGACGTCGTGCCAGCGGCCCTGGGTGTGGAACAGCTCGCGCAGGGTGGCCTCGGGGTGCAGGCCGGCGGCGAGCATGACCTCGTGCATGCGGGTGTGGTCGGCCCGGTGGCCGGCCCAGATGCGGTGCAGGCCCAGCCGGCCGAAGCCGTAGGCCATCAGCAGGCGTCCGGCCTCGTGGCCGTGGCCGCGTACGGAGGCGTCGGGCAGCAGGACCAGCCCGGTGAGCATGGCGTTGCGCCCGTAGTCCTCGACCAGCAGGCCCATGGTGCCGATCATGGTGTCGTCGCCCGGCGCGCAGATGGCGAGGGTGTGCCTACGCCGGGGATGGGTGTACGGCTGGGCGAGGCACTGCGCGAAGGCGTCCTGCGCCTGGCGCGCGTCCATGCGGTCGATCCCGAGATAGCGGGTCAGGACGCGGTGGGTGTGGATGCGTTCGAAGGGCGCCAGGTCGGTGGCGCGCAGTTCGCGCAACCACAGGTGGTCGCCGTGCAGTTCGGGGACGTGGTTCATGGCGCGGTCCCGGCGGGTACGGCGCGCTCGGCGGCGACGAGGGCCTCGAGGTCCACGTAGTAGCGGCCGGAGGGGACCGGGGCGCCCAGCAGGATGCGGCGCGCGGTGTCGGTGACCAGGGCTCCGCCGAGCATCACCCCGCTGGCCAGCTGCGGCCAGCTCGACAGCGTGTCGCCGATCCGCCCGAGGGCGTCCGTCATGGCGGGGCTGAGACGGCTCTCGTCGACGATCCGCAGCAGCACCTCGAGCGCACCGGCGCGGTCGAGATCGTGGACGTCGCGTGCCGTGATGCCGTCCGCGCGGCCGTGGAAGAGGGGACGGCCGGGCTCCTCGTCGAAGCGTTCCACGTCGAGCAGGCCGCGGTCGTTCGCGTCCATCAGGACCGGGATCCGCCGGGCGCGGGCGTACTCCCGGGCCGCGACCTTCGCCCACAGGGTGTCGCACTCCTCGACGAGCAGGTCGAGCCCGGAACCGGGGGCCGTACCGAAGAAGTCGCCGATCGTCTCCTCCGTGACGCCCCGAGGGTGGATCTCGACGTCGAGGTACGGGTCGATCTCGTACATCTGGCGCGCGCACAGGACCGTCTTCTCCACGCCGAGGTCGTGGACACCGGCGCGCAGCCGGTTGAGGTTGGACAGGCCCAGCCGGTCGAAGTCCGCGAGACGGAACGATCCGCCCACGCCCTCCATCACACAGGTGAGCGCCGCGCTGTTGCCGACGGACAGGCCCAGGACGCCGATCCTGCGGCCGAGCAGCGCCTGCTGTTCCGCGCGCGTGATCTTGTCGCGGTTACGGTCGGTGCGCACCAGCCGGAACTCCTCGGCCGGCAGTACGTGCACCAGCCGTCCCGACCACGGATACCAGACCCAGGTGCCGTAGCGGCGGCGGGGAACCCCGGCGCACACAGCGGTGACGGCGGCCGTGAGGGCGGGCCCCTCCAGCGACGCTCCCGGCCACAGGCAGCGGACCAGTTCCTCCAGCTGGTCGTCGATGCGGTCGTGGACCTCCCGTACCGCCCCCGACTCCCGCAGCGCCGTCAGCGCCGCCTGGCCGTCCTTGTCCGAGGGGTCGAGCAGGACTGGCCTGAAAGCGTTCCGTGTGTCGTGGACCGGCTCAGGGCAGGACCGTACGTGCGATTCCGCGGTGGTTTCCGAATGCGTCACGAGCGGAAGCTAGCAGCCGGACGATCTTGGAAAGCCCTTGTCACACGGGGGTGCACGGTCGAATTCATGCGCGACCGCTCATCACCTGCGCGCACCGGCCGCACCCCACGAAAAAGGGCCCCGGCACGCACCGGGGCCCTTCGTCGGCGTACGGAGTCGTCAGGCGGTCAACCGCACTGACAGGGATTGCCCGACTGGCACCCGCAGCCGCAGCCCGAGCCGCAGCCGCACGCGCCGAAGAGCGGGAGGCTCTTGATCTCGGCGGGCTGTTCCGTCTCGCGCTCCTGCGTCGGGTCGGGCGGGGTGGGGGCTTCGGCCATGCGTCCTCCTGGAGACCTAGAGGCTGATGCCTCTGCCCATTGCATGCCCGCTTCACCGGGCGCATCAACGGCGCACTGTGGCGCCCGCACGCCCTGCCCCTCCGCCCTACGCCCCCTCGGCGCCCGCCACCGGCTGGATCTCCGGCTGGATGTCGCCCTGGAGGTCGTCCGCGTGCTCACCGGTCACCAGGAACACCACGCGCTTGGCGACGGCCACCGCGTGGTCGGCGTACCGCTCGTAGTAGCGGCCGAGGAGGGTGACGTCCACCGCCGTCTCGATGCCGTGCTTCCAGCGGTCGTCCAGCAGGTGCTGGAAGAGGGTGCGGTGCAGCAGGTCCATCTCGTCGTCGTCCTGCTCCAGCTGCATCGCCAGGTCGACGTCCTTGGTGACGATCACCTCGGCCGCCTTCGCCATCAGGCGCTGCGCGAGCTGGCCCATCTCCAGGATGGTGGCGTGCAGGTCGTGCGGGATCGCGCGCTCCGGGAAGCGGAGGCGGGCGAGCTTCGCGACGTGCTGGGCCAGGTCGCCGGAGCGCTCCAGGTCGGCGGACATACGCAGGGAGGTGACGACGATGCGCAGGTCGGTGGCGACCGGCTGCTGCCGGGCGAGCAGGGCTATCGCACGCGCCTCCAGGTCGTGCTGGAGCTCGTCGACCTTCTTGTCGCCCTCGATGACGCTCTCGGCGAGCTTGAGGTCGGAGTCGAGGATGGCGGTCGTGGCGCGTCCGATCGCCGACCCGACGAGCCGGGCCATGTCCACCAGACCGTCGCCGATCGAGTCAAGTTCCTCGTGGTACGCGTCCCGCATCAGGGATCCCTCTCTTACGTGTTCTTCGGGGCTGCCGGGGCAGGGGCGGGGGCCCGTGACCGTCGTCCGACCGGCGCTTCGCACCCCACGCTCCCACGTTCCGGCTTGTACGCGTCGTTTTCCGCCATCCCAAATGAACCAATACTGGCGCCAAGGTGAACTCTGGGCGACGAGTGTTCGAGGTCGCACCCGGACGGCTGTGGGGATGTCGGACAGCATGCCTAACCTGGTGGCATGGACGTGAACGCGGCGGTCGCCGCAGCGGCAGCGATCGCCGGGGTTCTCACCGGCGTGATCGCCATGCTGGCGTTCCGCTGGAGCGAGCGGGAGCAGAAGCGCCCCACGCGTACCTCCCTCCACACCGACCCGGTGCTGCCACCGGGTGTGGACACCGTCCTGTCCGTGCTCCGGTCGTCGGCCGTCGTCCTGGACGAGGCCGACGCCGTCGTGAAGGCCAGCTCCGCGGCGTACGCCCTGGGCCTGGTCCGCGGCGGCCGGCTCTCGGTCGAGCCGATGCTGCAGATGGCCCGGGACACCCGGCGGGACGGGGAGATACGCCAGGTCGAGCTGGACCTGCCCCGGCGGGGGACCGGGCGGGGCGAGGCTCTCGCCGTCTCCGCCCGCGTCGCCCCCCTCGGCTCCCGGCTGGTGCTCCTGCTGGTCGAGGACCTCACGGAGGCCCGCCGCATCGAGGCGGTGCGGCGGGACTTCGTCGCGAACGTGAGCCATGAGCTGAAGACACCGGTCGGAGCCCTCTCCCTGCTGTCCGAGGCCGTCATGGACGCCTCCGACGACCCGGAGGCGGTCGAGCGCTTCGCCGGCCGTATGCAGATCGAGGCCACGCGCCTGACCAACCTGGTGCAGGAGCTGATCGACCTCTCCCGCGTGCAGAACGACGACCCGCTGGAGGACGCCGAGCCCGTCCGCGTGGACGAGCTGGTCGCCGAGGCGATCGACCGCTGCCGCCACCAGGCCGGCGCCAAGCAGATCACCATGGCCGCCGGAGGCACGGCCGACCTGCACGTCTGGGGCAACCGGGGCCAGCTGGCCGCCGCCCTCGGCAACCTGGTCGAGAACGCCGTGAACTACAGCCCGGCCCGCACCCGCGTGGGCATAGCCGCCCGCCGGGTGACCGCGCCCGGCGGCGAGCACATCGAGGTGGCCGTGACCGATCAGGGGATCGGCATCTCGGAGAAGGACAAGGAGCGCATCTTCGAGCGCTTCTACCGCGTCGACCCCGCTCGCTCCCGTGCCACCGGCGGTACGGGACTGGGGCTGGCGATCGTCAAGCACGTGGCCGCCTCGCACGGCGGGGAGGTCACGGTGTGGAGCTCGGAGGGTCAGGGCTCCACGTTCACCCTGAGGCTGCCGGAGGCGGGGGTTGCCCGCGACCGCGCGCACCAACATCCCGACCTGGACGATCTCGACGACGAGGCCGGCCGCACCACCCCCCAGTCATCCCCGTACGAACCGCTTCCCGCCCCGGAGGTCCTTCCGTGACCCGAGTGCTTGTCGTCGAGGACGAGGAGTCCTTCTCCGACGCCCTGTCGTACATGCTCCGCAAGGAGGGCTTCGAGGTCGCCGTGGCGACCACGGGCCCCGACGGACTCGACGAGTTCGAGCGCAACGGCGCCGACCTCGTCCTCCTCGACCTGATGCTGCCGGGGCTGCCCGGCACGGAGGTGTGCCGCCAGCTGCGCGGCCGCTCCAACGTCCCCGTCATCATGGTGACGGCCAAGGACAGCGAGATCGACAAGGTCGTCGGCCTGGAAATAGGAGCCGATGACTATGTCACCAAGCCGTTCTCCTCGCGCGAGCTGGTCGCCCGTATCCGGGCCGTCCTGCGCCGTCGCGGCGAGCCCGAGGAGGTCACCCCGGCGGCGCTGGAGGCCGGCCCGGTCCGCATGGACGTGGACCGCCATGTGGTCACGGTCTCCGGCTCCAAGGTCGACCTGCCCCTCAAGGAGTTCGACCTGCTGGAGATGCTCCTGCGCAACGCGGGCCGGGTACTGACCCGTATGCAGCTCATCGACCGCGTCTGGGGTGCCGACTACGTGGGCGACACCAAGACCCTCGACGTCCACGTCAAGCGCCTGCGCGCCAAGATCGAGCCGGACCCGGGCGCCCCGCGCTACCTGGTCACGGTCCGCGGCCTCGGCTACAAGTTCGAGCCGTAGACCACCCCGGGCGCCCCGCGCGCCCCGCACGAACGCCGAAGGGCGGGACCTCCCAGGAGGTCCCGCCCTTCTTCGGCTACGGCGCCCGCCGCATCGTCCTACGACGACACGGCCGCCCCGCGATGCGCTACTGGCCGGAGGGCGTCGCGCTCGCGGAGGCCGCGTCCGTCGGGGTGGCCGAGGAGTTCGGGGTGTTCGCGGCGGAGCCCGCCGTGCCGGTCGGGGTGGGGGAGCCCGTCGCGGTCTTGCCCGGCTTGGCGGTGGGGGTGGCGGGAGCCGACGGGATCTCGCTCGGTCCCCACTTCTCGAAGTAGCTCTTGGCCGGCACCACGAAGGCCTGCAGGCTCACGTCGCCGGTCTTGCTGAACGTGAAGGTGACCTTGCGGACGCTGCCGTCCTGGACCGCCTCGCGCCCGTTGGGCAGGACGGCGCTGGCGTTGCCCTTGCCGCCGATCACCACGGAGCCGTGCGCCGGGACGACGAGCTTGCCGCCGCCCTTGGCCGGCTTGACCTGGGCGGTCGCGTTGACGTTCGGCAGGGCGATCGAGTCCACGGTCTGCGCGGTGTCGCCGTTGTTGAAGAGGGTCGCCGAGACCACGGCCGGGCCGGTCGCGTTGATGTCGGGCTGGGTGACGATCAGCGCGTTCTGCACCTTGATGTCACCGACCTTCACGGCCGCGTTGTCCGGCTTGACCTCCAGGGTCTGGGCGTCACTGCCGGCACCGCACGCGGCGAGCGAGGCGATCGAGAACGCGATGGCGGCGGCGGCGAGAGCGCCGCGTCGAAGGCTGCTGCTCACGGCGGCGGCAACTCCTTGACTCGAGCGTGGCGACCGGTGAAGCCGCCCCAAGTGTCTGTCAGTGGCCCTTAGGCTACCGAGCCGTTCCCGGCTCACCGCACCCGACCCTCCCTCGGGGCGCCGGGATCGCTCACGCGGGCGCGGCGCACTCACCCGTCCGCCATTCACATAAGCCGCTTCGGCATACCGCGCACGCCGGGGGCGCGAAATTTCTCCGCGGGAATGCGCGATCATCCCGGAATTGATCACGCCGGGAACAACAGGTGACGTCGACGGGGTCCCGTGATCAATTCCGGAATCGGCGCGGAAGCGACTCCCGGCACCGAACGGAGTAGCGGAAGTCGCACATCTGGAACCAGACATATGCGGACGTTCGTCCCCTTGGAAGGGCCTCCGGATGTGTGTAACGTACGCGTTTCTCCTCCCCCGGAGAGCACCTCCGACCTGCGAATACCTTCTTCCGCCGACCCCGCGAAGCACGTTCCTGTTGCTGTTGTCAAGCCCCGAGATATGCCCTGACCTGCGAAAACGCCATTCAGAACCCGCCGTTTCCGTGTTACCCTGGATAGCCACGGAAGGGGTACCTGTCACATGACGTTCAAGGTTGGCGACACCGTGGTCTATCCCCATCACGGGGCCGCGCTGATCGAGGCCATCGAAACTCGCCAGATCAAAGGCGTGGACAAGACCTACTTGGTGCTGAAGGTCGCCCAGGGTGACCTGACGGTACGTGTGCCAGCGGACAATGCGGAGTTCGTCGGCGTACGTGATGTGGTCGGTCAGGACGGGCTGGACCGGGTCTTCGAGGTGCTGCGCGCGCCGTACGCCGAGGAGCCCACGAACTGGTCGCGTCGATACAAGGCAAACCTGGAGAAGCTCGCCTCGGGCGATGTCATCAAGGTCGCGGAAGTGGTGCGTGACCTGTGGCGTCGTGAGCGCGAGCGCGGACTGTCCGCCGGTGAGAAGCGGATGCTCGCCAAGGCCCGCCAGATCCTGGTGAGCGAACTCGCCCTCGCGGAGAACACGAACGAGGACAAGGCCGAGGCCCTGCTCGACGAGGTTCTCGCGTCCTGAACCTGATGCAGGCGCAAGCCCGCTTCAGCACTCAGTACATCGAAATGCCGCGGTGCCCGATGACGTATTTTTGTCGCCGGGCGCTGCGGCATGTTCGCACTCGGACGCCGTGCCTACAGCTACGTTCGGAACAGGGCGGTGCCCTTTACTGGCGTGCCGGGCCCGGGCTGCAGGCTGACCAGGGTCACGGAAGGGTCCGGTCAAGGCGTCGCGCCCGGCACTTCCCAGGCCATACCCACGCCTGGACGGCACACAAACCTGACAGGAACCGATGTCTGACGATTCGCGCCCTTCGCCCGCGGGAGCCCGCACGGCAGCCGTGATTCCGGCCGCCGGACGAGGCGTACGCCTCGGCCCGGGCGCCCCCAAGGCGCTCCGCGCGCTGGGCGGCACCCCCATGCTCATTCACGCGGTGCGCGCGATGGCCGCGTCCCGCGCCGTCTCCCTGGTCGTCGTCGTGGCGCCGCCCGAGGGAGCCGCCGAGGTCAAGTCGCTCCTCGACGCACACGCGCTGCCCGACCGGACCGACTTCCTCGTCGTCCCCGGCGGCGAGAGCCGCCAGGAATCCGTGAAGCTCGGCCTCGACGCGCTGCCGCCCGACTACGACATCGTGCTGGTGCACGACGCCGCGCGGCCCCTGGTGCCGGTGGACACGGTCGACGGCGTGATCGAGGCGGTCCGGGCGGGAGCGCCGGCCGTCGTGCCCGCGCTGCCGCTCGCCGACACGGTGAAGGAGGTCGAGCCGACGGCGGTCCCGGGCGCCCCCGAGCCGGTGGTGGCCACCCCGGTGCGGGCCCGGCTGCGTGCCGTGCAGACGCCCCAGGGCTTCGACCGGGCCACGCTGGTCCGCGCCCATGACGAGGTCACCGAGGACGTCACCGACGACGCGAGCATGGTCGAGAGGCTCGGCAGCACGGTCCTGCTCGTACCCGGGCACGAGGAGGCCTTCAAGGTCACGCGCCCGCTGGACCTGGTCCTGGCCGAGGCGGTCCTGGCCCGCAGGAGGCTGAACGATGGGTTCTGAAGCGCCCGGTTCCCGGCCACCGGCGGACGTGCCGCTGCCCCAGGTCGGCATCGGCACCGACATCCACGCCTTCGAGGAGGGCCGCGAGCTGTGGTGCGCTGGCCTGAAGTGGGAGGGCGAGGGGACGGGGCTGGCCGGCCACTCCGACGCGGACGTCGTCGCGCACGCCGCGTGCAACGCGCTGTTCTCGGCCGCCGGGCTCGGCGACCTGGGGCAGCACTTCGGCACCGGGCGCCCCGAGTGGTCCGGCGCCTCCGGCGTCACGCTGCTCACCGAGGCCGCCCGGATCGTGCGCGAGGCCGGCTTCCGGATCGGCAACGTCGCCGTGCAGGTCGTAGGCCCGCGCCCGAAGATCGGCAAGCGCCGGGACGAGGCGCAGAAGCTGCTGTCCGAGGCGGCCGGGGCGCCGGTCTCCGTCTCCGGCGCCACGACGGACGGGCTGGGGTTCCCCGGCCGGGAGGAAGGCCTGATGGCGGTGGCCACGGCGCTGGTCGTGCGCGTGGGCTGAGCGACCGGCCCGCCGTGCCCGTACCTGACAACGGCCAAACCGGCGGAAGGCGCAACGCACTACCCCGCGCCCACTACCCTTGGACACGTGACTATTCGCCTGTACGACACCAGCGCCCGGCAGATCCGTGACTTCACCCCGCTCAAGCCGGGTTGCGTCTCGATCTACCTGTGTGGTGCCACCGTGCAGGCGGCCCCGCACATCGGACACGTCCGCTCCGGGCTCAACTTCGACATCATGCGCCGCTGGTTCGCCTACCGCGGCTACGACGTGACGTTCATCAGGAACGTCACGGACATCGACGACAAGATCATCGCCAAGGCGGCCGAGCAGAACCGCCCCTGGTGGTCGATCGGTTACGACAACGAGCGCGCCTTCGACGAGGGCTACACCGCGCTCGGCTGCCTCCCGCCGACGTACGAGCCGCGGGCCACCGGCCACGTGACCGAGATGGTCGAGATGATGCAGGGCCTGATCGAGCGCGGCCACGCCTACGAGGCGGAGGGCAACGTCTACTTCGACGTGCGCTCCTTCCCGGGCTACCTGGAGCTGTCGCGCCAGGAGCTCGACAACCTCCAGCAGCCGGCCGGCGCCGGCGAGTCCGGCAAGCGCGACCCGCGCGACTTCGCCATGTGGAAGGCCGCCAAGCCCGGCGAGCCGACCTGGGCGACCCCGTGGGGCCGCGGCCGTCCGGGCTGGCACCTGGAGTGCTCGGCGATGGCGCACAAGTACCTCGGCACCGCCTTCGACATCCACGGCGGCGGCCTGGACCTGATCTTCCCGCACCACGAGAACGAGATCGCCCAGGCCAAGGCCTACGGCGACGAGTTCGCCAAGTACTGGGTGCACAACGCCTGGGTCACCATGGCCGGCGACAAGATGTCCAAGTCGCTGGGCAACAGCGTCCTGGTCAGCGAGATGGTCAAGCAGTGGCGCCCGATCGTGCTGCGCTACTACCTCGGCACCCCGCACTACCGCTCGATGATCGAGTACAGCGAGGAGTCGCTGCGCGAGGCCGAGTCGGCGTTCGCGCGCATCGAGGGCTTCGTGCAGCGCGTGGTGGAGAAGGCCGGCGTCGTCGAGCCGTCCCCCGAGGTGCCGCTCGCCTTCGCCGAGGCGATGGACGACGACCTGGGCGTGCCCCAGGCCCTCGCGATCGTGCACGGCACGGTCCGGCAGGGCAACTCCGCCCTCGCGGCCGACGACAAGGAAGCCGCCGTGGCCCGCCTCGCCGAGGTGCGCGCCATGCTCGGCGTCCTCGGACTCGACCCGCTGGACCCGCACTGGGCCGGCGAGGCCGACCGCGGCGAGGATCTGCACGGCGTCGTCGACAGCCTCGTACGCCTGGTCCTGGACCAGCGCGAGGCGGCCCGCGGCCGCAAGGACTGGGCGACCGCGGACGCCATCCGCGACCAGCTCAACCAGTCGGGTCTCACCATCGAGGACAGCCCGCAGGGTCCGCGCTGGAGCCTCGGCCCGCGCTGAGCCCCGGCCGCCGAGCAGAAGATCGATTGTGCCGCCCGGCCTTCCGGGCGGCACACTTCATAGACGTACGCACACCCGCTTCACGACAGACAGGTAGGTCATGGCCACCAACAACCGCCGCATGTCCGGCAAGAAGGGCGCGCAGGTCGGCAGTGGCGGCCAGCGGCGCAAGGGCCTGGAGGGCAAGGGCCCGACCCCGCCCGCCGAGATGCGCAAGGGCCACAAGAAGAACCGCGTCGCCAACGCCAAGGCGAAGCAGACCGCCCGGCGTCCCGCACCGCGCGGCCGCGGCGGCCGGTCCTCCTCCGAACTGGTCGTCGGCCGCAACCCGGTCGTCGAGGCGCTGCGCGAGGGCGTGCCCGCCTCGACGCTCTACGTCCAGCAGTTCATCGACAACGACGAGCGGGTGCGCGAGGCGCTGCAGCTCGCGGCGGACCGCGGCGGCATCAACC
The DNA here is from genome assembly GCF_042800575.1 of Streptomyces sp. NPDC057616. Lineage (NCBI taxonomy): Bacteria > Bacillati > Actinomycetota > Actinomycetes > Kitasatosporales > Streptomycetaceae > Streptomyces > Streptomyces sp. NPDC057616. Next base: position 101,140 of record NZ_JBHVGU010000004.1, read on the forward strand.
TCATGGAGGCGCCCCGCCCCGAGCTCGACCGCATGACCAACGGCCTCAACCACCAGGGGCTCGTGCTCCAGGTCCCGCCGTACGAGTACGCCCACCCCGAGGACCTGGCGAACGCGGCCTACGACGAGGGCGCCGACCCGCTGATCGTCGCCCTCGACGGCGTGACCGACCCGCGCAATCTCGGCGCCGTCGTCCGCTCCGTCTCCGCCTTCGGCGGCCACGGCGTGGTCGTGCCCGAGCGGCGCGCGGCCGGCATGACCGCCGGCGCCTGGAAGACGTCCGCCGGCACCGCCGCCCGTACGCCCGTCGCCCGCGCCACCAACCTGACGCGCGCGCTGGAGGCGTACAAGAAGCAGGGCATCGTGGTCGTCGGCCTCGCCGCCGACGGGGAGGCCGAGATCGGCGACCTGGAAGCGCTGGGCGGTCCGGTCGTCATCGTCGTCGGCAGCGAGGGCAAGGGCCTGTCCCGTCTCGTCGGCGAGACCTGCGACTTCCGCGTCCGCATCCCGATGCCGGGCGGCGCGGAATCGCTCAACGCCGGTGTGGCCGCGGGCATCGTCCTGTACGAAGCAGCACGCCGGCGCGACTGAACACGCGTCCGCACCCTCACCCGTGCGGGTCGATCTGGGCGTCAGGGCACAAGATTGACGCGGTCCGGACACATCCGGCACGAGTCAAAGCAGTGTCCTAAACGACCGTCACTCGGTTAGATGAGTGTGGACACCAGAACACCCCGCACGCCCTCGGGGGACGGCCCGTCGGGATTCGATGACGCTCCCGCGCTGACAATGGTGAAGGTGCCGAGCGATCCGGCGCAGGTGATCGTCAACCATGCGAGCTTCCGCGTGATGCTGGGCGCCTCGACGCGCGCCCAGTCGCCGCGTATCGCACGGCACTTGAGCGCCACCCAGCAAGGCGCCCGCCAGCCGGTCGTCGGCACCTCGGTGGGCAGAGCGGGGGCCGCCGCGGGCGCCCGGCGCCGGCCCGTCGTGTGGAGCGGCAGGTCCGCCCCCGACGACACCGGCGCGCACCGCCTGCTCCAGGCCGTACGCGGCGGCAGCGTCCGGCACGGCGAGGAGCCGTCCGCCGACGCGGGCGCCACCCAGGTCATCCCGCGCGTCGGCGCCGGCGGCTACGACGAGGTCTACGACGAGCTCGACGCCACGGTGGAGACGCCGGTCGTCGGCGCCCAGCGCAGGCACCGGGACGACGACCCCAGCGGCACCCGCCTGCTGCCCGCGATGCGCACCGTCGGCAGCGCCTACGACGAGGAACAGGCCTACCGCGCCGAGGACTTCGACGACTCCGGCGAGGCCGACGGCACCGACCAGCCGGCCAGACGCCACGGCGACGACCCGGCCCGGCACGCCTACTACCCCGGCCGCCGGATGAACCTCGGCGTCGTCCTGCTCCCGCTGCGCATCTTCCTCGGCTTCATCTCCATCTACGCCGGCATGGGAAAGCTGTGCGACCCCGTCTACTTCGACGGCGGCAAGCGCGGCTCCATGGTCAAGTGGCTCAACACCCTGCATCCGTGGGAAGTCGCCGAGCCGCTGCGCCAGTTCGCCCTGCACCACCCCGTGGGCTCGGGCCTGGTCATCGCCTTCGCGCAGGTCGTCGTCGGCGTCCTGACGGTCCTGGGCTGCTGGCAGCGCGTGGCCGCCGTCTTCGGCGCCCTGCTCTCCGCCGCGCTGATCGTCACGGTCAGCTGGAAGACCGTCCCCGCCTACGACGCCCCCGACATCATCTACCTCGCCGCCTGGTCCCCGCTGATCATCGCCGGCGCCCCGGTCTACTCCATCGACGGCCGCCTCGCGGGCAACGCCTGGCGGCGCCTCGGCCCGGGCTCCGACATCTGGGAGCTGCGCCGCTACGTCCTGCGCCGCGGCGCCCTCGTCACGGCGGTCGTGACCGGCATCACGCTGCTCGTCGGCTCGCTCCTCGGCGGCGCGGTCCGCGACGCCGACCGTGTGACCGTCCCGGGACCCGGCGAGGCCCCGCGCAACGAGCTGCCGGGCTCCCCGCTCCCGCACACGCCGGGTGCGCGGCACAGCCACTCGCCGTCGGCCTCGAACTCGCCCACCCAGGGCGCCACGGCCGGCTCCACCCCGTCGGGCGCGGCGGCCACGCCGGGCGCCACGGCGACCGGCGGCAGGCCCAGCCAGAGCCAGAGCACGGCCGGCCAGGCCCCGCCGCAGCAGTCCTCGCCGAGCGGCGGCGCTCCCAGCACCAGCGCCGGACCCACCTCCGGCGGCGGTGCGGGCGGCAACGGCTCGACCGGCGGCACCGGCTCCGGAGGCTCCTCCTCCGGCGAGCCGGGCCTGGTGGGCGGCCTGTTGGGGTAGCCGAGCCGGTGGGCGGCATCCTGGGCACCCCCACCGGCTGACTCACCGGGTCCATACGAAGGGGCCCCGCACACGAAGTGCGGGGCCCCTTTCGAGCGCCCCCTCAGGGGCGCGGGGAACTGCACGACCAGCCGCACACGACCCGCGGCCGAAGAACGACCGCCCCCCGACGGCGCGACGTCACCGCCCCAGAGCGGCAAGCTCCTTCGCCGCCTCCGTCAGATCCTTCGCCGTGTCGATGGCCCGCCAGTACGCGCCCTGCGGGATCGGGAAGCCGGCCAGCCGGAGCTCGCGCGCCAGATGCGGGAAGGTCGTCCGCTCGTGATCGCCCCGCTCCGGGAGCAGCCCGGAGAACTCGGGGGAGAAGACGTAGACACCGGCGTTGATCTCGAACGTCGACGGCGGTGCCTCGATGAAGTCGGTGATGTGCCCGAAGCCGTCCGTCTGCACGGCTCCCCAGGGCAGGCGCGGGCGGGCCAGGGCGAGCGTGGCGACCGCGTCGCGCTCGGTGTGGAAGTCCGCCATGTCGCGCAGCGAGAAGCGGGTCCAGATGTCGCCGTTGGTGGCGTACCAGGGCCGGTCCGGGTGCGGAAGGTGGGCGGCGGCGTACTTCAGGCCGCCACCGCGCCCGAGGGGCTCCTTCTCCACGACCGTCGTCACCCTCACCGGCAGGTCGGTGGCGTCCAGCCAGTCCTGCAGCACCTCGGCGAGATGGCCGCAGCTGATCACCACGTCGGTCACGCCCTCGTCGGCCAGCCAGGCAAGCTGATGGCCGATGATCGGAGTCCCGGTGCCGGGTATCTCGACCATCGGCTTGGGCCGGTCGTCGGTGTAGGGGCGCAGCCGGGAGCCCTGGCCACCGGCCAGGACGACGGCTTGAACGGGGCGGGAGGCGGCGTTCGGATCGGTCATGACCGAACTGTACGGCGCGTCCCGCCCGGGTCCGGAGCCGGAAGCCCTTCCTTAATCAGCCGTTACCCTCCTCCGAACCGGCCGCGGGGGAGGAGGGCCGGGTTCACAGGTGCGCGGCCGCGACGCCGGAGGCGAACGAGGTGTCGCAGACGGGGCGGGCGTAGGACTGGGCGCGGGCGGGGCCGTAGACGCGGACCGCGGCGCGGCCCACGGCGCGGGCGATGGACGCGCAGTGCCGGGCGAGCGACGGGCGCTCCGCCACGGCCTGCTGGAGGTGCGTGAGCACCACGCCCGGATCGTCGTCCTGGAGCTCGGCCAGGAGCTTGTCGCGCAGCACGTCCTGGGGGGCGCGGTGGGCCGCCTTGGCGTCCTTGGTGATGTCGGTCGCGTCCGAGGCGGTGAGGACCGAGGTGGACTGGCTTCCCGTCCAGTTGACTCGGGTGACCGCGAGGGTCCCGGAAAGCACCAGGACGACGGGCAGGACGAGGGCGAGCGTGCGGCCGATACGGCGGGCGGGGCCCCGGCCGCATCGCGTCTGTCGGTTAGTGGAGTGCTTCACGCGAGTGAGAGTAGCGCCAGGTGATGATTTGGCGACATTTAGTCACCGTTTCGGGGGATGAAGAACCGCCCCGCACGGGGTACGGGGTTGACGCACGCTGCTCGAAATGACCGGTCTGCCGGGGTATTTGTCGACAAGAAAGAGGGCCCCGCAGGCGTTTGCGGGGCCCTCTTCGTCAACCTGGGTGAATTTTCCGGGATGGGCGGTTCGGCGGTTGCCGTCCCGCCCCGCCGCCTCAGTCGGAGAGGCGCTCGCCGGTGGAGGTCGAGAACACGTGGGTCTCGCCCGGACGCGGCACGACGTGCAGCGTGGCGCCCTTCTCCGGCACCCGGCGGCCCTCGACGCGGACGACGAGGTCCTTGCTCTCGCCACCGACCTGGGCGGCGCCGTACACGTAGCCGTCGGCGCCGAGCTCCTCGACGACGTTGACGGAGACCGCGAGACCGGCCGGGGCGTCCTCGGTGTCCTTCGACAGGGAGGCGGCGGCGCCGTTCTCCTCGACGATGTCGAAGTGCTCGGGGCGGACGCCGACGGTGACCGTGCGGTCGCCCTTGTCGGCGGCGGCCTTCAGGGCGTCGCGGTTGACCGGGACGACGCTGTTGCCGAACTTCACGCCGCCGTCGGTGATCGGCACCTCGACCAGGTTCATGGCGGGGGAGCCGATGAAGCCGGCGACGAAGAGGTTGGCCGGGCGGTCGTACATGTTGCGCGGCGAGTCGACCTGCTGGAGCAGACCGTCCTTGAGCACGGCCACGCGGTCGCCCATCGTCATGGCCTCGACCTGGTCGTGGGTGACGTAGACGGTGGTGATGCCGAGACGGCGCTGCAGCGAGGCGATCTGCGTACGGGTGGAGACGCGGAGCTTGGCGTCCAGGTTGGACAGCGGCTCGTCCATGAGGAAGACCTGCGGCTCACGCACGATGGCGCGGCCCATCGCGACACGCTGGCGCTGACCACCGGACAGGGCCTTCGGCTTGCGGTCCAGGTACTCGGTCAGGTCGAGGATCTTCGCGGCCTCTTCGACCTTCTTGCGGATGTCCGCCTTGTTGACGCCGGCGATCTTGAGCGCGAAGCCCATGTTGTCGGCGACGGTCATGTGCGGGTACAGCGCGTAGTTCTGGAACACCATGGCGATGTCCCGGTCCTTCGGCGGCAGGTGGGTGACGTCGCGGTCACCGATGCGGATGGCGCCGGCGTTGACGTCCTCGAGCCCCGCGAGCATCCGGAGCGAGGTGGACTTGCCACAGCCGGACGGACCGACGAGGACGAGGAACTCGCCGTCCCCGACCTCGATCTCCAGACCGTCTACGGCGGGCTTCTCGGTGCCCGGGTAGATCCGGGTCGCCTTGTCGAACGAAACAGTGGCCATGGTGAATGGGCCCCCTTCTACCGGCAGGAACGTGCCGGACGATCCGTTGTAGGAAGGTGGTGGTGTAGTCCACGAGGGTGAACTGGCACAGGACGGTACCTGGCGTTCGCCTGATCTGTCAGTACCTGCGGGGCAGTGAACTTCGCGGAAATTTTCGACAGGGGGCCTGTGGGACCTGGGTACACTGCACGGGCACGTACGCGGAGCGGACGTGCAGGCCTCCTTAGCTCAGCTGGTCAGAGCGCCGCTCTTGTAAAGCGAAGGTCGTCGGTTCGAATCCGACAGGGGGCTCGGCAGACGGCAGGCTCGCCCCCGCACGGGAGCGAGCCTGCCGTGCGTCGCGGTCATCCCGCGAGATCCTGCGGCGCCAGCTCGCCGGCCCGCTGCTCGCGGGCCACGGTGACGATGACGTCCCGCAGCCGCTCGACGTACAGCCGCATGTTCTTGTACGCGGCGTCGGTGTCGGGGTAGCGGCAGGTGAACCAGAGACCTTCGTGGAGCCGGTTCAGCCAGACGCACACCTGGTCGCCGTACGACACCCGGACCAGCCCGTAGGCCGTCAGCTCGGCCCAGCGCTCCGAACCGGGGATGCCCCGGGCGTCGACGTACGACACGATCGAGTACAGGTCGGGCGAGGTCGGGCGGAAGTCCGCGCCGAGCAGGCGCAGCACCCGGGCCAGCGGCATGCGCGCCAGCGACCGGTTGGACTGCAGCTCGGTGCGCACCGTCTTGAGGGCGGTGAGGAAGTCGGGCGCCTCGTCGACGGCGACCTCGATGGGCGCTCCGCCGACGTACCAGCCCACGGAGTTGCTCCACTTGGACTTCACCCGCGTGTGGAACGGCACGACGGCGCGGTAGACGGGCTGGCCGCCGATCTCGTGGACGATGAGGCTCGTGGCGGCCAGGATGCCGACGAGGCTGCCGCCGAAGGGCCGGCAGTACGCCTCGAAGGCCGCGGCGGCGTCCGCGTCGACGAGCATCTCCCGCATGAGCTTCTGCGTGGGCAGCGTGCCGCCGGGCTCAAGTCCCAGGTCCACGGGGAAGTTGGGGAGTTTGCCGTCGCACCGCTGGATGAACTCCCGCCAGCGGCTGACGATCACGTGGGTGCCGTCGATGCGGTCCGCGTCCGCGCGCTCGATCTCGCAGAAGTCGACGTAGCTGCCGACCGGCGCCGCCCCCTCGACGGGGCGGCCCTCCAGGGCGGCCGCGTAGAGCTCGTGGATCTCGGCGGGGATGCGCTGGATGGAGTAGGCGTCGACATTGCTGTGGTCGAAGCCAATGTACACGCTGGTGCAGTCGTCCCTGATCACCGCCGCGTAGAGGAAGTTGGGCCAGCTCAGCGCATTGGCGCCGTCGTCGAAGCGGTCCTGGAGGTGCTGGACGAGACGGTCCGCGTCGGTGAAGTCGCCGACCTCCTCGCGGTGCAGCGAGACGGCTTCGCGGTCGAGGGTGAAGCGGTGCATCTCGTCGCCCTCCCAGCGGAAGCCGCTGCGCAGCGTCTCGTGCCGCAGCGTCCAGCCGCGCAGCGCCTCCTCGAGCGCGTCGAGGTCGACCCGGCCCGGGATGTCGAAGGCGGTGCCGAGCCAGGTCGGCACGAACAGGCCGTCCTCGCGCACGGACCGCGCGGTCCTGATGTGTCCCTCCTGGACGTACGCCGGCGGCCGGGGGTCGGCCGGAAGGTCCGCCGCCGCGGCGACTGTCGCCGGACTGAGCGCCCACTCGACGAGCCGTCCGGGCCGGACCTCGCAACGCTGGATGTCGGTCATTCGCACGGGCGTCTCCGTTCGCAGTTGGAGCCCGAATGGGGCGGACCCGATCAAGGGAATGCCGCGACCGTGAAAGGAGATGCCCGGAACATGATGTGTTCCCACTTTTGAGTGGATTGAGTGATCGGCGGTTGTGAGCCAATCGGTCTGCCGGGCATCCCGCGGCGCCAATCAAGGCGCATATCCCCGGCCCTCGTTCGGACACGGGCATTTCGGCGGTGCGGGAATAGCCTTTTGTAACTGATAGTGTTCGTCCAGTCACAGTAGGCAATCAGCCTCGACTTACAGGCAATCAAGGACCGAGGGTTCCATGCGCAAGCTTCAGAAGGCCATGATCGCAGCGGCAGTGGCGGCCGGCGGGCTGTCCGCAATCGGTGCCGGCGCCGGTACGGCCTCCGCCCACGGCTACGGCTACGACGACGCGCCGAAGGCTGCGGCCGAGCACTACCGCCCCTACCAGGAGTGCAGCCCGCAGACGGCGGCCGAGGGCGACCTTCCGATCAGCGTGCTGGGTCTGTCCGAGACCTTCGACACCACCTGCGGCCAGTTCAACAACGCCTTCACCGGCTGACGACGACCGCCAGGTCCTGCGCGACGCTTTCCGCGGGCCCCTCGGGGTCACCCCCCGAAGGGGCCCGCCCGTGTGTGGCGGCCCGGCGTGCGAGGCCGCTCAACCCCAGGTCAGCCCTTCACTTCGCCAGCGAATCGGCCCCCAACGGGCGTCCCTCACAAAGGAAACGGATCACATGTTCAGTAGGAAGAAGATCGCGGCCGTCTCGGGGCTCATCTGCGGCCTCGCTGTGACCGGTCTCGGCGTCACCCAGGCGCATGCCGCCGCGGGTCCGGGTACCTGCAGTGTCGACCTCCAGGGCAACGTCACCTGCGTGCAGAAGATCACCGGTCAGATGGCCGAGGGGGAGCGGTTCGCCATCCCCAGGTCGACGACGTGCGAGCCGATCCAGCCGATGAAGCTGCCGGTCATTCCCCTGGTGAACAACGGGTCCACGCGGATCGGTCCCGAGGTGACCTGTATTCCGGACAATGTTCCGGCGCCCGCCACGAACGACAAGAGTGACGACGGTTTCGAATTGCCCGGTGGCCTGCTGGGCTGATCCCCTTTTCGTGTGACGGACGGCCGGTATTCGGGGTGACCCGGACCGGCCGTTCTGCATGGTGATAAATGAAAAAAATGTTTATCGCCATAAACCGACACGGCATAGCGAAGGCCCCAAAGATCCCAAATGACTACGTTTCGTCTGTATATGCTCACATTAAGTAGTCAAACCAGGGCTTCACGCCCAGTCAGGGAAGGGTCTCACTATGCGCAAGTTTCAGCGGGCCGCGGTCGTAGTCGCAGCGGTCGCGGGGCTGTCCGCCCTCGGCGCCGGCGCCAGCTTCGCCGACGGCTTCGGCGGGGTCACCGCGGTGGCCTCCTCGCAGGCCAACGCCGTGGCCACCAGCGGTGCCCCGTACGGCTCGCAGGCCGCCCCGCAGGCCGCTCCGCAGGCCGCTCCGTACTTCGCGCCGACCAACGGTTTCAACTACGCGCCGCAGATGGGCTACTTCGCCGCTCCGCAGGTGGCCCCGCAGGCGGCTCCCCAGGTGGCCCCGCAGGCCGCCCCGCAGATGGCCCCGCAGGCGGCACCGCAGGCCGGCTACGGCTACGCGGCCCCGTACGGCGGTCAGTAAGGCAGCGCCGCACACCCTCACACACCACCGGCAGCCCGGACGCGCAAAATCCCCTCGGGGAGCGCGGCCGGGCTGCGGCGATTGCAAAGGAAGACACCATGCTCAGTCGAAGGACCATCGCCACCGTCTCGGGGCTCCTGGGAAGCCTCGCCGTGATCTACGTCGGCGGCGCGCAGGCGCATGCCGACCAGCCGCCCGGCGACTGCAGGACCAGCGCCGAGGGGGAGACGACCTGCGTGCACAAGAGCGAGGTCGTCCGCAAGGGCAAGCACGGCACGTTCATCGTCAAGCAGGACCAGGCATGCTCCACCGCGGCCAGGCCGCGGCTGGTGCTGCCCGACGAGGAGACGATGAGCGCGGGGACCACGGAGGTCGGCCCGAAGGTGGACTGCTCCAACACCGCGCCCCTGCCCAAGGGTCTCAAGCGCGTCCACGTCGACCGCCCGCACATCGTGCGTCCGCACATCGAGTTCTGACGCACCGTCGACAATGCCGGATCGGGGACGATTCCCGATCCGGCATTTCGGTGTCCTGGAGACGGCAAAGCCTCGGTGCCCCGGCCGAACGGCCGGGGCACCGAGGAAGGTTGTCGGCCTTACTTGCCGACGCTGTTGTTGCAGCCCATGCTCGAGCCCAGCGAGGTCTGCTGCGCTCCGGCGTTGCCCTCGCCGTTGAGCAGGTTGCCGCCCAGGCCGTTGAGGATGCCGACCTGGCCGAGGACGTCGACGTTGGCGTCGTGCGACCGGCAGGTGGTGCTCTGCAGGACGCTGAAGCTGGAAGAGCCGCGGTGCCCGTCTTCGCCCGAACCCCAGCCGCCCTGATCGGCGTGGGCGGCGCCGGCACCCAGGAGTCCGACGCTGCTGATGGCAGCGACCAGGACGGCAGCCTTGCGAAGCTTGTGCATGTCATCTCCGATGGAGTGAAGTGGTTGCGATCCGTGACAGATCGACTTCGTGCAGTTACGGAGGCTAATACGAAATATCCGGGCAAAACCGTGCGGCGCGCCGAATGGAAGGAAGGCTCACCGCCTTGGTCGATGGCGGCGGGCAACCGGCGTGCAAACAAGGGGTCCCGGCTCCGAGTCGACCTCGGTGCCGGGACCTGATTCCCGTTCACGGCCGCGTGCGGCCGCCCACGTGAATTAGAAGGCGCTGTTGTTGCAGCCCATGGTCGAGCCGATGTGCGTGTCCTGCGCGCCCGGGTTGCCCTCGCCGTTGAGCGCGTTGCCCAGCAGGCCGTTGAGCAGGCCGACCTGGCCGAGGACGTCCAGGTTCAGGTCGTGCGACTTGCAGTTGGAGCTCTGCAGGACGCTGGTGCGCTGGTCGCCGCCCTGGCCGCCGTGGCCACCCTCTCCGGCCTGGGCGGTGCCGGCGCCGACGAGCCCGACGGTGCTGATGGCGGCGACCAGGACGGCAGCCTTGCGAAGCTTGTGCATGTCATCTCCGGTGGAGTGAAGTGAATGCGATCCGTGGTGGATCGACTTCGTACAGTCACGGAGATTAATAGGAAATATGAGCAAACCGGGCAACGACGCGCCGTGTTTTGTGATCTTGCCGTTGAAGCACCGCCGGGGCGCGGCGGAGCTAGTGGGACTTGGCGAGGGCGTTCGCCTGGCTGTTGCCCTGACCGCAGCTGACGCCCTTGGTCTCGGCGGCGGCGAGCAGCGCGACGGGGAGGTTCGCGTTGAGCAGGTTCTGCGGGCTGCACTCCTGGTAGGGGCGGAAGAGGTTGTTCTGCTCCACCGGGCCGGCCGGAGCCTGGGCCGCCGGCTGCGGGGTGAGCTGGGGGCTGAGCTTCGGGTTCACCTGCGGGTTGAGCTGCGGGCTGACGTCGGCGCCACCCGTCGGGGCGGCCAGGCGTTGCGGCGCGGGCGAACCGGTGGTGTGCGCGGTGGCCTGCGAACTGGTCCACGACGCGGCCTGACTGCCCTGCTGCGGGGCGGGCGGCGGAGCGGTGTACCCGGCGGGGGCGTCGGCGAAGCTGGGGGCGACGCCGATGGCGGACAGGCCCCCGGCGGCTGCTGCGACGAGCGCGACGTGCTGGAACTTGCGCATGGAACCCTCGGCCCTTCATTGACCTGTGCATGGAACGTGCGGAAATGCTGGATGGACCATTGCTCTGGTCCTGTGGCAACGACATAACTCCGGCCTCCGTCACGGGAGTCGGGGAGTGGTCACCCATTTGCCGAGGACGGTGAATTGTCGGTCCGGTAATCCGATCAATGCCAAACGGGTGACGGGGTTTTCGACCCCGTGACCGGGTCGGCGGAAAGGTCGTTGCCAGCGGGGAGAGGGCAGTTGGGCGTCTACCGGAGAGGGACATCGGTTCCGCTGTCGGCTCCGGCGCGACTGCACTTAATACAACGGATTTCCCTGCACTGGTATTGAAGGGCCGAGGGTTCCATGCGAAAGCTTCACAAGGCCGCACTCGTCGTAGCGGCGGCCGGCGGTCTGTCCGCCATCGGCGCCGGCGTCAGCCAGGCCGACACTATGGGCGGGTACTACCCCGGTTCCGCCCCTGCGCCGGCTCCCTACTATCCGGCACCCCAGGCCGCCCCGGCGCCCGCTCCCCAGTACTACGCGCCGCAGGCGCCCCAGTACCAGGCGCCGCCTCCGCAGTACTACGCGCCGCAGGCGCCGGCTCCGCAGTACTACCCGGCTCCCCAGCAGAGTGCCCCGCAGGCCACGGCCGCGACGTCCGCCGCCGGCAGCGCGCAGGCCGGTCCGCAGTACGCGCAGCCGGCGTCGATGCAGTACGCCCCGCCGGCCCCGCCGCAGGTGGGCCAGGCCTCCGCGTTCGCCTCGTCCGGCGGTGCCGCGCAGGCCGGTCAGCCGTCGTACAGCGCGCCGCAGCAGGCCGCCCCGCAGCCCGCGCCGCAGCAGGCCGCTCCCCAGCAGCAGGCGCCGCAGGTCGTGCCGCAGGTCGCCCCGCAGACCTCGCCGCAGGTCGTGCCGAAGGTCGCCCCCCAGGTCGAGATGCCGCAGGTCTTCAACCCCGAGCCGGCGCCGCACGTCGCGCCCCAGGTGAACCCGCAGGTGAACCCCGAGGTGAACCCGCTCATCAACCCGCTGATCTCGCCGGCCAGCGCGCCGCAGGTGCCCGGGCTCGGACTCGGCCAGGTCGCCGCGCCGCCGGTGGGCCAGCTGGGTCTGCCGCGTCTCGGCTGACGGCTTCCCGCAGGTTTTCACCGTTCCACTCGATCTGCTGCAGATCACTTCCGCTCGATCAATGGAGAAGAAATGCGCAAGCTTCAGAAGGCGGCTCTCGTGGGGGCCGCCGTCCTCGGCAGCCTCGGTTCCCTCGGTGCCGGTCCCGCCTTCGCTCATGGTGAGGCGGGGGCGCACGACGGCGGCTTCGACATCTCCCAGGGCATCGAGTGCCGCTCGCACGACATGAACATCGACGTTCTCGGCAGCGTCGGCGCCCTGAACGGCGTGCTGGGCAACGCGCTCAACGGCGAGGGCAACCCGGGTGCGCAGGACCACCACCTCGGCTCCGACATGGGCTGCAACAGCAAGGCCCTCTGAGCGGCCGCCTCAGCTGCTTCTCCGCACGACCCTCCCCGGCTCCCCCGCAAGGGGGTGCAAATGCCCAGGTCAGGAGCAATCCTGCCTGGGCTTTCGCACGCCCTCGCCGAGCGCCGCGAGCGCGTCGTCCGTCAGGCGGTACACCGTCCACTCGTCCTGCGGGCGGGCGCCGAGGGACTCGTAGAAGGCGATGCTCGGGGCGTTCCAGTCCAGGACGGACCATTCGAGGCGTTCGTAGCCGCGGGTGACGCAGATGCGGGCCAGTTCGGTGAGGAGGGCCTTGCCGTGGCCGGCGCCGCGGGCGGTGGGGCGGACGTAGAGGTCCTCGAGGTAGATGCCGTGGACGCCGCGCCAGGTGGAGAAGTTCAGGAACCACAGCGCGAAGCCGACCGGGTCGCCGGTGGTGTCGTCGGCCGCGATGTGCGCGAAGGCGGCGGGGCGTTCACCGAACAGCGCCTCGTGGAGCTGGGCCTCGGTGGCCCTCGCCTCGTGCGGGAGCTTCTCGTACTCGGCCAGTTCGCGGATCAGGGCGTGGATGACGGGGATGTCGGCGGGGGTCGCTGTGCGGATCATGCCGCCGAGGCTAGCTGGCGTGGCCGCGCAGGCGGCGGGCGATCTCGAGTTGGCGGGAGTCCGGGGTGCGGCCGTCCTCGATGTCCCAGAGGGTGTTCTGGAGGAGGCGGCCGAGGGTCCAGGCGTACGCGCGGGCGCGGTCCAGGCCGAGGACGTCCGTCATGGCGTCGAAGCGCCAGCGGACCTCGCCCGCCTCGAAGCGGTTGCGGAGCGCCGGCCACAGCTCGAAGCCCGGGTCGCCGGCCAGCGGCTTGGGGTCGATGGCGAGCCAGGGGGCGCGGCCGGAGGAGAGGACGTTCTCGTCGTGCAGGTCCCAGTGCAGCAGGCGGTCGCCGGGCTCGTCCGCGACCTCGCGTACGGCGGCGGCGCAGTCCGCGACCAGGCGCCGGGTCGCGGTGTCCGGGATGCTCTCCAGCGCCCGCGGGGTCCGTTCCAGCATGGTGCGCGCGATGTCGCCGAGGCGCCGCATCCCCGGCGGGGCCGCGGCAGCGGTGAGGCGGGCGAGCAGGCCCGCGATGACCAGCACCGCCTCGCGCGTGCCGGGGAGCTGCGAGAGCATGCGGGTGTGGTCGAGTCGTTCCAGGAGCATGGTGTGGGTCGTGCTGTCGTGGTCGAGCAGGCGGACCGCGCAGTCGCCGTCCCACCGGCGCAGGGCGACGGGCTCGCCCGCGCTTTCCTCGTCCCGCAGCTGAAGCTTCAGCGCCGCCGGGGTGCCGTCGGCGCGGACCACCGGCAGGACGAGGGCGGTCATGCCGTGCAGGGGGCGGCCGTCCGGCCGCAGGTCCCAGCGCCGCAGGAACTCCGCCGCGAGGGCGGGCAGACCGGCGACGAAGGCGCGGCCCGCCTCACCGTTGTACCTCTCCAGTGCGGCCGCCAGCCCGCTCGGGATGTCGATCACACGGGCGACGATACCGACGTGGGTGAATCGCCTCATGCGCTGTGACCGGGGGCTCGGAGAGAAGGTGTGGGCGTACGTCCGCAGCGCCCCCGGCACGTACATCTGGCTGGCGATCCTGTTCGTCACCACGGTCGCGCTGCACCACATGTCGCCGGAGTTCGAGCAGGACTTCCTGCGGCAGCGGTCCACCAACATCCATGAGCTGTCGAACGATCCCACCCGGGTGCTGGTGCAGAGCGCGATGTGGATCGACGGCGGCGACTGGGTGCCGTACGCCGTCCTCTACACCGTCTTCCACGCACAGGCCGAGCGCTGGCTGGGGACGCTGAGGTGGCTGATGGTGTGCGTGGCCGCGCACGTGCTCGCCACGCTGATCAGCGAGGGGGCGCTGCTGAAGGCCGTGCGGGACGGGATGGCGCCGTACTCGGCGGTCAACACCCTGGACATCGGGGTGAGTTACGCGCTCGCGGGGGTGGTGGCGGTGCTGACGTACCGGATCGCCCTGCCCTGGCGGTATCCGTATCTCGCGGTCGTGCTCGTCGTGTACGGGGGGCCGCTCGCCTCGTCGCCCACTTTCACCGACTTCGGGCACTTCCTCTCCGTGGTGATCGGACTCGCCTGCTATCCGCTGGTCAGAGGGCGCGGAGAAGCATGGAATCCGAAGGAGACATGGGCTGCCCTGAAGGGTTAGCTTTCCGGCCATGAGCAGCTCGGCGAAGAGTGTCGTGAACGGCGGGATCTCCTTCTGGTACGCGGACGACGGGCTCCCGGCGGTGCGGCAGCCGCTCGCCGGTGACGCCGCCGCGGACGTCGTGATCGTGGGCGGCGGGTACACGGGCCTGTGGACCGCGTACTACCTGAAGAAGGCCACGCCCTTCCTCAGGATCACCGTCCTCGAGCAGAAGTTCTGCGGATACGGCGCCTCGGGGCGCAACGGGGGCTGGCTGTACAACGGGATCGCGGGGCGCGACCGGTACGCCAAGCTGCACGGCCACGAGGCCGCCGTACGGCTGCAGCAGGCCATGAACGACACCGTCGACGAGGTCGTCCGGATCGCCGCCGAGGAGGGCATCGAGGCGGACGTCCACAAGGGCGGGGTGCTCGAAGTCGCCACCACACCCGCCCAGTTGGCCCGGCTGAAGGCCTTCCACGAGCACGAGCTCTCGTACGGCGAGAAGGACCGTGAGCTCTACGGCGCGGGGGAGGCGGCCGAGCGGATCCGGGTCGCGGACGCGGTCGGCGCGAGCTGGACCCCGCACGGGGCGCGGCTGCACCCGGTGAAGCTGGTGAAGGGGCTGGCGGCCGCCGTCGAGGCCCTCGGGGTGACCATCCACGAGTCGACGCCGGTGACGGAGATCCGGCCGAAGCACGCGGTGACGCCGTACGGGACGGTGCGGGCGCCCTATGTGCTGCGCTGCACCGAGGGGTTCACCGCCGGTCTCAAGGGGCTCCGGCGCACCTGGCTGCCGATGAACTCCTCGATGATCGCCACCGAGCCGCTCACCGACGAGCAGTGGGAGTCGGTCGGCTGGGAGGGCCGCGAGACGCTGGGCGACATGGCGCACGCCTATATGTACGCGCAGCGCACCGCCGACGGGCGGATCGCGCTCGGCGGGCGCGGGGCGCCGTACCGCTTCGGGTCGCGGACCGACAACGACGGGCGCACGCAGGAGGCGACCGTCGAGGCGCTGCGGGAGATCCTGGTGCGCCTCTTCCCGTCGCTGGCCGGCGTGGGGATCGCGCACGCCTGGTCCGGTGTGCTCGGGGTGCCCCGGGACTGGTGCGCGACGGTGACGCTGGACCGGACGACCGGCCTCGGCTGGGCCGGCGGCTATGTCGGCTCGGGCGTGGCCACGACGAATCTCGCCGCGCGCACGCTCACCGACCTGGTGCAGCTCGACTCGGGGCAGGGCGGGCGCACCGACCTGACCGCGCTGCCGTGGGTCGGGCACAAGGTGCGCAAGTGGGAGCCGGAGCCGCTGCGCTGGCTCGGCGTGCACGGCATGTACGCCACCTACCGGGCGGCGGACCAGCGCGAGCGGCGCACGCACAGCGCAGAGTCGTCGAAGCTGGCGCGATTCGCGGACCGGGTGGCCGGGCGGCACTGAGACCGTGCGGCACTGAGAATGTGCGGTGGAAGGGGAGGGGTCCGCGGTCCGGTGGGCCCCTCCCCGGCCGGTGGTGGTGCCGGTCAGAGCGCCGGCTCGGGCACCGGGTCCTCCGCAGGGGCACCGTGCCGGGGGGCCTTCGCCGTGACCATCAGCCCCGCCACCAGGGCGGCCAGGAGCATGATGCCGGCGGCCCACCAGATGGCGACCGTGTAGCCGTGGACGACGCCCTCCTTGAGGATCAGCGCCTTCTGGGCGGGGTTGTGGAGATGGGCGGTGATGTAGGCCGCGCTGCTGCTGGTGGCGATCGTGTTGAGCAGCGCCGTACCGATCGAACCGCCCACCTGCTGCGAGGTGTTGACGGTCGCAGAGGTCACGCCGGAGTCCTGCGGGGCGACGCCCGCGGTGGCGGTGGCGAAGACCGGCATGAAGGTCAGGCCCATGCCCAGGCCCATCAGGAGCAGCGCGGGCAGGATCTCGGTGGCGTACGACGAGTGGACCGTCATCCGCGTGAACAGGGCCATGCCGCCCGCCGCGAGGATCATGCCCGGGACCATCAGCATCCGCGGCGCCACACGGTTCAGCAGCCGGGCGGAGATCTGGGTCGAGCCGATGATGATCGCGACGGTCAGCGGCAGGAAGGCCAGGCCCGTCTTCACCGGCGAGTACGCGAGGACGACCTGGAGGTAGTAGGTCATGAACAGGAACAGGCCGAACATGCCGATGGTGGCGAGCGCCATGGTCAGGAAGCAGCCGGCGCGGTTGCGGTCCTTGACGATGTGCAGCGGGAGCAGGGGCATGGGGGCCCGGGTCTGCCACCACACGAAGGTCGCGAGGAGTACGACGCCTGCCGCGAACAGGCCGAGCACGAGACCGTCCGTCCAGCCCCGCGACTCGGCCTCGCTGACGCCGTAGACGATCGCGACCAGTCCGCCGCAGCCCAGCACGGCGCCGGGGACGTCGAGGCGGGAACCCGCGTGGCCGGGGCGGTCGTGCAGGAGGGCGAAGGCGCCGAAGACGGCGACGATCGCGATGGGGATGTTGACGTAGAGGCACCAGCGCCAGTTCAGGTACTCCGTCAGCAGGCCGCCGACGATGAAGCCGATCGCCGATCCGCTGCCGGCCAGGGCGCCGTAGATGCCGAACGCCTTGCCGCGCTCCTTGGGGTCGGTGAACGTCGTCGTCAGCAGCGACAGGGCGGAGGGGGCCAGGACGGCGGCGAAGGCGCCCTGGAGGGCGCGGGCGCCGAAGAGCATGCCCGAGGAGGTGGCGGCACCGCCGAGCGCGGAGGCGCCGGCGAAGCCGATCAGGCCGATGACGAACGTCCGCTTGCGGCCCACCAGGTCGGCGATGCGCCCGCCGAGCAGGAGCAGTCCGCCGAAGGCCAGGGTGTACGCGGTGATGACCCACTGCCGGTTGCCGTCGGACATGCCGAGGTCGCGCTGTGCGGAGGGGAGGGCGATGTTCACGATCGTCGCGTCGAGCACGACCATGAGCTGTGCGAGGGCGATGATCACCAGACCCCACCAGCGGCGGGGGTCGGTGTCCGCGGGAGCTTCACCTGTCCGGGTGTCACTCATCCGGTCAGAAGACCATGGATCGGTACGTATCGCATCCGCGGAGGCTTCGTGCCTGGTCATGGCTCCAGTACCACCTTTCCTGTCGTTGCGCGCGTTTCGAGTGCCCTGTGTGCGGCGGCCGCGTCGGCGAGCGGGAAGCGCTGCACGGCGGGGCGCAGTCGCCCCGCGGCGGCCTCGGCCAGCGCGCGCAGCTCCAGGGTCTGCAGGGGGTCGGGGCCGCCGGCCCTGCGCATCATCACGGGGCCGAGGACCTGTTCGGAGACGCCGTCGACGAGGTAGGGCTCCCCGTCGCGGATGCCCTCGGCCGACCAGCCGAAGACGAGATGCCTGCCGCCGGGGCCGAGGAGGCCGGTGGCGTGGCGGGCGACCTCGCCGCCGACGCCGTCGAGGACCACGGTGGCGGGCCGGCCGCCGAGATGGGCGCGGACCTTTTCGGGCCAGGCGGGGTCGGTGTAGTCGGCGGCGATGTCGGCGCCGTTGGCCTGCACGCGCGCGACCTTCCCGGAGCCGCCCGCGAGACCGACGACCACCGCGCCGGTGTTCTTCGCGTACTGCACGAGCAGGGTGCCGATGCCGCCCGCGGCCGCCGGGATCACGGCCACGGAGCCCGGGCCCAGCTCGGCGAACTGCACGATGCCCATCGCCGTACGGCCCGTTCCGATCATGGCGACCGCCTCGGCGGCGTCCAGGTTCGCGGGGATCTCGTGCGCCCGGTCGACGTCGACGACGGCCAGCTCTGCGTAGCCGCCGGGCGCGAATCCGAGATGGGCCACGACGCGCCTGCCGAGCCAGAGTTCGGCGACGCCCTCGCCGAGCGAGTCGACGACGCCGGCGACCTCGCGGCCCGGGACGGTGGGCAGCCGGGGCGGCTCGGGCAGCGGCCCCCGCAGGCCCTCGCGGAGGGCGGTGTCGAGCAGGTGCACCCCCGCGGCCTCGACGGCGACGCGGATCTGGCCGGGGCCGGGCACGGGGTCGGCGACCTCCTCGAGCCGGAGGTTCTCGGCCGGACCGAAGGCGTGCAGGCGGATGGCGTGCATGGTGAATCCCCCAACTGTTCGTGAGAGCCCCACTCTTCAACCTCAAGCTTGCTTGAGGTCAAGGGAGTGGCGGCCGAGGGCCAGGGAGACCGCGGTGAGGGCGCTGTTGAAGGAGACCTCCGACAGGACACCCGGGGCCGCGACCTGGTCGCCGGCGAGGTAGACGCCGCCCCCGCGGTCGATGGCGGGCCGGTCGCGCCAGCTGGTGCCGGGCAGGTCGACGGCGCCGGTCCGGCCGTTCGCGACGGAGTCGCGCCGCCAGGTGACGCGCTCGCGCCAGCCCTCGAAGCCGAGGTCGAGAAGCTGCTCGGCGCGGGCCGTGCCGTCGGCCTTCGACTCGTGCGGGGCGATGGGGATCTGCCCCTGGATCAGCTGCTCGCCGGCCGGTGCGAGGGAACGGTCCTGCGCGGTGAACCGCTCCAGCCAGCCCGGGGCGTCGAGGTCGGACACCGCGAAGGCGTCCCCGCGCCGGGTCCGCACGGCGAGATCGACGAGTGTCGTACGGCCGCCGGTCCAGGTCAGGGAGTCGTCGCGGAGCAGCCGCCGGGCCGCGTCGAGGGAGGTGGCGACGATCACGGGACCGTCGTCCGGCAGGGTGTCGACGCGGGACAGCGTCTCCATCCGTACGCCGAGGTTCCAGGCCCGCGCGGCCATCCGGTCGATGACGCTCGCCCAGCCGCCGCGCGGATAGTGCGCCTCGGGCGGCAGCTTGGTGGCGCGGCGCAGCCGCTCCTGCACGAAGGCGGCGGACAGGGCGCCCGGGTCGTGGTGGAAGAGGGCGACGGCGGAGTAGTGGGCGGCGGCACGGGCGCCCTCCTCGCCCGCGATCCGGGTGGCCCAGCTCATGAAGTCGGCGTCTACGGGCGCCTGCTGGAGTCCATGGCGCAGCAGTTTGAGCATCGCGAAGGGCGGGGTGCGGCGCAGCACGCCGTGGTGGCGCAGCCGTAGCCGGGCCGCCTCCAGGGGCGGGAGCGGGGCGAGCGTGCCGAGCAGGTCGCGCTGTCTGAGCCAGGTCCAGTGCGGGCCGCCGCTGTAGAGGGCGTGCGGTCCGTCGTTCGTCCGGTACGGGCCCTCGGCCGTGCGGGCTCGTCCGCCGAGTGTGTGATGGGCCTCGTACACGGTCACTTTGGCGCCCGCCTCGGCAGCGGTGACGGCCGCGGTGAGTCCGGCGAAACCGCCGCCGATGACGGTGATGCGGTGCATGGGTGGGCTCCCCCTCGGTGTCGGACCTTCGCTTTTCGTTGATACGACGGTTTCCGGCACCCGGAATGTGACAACGGCCGTGTTCTGCCTGGTCAGAGGGATTGTCAGAGGCGGGGTGCAGGATGGGGCCATGGCGAGGAGAGCGGCGGGCGGTCCGGGTGCGGCGAGCGGTGGGGGAGGTTCCCGCGGGCCGGTGAAGGGGGCGCGGCGGCCCGAGGTGCGGCTGCCTCCGCTGGAGCCGTTCGGGGGCGGGGAGCTGGAGCCCGACGGGGACTACGACGGGCTGGAGTTCCGTGAGGTGGATCTCGCCGGGCAGGACGGCGGGGGCGCCCGGTTCATGGACTGCGCGCTGACGGGGTGCGCGGTGGACGAGACGAGGCTGCACAAGGCCCGCATCCTCGACTCGTCCCTGACGGGGCTGAGAGGCGTCGGCACGGACCTCGCCGAGGCCACCCTGCGCGACGTCGAGCTGGTCGACGCCCGTCTCGGCGGTGTGCAGCTGCACGGCGCCGTGCTGGAGCGCGTCGTCGTCCGCGGCGGCAAGATCGACTACCTGAACCTGCGTACGGCCCGGCTGAAGGACGTCGTCTTCGAGAGCTGCGTCCTGGTCGAGCCCGATCTCGGCGGTGCCGTGCTGGAGCGCGTTGAGTTCGTGGACTGCGTCCTGAAGGAGGCGGACCTCACCGCGGCGGTGCTCAAGGACGTGGATCTGCGGGGCGTGGTGGAGCTGGGGATCGCGCGGGGCGTGGACCGGCTGGCGGGGGCGGTGATCAGCCCGGCGCAGCTGATGGATCTGGCGCTGGTGCTGGCGGGGGAGATGGGGATCAGGGTGGAGGGCTGAGGGGGGTCAGCGGCGGGGGTGCGGGCGCCGGTGGCGGACTGTGCCGGCGCGGGCGCCGGAGGCGGAACGTGCCGGTGCCGGTGTGAACTGCGCCGGCGCCTGAGGGGGGCGACGCCGGTGGGCTGACTTTGCAGGCGCCGGTGGGCGGACTGTGCCTGCGCCCGTGGACGTCACCCGACCCGGGGGAAGCGGGCCTGCAGTGTCCAGATCGCCGGGTTCTCGCCGAGGTCGTCGTGCATGTCCACCAGGTCGGCGATCAGGTCGTGCAGGAAGTCCCGCGCCTCGCGGCGGAGTTCTGCATGCGAGAAGGTGAGGGGCGGTTCGTCGCCCGGCATCCAGTCCGCCTCCACGTCCACCCATCCGAAGCGGCGCTCGAAGAGCATCCGGTCGGTCGACTCGGTGAAGTCGATCTCGGCGTGCTGGGGGCGTGCGGCGCGCGACCCCGCCGGGTCCCGGTCCAGCCGTTCCACGATGTCGCACAGCGCCCACGCGAAGTCGAGCACCGGCACCCATCCCCAGGCTGTGGACAGTTCCCGGTCCGCCTTGACGTCGGCGAGATAGACGTCGCCGCAGAACAGGTCGTGCCGCAGCGCGTGGACGTCAGCGCGGCGGTAGTCGGTCTGCGGGGGGTCCGGGAAGCGGTTGGAGAGGGCGTAGCCGATGTCGAGCACGTACGAGATGGTGTCATGCGGGCCGGAGGGGTGAAGCCGGCCCGGCCCCGCGCGGTCGAAGCGGCGTACGAGCCGTCCTAGGATCGCAGCCGTGTCCCGATCCGTACCGGTTGTCCCGGCCGCCGTCCTGCTCGCCCTCGCCCTCACCGCGTGCGACGGCGGTGTGCACGGCACCCCGGGCGGCTCCGGTGTGCACGATCCGTACTTTCCGAAGGCCGGCAACGGCGGGTACGACGTCGGCCACTACGACCTGAGACTCGCCTACGACCCCTCCGGCCACCGCCTCACCGGCACCGCGACCCTCACCGCCCGCGCCACGAAGGACCTCTCCGCCTTCGATCTCGACCTGGAGGGGCTGCACGTCGACGACGTCACCGTCGAGGGCCGGCCCGCCCGCTGGAACCGCGCCGGGCAGGAGCTCACCGTCCGCCCCCACGACGACCTCGCCGACCACGAGACCTTCCGCGTCACCGTGCGCTACTCCGGTACCCCGCAGACCCTCACCGACGCCGACGGCTCCCACGAGGGCTGGCTGCGCACGGCCGACGGCGCGCTCGCGCTCGGCGAGCCGGTCGGCTCCATGACCTGGTTCCCCGGCAACCACCACCCCTCCGACAAGGCGGCGTACGACATCGCGGTCACCGTGCCGAAGGGCCTCCAGGCCGTGTCCAACGGGGAGTTGACGGGCGAGACGAACGGCACGGGAGGCACGACCTTCAGGTGGCACACCGCCGAGCCGATGGCGAGCTACGTGGCCACGGTCGCCGTCGGCCACTACGACATCAGCCGGTACACCATCGGCAAGGACCGGCTGCCGGCGTACGTCGCGGTCGATCCGTCCCAGGCGAAGGCGAGCCGGAAGGTGCTCGCGAAGATCCCCGAGATCGTGCGGTGGGAGGAGTACAACTTCGGGCCGTACCCCTTCTCCTCCACCGGCGCGATCGTCGACCGCCCGCAGGACGCCGAGTACGCCCTGGAGACCCAGACCCGGCCCGTCTTCCCCGGCGCCCCCGACACCGAGACGCTCGTCCACGAGCTCGCCCACCAGTGGTACGGCGACTCCGTCACGCCGAAGACCTGGCGGGACATGTGGCTCAACGAGGGCTTCGCGACCTACGCGGAGTGGCTGTGGGACGAGGACCACGGCGGCGACAGCGCGCAGAAGACCTTCGACGAGCTCTACGCCCACGGCGAGGACGACTACCCGGACATCTGGGCCTTCCCGCCCGGCAGGCCGAGCGGCGCCGGCCACATCTCCGACGACCCGGTCTACGCCCGCGGCGCGATGGTCCTGCACAAGATCCGGCAGACGGTCGGCGACGACACCTTCTACGACATCATCCAGGGCTGGGCCGCCGCCCACCGCCACGGCAACGCCGGCACGGCGGACTTCACGGCGTACGTGGAGAAGATGGCGCCCGACAAGGACTTCGGCCCGATCTGGAAGACCTGGCTGTACGGGGAGGGGAAGCCGGACCGTCCGTGAGGAGGCCGTCGCGACGAACGGTCCGGCCGTACCGCCCTTTCTCGTCAGGTCAGTTGACGTTGACCGCCTTCCAGGCGGCGGCCACCGCGTTGTACTCGGCGCTGCCCGCGCCGTACAGGTCGCTCGCGGCCTGCAGGGTGCCGGTGCGGGCGCCCGCGTAGTTCGTCGACGAGGTGAAGTACGTGCTCAGCGCCCGGTACCAGATCTGGTCGGCCTTGTCGCGGCCGATGCCGGTGACCGTCGAGCCGTCGTAGGTCGGGGAGTTGTACGAGACCCCGTTGACGGTCTTCGCGCCGCTGCCCTCGCTCAGCAGGTAGAAGAAGTGGTTCGCGACGCCGGAGGAGTAGTGGACGTCGAGGCGGCCGACGTTGCGCGACCAGTAGTCGGCCGAGCCGCCGTCCTTGCTGGGCTTGTCCATGTAGCGCAGCGGGGTGCCGTCGCCGTTGATGTCGATCTTCTCGCCGATGAGGTAGTCACCGGGGTCGGAGGAGTTGTTGGCGAAGAACTCCACCGAGGTGCCGAAGATGTCGGAGGTGGCCTCGTTCAGGCCGCCCGACTCACGGCTGTACTTCAGGCCGGCCGTCGCGGCGGTCAGGCCGTGGCTCATCTCGTGTCCGGCCACGTCCAGCGCGGTGAGCGGGTGGTTGTTGCCCGAGCCGTCGCCGTACGTCATGCAGAAGCAGTTGTCGTCCCAGAAGGCGTTGACGTACGCGTTGCCGTAGTGGACGCGGGAGTAGGCGGCCTTGCCGTCGCCCGCGATGCCGTTGCGGTTGAAGGCGGACTTGTAGAAGTCCCAGGTGACGGCGGCGCCGTAGGCGGCGTCGACGGCGGCGGTCTGGCGGTTGGCGGGGGTGCCGTCGCCCCACTTGTCGTCGGCGTCGTGGAAGAGGGTGCCGGTGCCGTTCGTGCCGCCGTTCAGGTCGTACGTCTTGTGGCCGCCGCGGCCGGCGTCGACGAGGTCGTAGCCGCCGGAGGCGGAGGCGGTGGTGCCGATGGTCACCGTGCCGCTGTACTCGCTGGTGCCCGTGCCGGTGTCGACGGCCTCGTAGGAGTAGATCTTCTTGCCGGTGCGGGCGTCCGTGACGACGTGCAGTTCGCTCGGGGTGCCGTCGTCCTGGAGGCCCTTGACGACGGACTCGTAGGCGAGGACGGGCTTGGCGCCGGCGGCCCAGACGACCTTGCGGGCGGTGGCGGAGGTCGCCTTGGTGGAACCCGCGGCGGTCTTCAGCGCGGTCTTCTTCGCGCTCGCGGTGGAGACGGTGGCGTCGGTGGAAGCCACGGATATCCGGGCCTTCGTCGCCTTGCTGACGCCCTTGAGGGCGCCGGACTTCGTCACGTGGGTGACCAGGTCGCCGCCGAGGACGGGCAGGCCGGCGTACGTGCGCTCGTAACGGGTGTGGACGGTGCCGTCGGCGTCCTTGACGACGTCCTGGGCGATGAGCTTCTCCTGGGCGCCGAGCCCGAGTTCACGCGCCGTGGAACCGGAGCTCTCCTGGGCCGACTTGAGCGCCGCTGCGCGGGCGGAAGCTGTGAGGGGGACTGCGGTGGCGCCGCTCGGGTGGGCGGGGGCCGCGGTGGCGCCGTTCTGCAGGGCGAGCACGACCATGGCCGCCGAGCCGATCAGGGCGGCGGTGCGCAGGGCGTGGCGATGCTGACTCACTCGGTCTCCTTAGGGCTGGCCTCATGGTTGGGGCACAGGTGGGGCACAGAGTTGCGGCGAGCGAGGAGAGGGTGACACCCGGACCGGCCTCTTTGGCAGGTCACCATCAAAAAACTTTACGTGATCGTGTCCGAAAGTCGTTACCGACGATCCGCTATACGGACGGTGCGGGCCGGGTCAACTCCATGTTCTGTAAGCGGAGTTGGGGCGTGCAACGTCACACCTGGCGGTCGAGGTCCCGTCGCATCGCGGCCCGCGCCGCCCAGACCGCCTGTCCGTGGCGGAGCCGGTGCTCGTGGAACTCCGGTGAGTCCAGGGGAGGTTCCGCGGCGGCGAGTATGTCCTGCAGCTCGCGGAGGGTGGCGTAGACGTCCTCCAGCACGTCGGACAGTTCCTGGGGCGCGCAGATCAGTGCCGACTCGCGAACCTCGTCGCAGCCTGATGCCCGGAACGCCTCCCGCACGGCCGCGTTCAGCGTGTCCCGGCCGCTGTGGGCACCGGCCGCCGGGTACATGGACTCGTAGGCCAGGCGGTACTTCGTCAGGCAGGTGACGTAGATGTCCTTGCGCTCCTGGTGGTCGCGTGCGGCCGCGTCGCGTCGCCGGCGAGCGCGGTCGGCGAGCAGGGTCGAGCCCACGCCGATCAGTGCGCCGAGACCCGTTGCGGCCAAAGTCGTCCACTCCACGCCCGCATACTGCACCGGCGCCGGTGCGGCTCACTCGGCCGGGGTCGTCAGTTCCTTGCGTAGCACTGTGCAGGGGCGGCCCAGTTGGAGGTCCGTGCGGCGGTCGATCGGGTGGTAGCCGAGGGTGGTCCAGAAGGCGAGGGCCTTGGGGTTGTTGTCGAGTACGGCCAGGCGGACGGCGTCGCGGCCCGTCTCGCGGAAGCGGTCCTCGACGAGTGCGGCCAGACGGCGGCCGTGGCCCTGGCCGTGCAGCCCCGCGTCCACCATCAGCAGGCCGATCCACGGGTCCGGGTCGGACGGGTCGGGGTGATGGGCGAGGGTGATCGCGATCCCGACGAGCTGCCCCTCGCTGCGGGCGAGCAGCACCTCGACGTCCGGGTTCACGAACTCGTCGGCCAGCGCGGTCGCGACCTGCTCGGGCCGGATGTCGTCCGGGTCGGGGAAGTCCCCGCTCAGCGCGTGGAACTCGCGGTTGGAGGCGTACAGGGCGGTCAGCTCGGTGAGCAGTTCACCGGGGAGGGCGCCGTCTGCCGGCGCGAGCCGTTCGAGGAACATGGCGGGACCGTATACGCCCGGGGGACGATCGCGAGCTCACTTACTCCGGATAGCGCGGCAGGTCGGCCGTGGAGATCGTCCAGACGGCGATGGTGACGTCCTCGCCGTGGACGAAGTCCTTGCGGGTGGCATACCGGGGACCATGGGGCGTGGGGTGGATGTCGGTGAGCCGTCCGCGGCACCGGAGCGCGGAATTCCGGGAGCCGGTGGGAGGCCGGATGCGGCCCGGACCGAAACGCCGGAGCCCCCGGCCACACGGCCGGGGGCTCCCGCTCGGTGCTGGGTACGTCAGACGTTCACGCCGAAGTCCTGGGCGATGCCCACCAGGCCCGAGGCGTAGCCCTGGCCGACTGCGCGGAACTTCCACTCCGCGCCGTTGCGGTAGAGCTCGCCGAAGACCATGGCCGTCTCCGTCGCCGCGTCCTCCGAGAGGTCGTAGCGGGCGATCTCGGTGCCGCCGGCCTGGTTGATGATGCGGATGTAGGCGTTGCGCACCTGGCCGAAGTTCTGCGAGCGGTTCTCCGCGTCGTAGATCGAGACCGGGAAGACGATCTTGTCGATGTCGGCCGGGAGGCCCGCCAGGTTGACGTTGATCGCCTCGTCGTCGCCCTCGCCCTCACCGGTGCGGTTGTCGCCGGTGTGGACGATGGTGTTGTCCGGGGTCTGCTTGTTGTTGAAGAACACGAAGTGCGCGTCCGAGAAGACCTTGCCCTGCGTGTTGACCGCGATGGCGGACGCGTCGAGGTCGAAGTCCGTGCCGGTGGTGGTGCGGACGTCCCAGCCGAGGCCCACGGTGACGGCGGTCAGGCCCGGAGCCTCCTTGGTGAGCGAGACGTTGCCACCCTTGGACAGGCTTACAGCCATGGTTGGGAGTCCTTTCCCTCGTATGTGTACGGCAGTGCGTGCCGCACGGGCAGTACGGCACGAAGCTACAGCTACCTGTATGAACGCCAGCAGGGGTACGGAAGGTTCCGCGTCTCTTTACTTTCTTTACCGAACTTGCGGTGAACGATATTCGCGTGACGTGTGCCGGTCAGCCGCGCGACGATGGGGGCATGTCCGGTCCCTATGTCATCCGCGGCTCGGTCTCGCTCCCCGAGGCCGAGCTCATGTGGCGTTTCTCGCGGTCGTCGGGGCCCGGCGGGCAGCACGTCAACACCAGCGACTCGCAGGTGGAGCTGCGCTTCGACCTGGCGGCCACGCAGGCGCTGCCCGAGATGTGGAAGCGGCGGGCGCTGGAGCGGCTGTCCGGCCGGCTCGTCGACGGCGTCGTCTCCGTGCGCGCCTCCGAGCACCGTTCGCAGTGGCGTAACCGCGAGACCGCCGCGGTCCGCCTCGCGGCGCTCCTGGCCGAGGCGACGGCACCGCCGCCCAAGCCGCGCCGGGCGACCCGGATTCCCCGCGGGATCAATGAGCGCCGGCTGCGCGAGAAGAAGCAGCGCTCCGACACGAAGCGTGGGCGGTCGGGGCGGGACTGGGGCTGAGAAAGCAAACGCTCAATACGTCGTCGTAGAACGTCCTTTGTCACATCCGCGGCGTCCCGTTCGTCAAGTCGTCGACAAGGGGCCGGCTGCGAGGAGCTGTGGCGATGAACGAGAACGTATTTCCGGCGGACGACGAATTCCTTGCGCGGCGTTTCGAATCGCACCGATCTCATTTGCGCGCCGTCGCCTACCGCATGCTCGGCTCGGGCGCGGAGGCCGACGACGCGGTGCAGGAGGCCTGGTTCCGGCTGAGCCGTTCCGACACCCGGCAGGTCGAGAACCTCGGTGGCTGGCTGACCACGGTGGTCGGCCGGGTCTGCCTGGACATGCTTCGCTCCCGCAAGTCCCGCGCGGAGGAGCCGCTGGAGACCACGGCGCCGGTGGCGGACGCGTCCGTGGCCGGTCCCGAGCAGGACGCGCTGCTCGCCGACTCCGTGGGCGTCGCGCTGCTCGTCGTGCTGGAGACGCTGTCGCCCGCCGAGCGGCTGGCGTTCGTCCTGCACGACCTGTTCGCGGTGCCCTACGAGGAGGTCGGGGACATCGTGGGGCGCAGCCCGGTGGCGGCGCGGCAGCTGGCCAGCCGGGCGCGGCGCCGGGTGCAGGGCGCCGACCTGCCCGACCGGGACCTGGTGCGCCAGCGGGAGGTCGTGAACGCGTTCCTGGCGGCGGCGCGGGAGGGCGACTTCGAGGCGCTGGTCGAGCTGCTCGACCCGGACGTCGTCGCGCGTACCGACGTCGGCGTCACCTCGGGGGCGCAGGGCGTGGCCAGGGGCGCGTCGAGCTTCGCCCACTTCGCGTACGTGGCGCGTCCCGCGCTGGTGGGCGGCGCCACCGGACTCGCGATCTTCCTGGAGGACCGTCTCGACCGGGCCCTCGCCTTCACCTTCGTACGGGACCGGATCGCCGTGATCGAGATCGTGACGGACCCCGAGCGGGTCGCCGCGCTGGACATCGAGCTCGTCTAGCGGGGCCGCGCTACGCCAGCTCCAGGACGCCGACCCTCTGGCCGCCGCTCTGCTCTCCGGTGACCCGGAAGCCCAGTCCCAGGTAGAAGCCCTCGGGGCCGTCCGGACCGGGGTGCCAGGTGACGTGGCACTGCCTGCCGCCGCGCCGGCGGATCTCGGCGGCGACGGACTCGACGGCGTACCGGCCGTAGCCGCGCCCCTGTTCGGCGGCGGCGATGTTGAGCCGCCACAGGCCGGAGCGGTGGACGGTGCCGTCGCCGTGCCAGTCGATGTCGAGGAAGGCCATCAGGAAGCCGACCGGGCGGTCGCCGTCGACGATCAGGCGGGGCCAGGCGACCCCCGGCGGGCGGACGTACGCCTCGGCGAGAGAGTGCGCCACCGGCTCCACCGCGTGCTCCTGATCGGGACGGATGCGGATGCCCAGTGCGGCCTCGAGATTGCGCGGCGTGATCTCTTCGAGGCGGGGCCCGGTCGTCGTCATGACCGCACCCTAGGCGGCCGCCACGCACGCGTGCCACGGAATTCGCAGGTCAGCGGGAGTTACGGGGCGGCGGGGTCGCAGGCGGGCGGAGTGGCTGGCCGGCGGGGTCGCAGGCGGTTGGAGTGGCAGGTCGGTGGGAGTGGCAGGCGGGCCGGGGTCGCGGGCGGGCGGAGGTGGCAGGCCGGCAGGGGTCGCAGGTCGGCGGGAGTTACGGGGCGGTGGGGTCGCAGGCGGGCGGAGGTGGCAGGCCGGCGGGGGGCCGCAGGTCAGCGGATGTCGCGGGCCGGTGGATGTCGCGGGCCGGTGGAAGTGGCGGGCCGGCGGGGGGCGCAGGCCGGCGGAAGTCGCAGGCCGGGGCCGGCGGAGTCCCGGTCAGCCCAACTGCCGGTAGCGGCCGCGGAAGTAGGCCAGCGGGCCGCCGTCCGCGCTCGGTACGGACGCCGTCAGGACGCGGCCGATCACCAGGGTGTGGTCGCCGGCCACGACCCGCTGCTCGGTCCGGCACTCCAGGGTGGCCAGGGCGCCGCGCACCAGGGGCGCGCCGGTCACCTCGCCGCGGGCGTAGGGGATGTCCTCGAAGAGCAGGCGGTCGCTGATGCGGCCCTTCATGGCGAAGCGGCCGGCGATGTGGCGCTGGCTCTCGGAGAGCACCGAGACCGCCCACAGGGGCTGTTCGTCGAGCAGGTCGTCCATGCGGGCGCCCGTGCGCAGGCTGACCATCACCAGGGGCGGGTCCAGGGAGACCGACATGAAGGCCGTCGCCGTCATGCCGACGTCCTCGCCGCCCGGCGCCGACGGGTCGTCGGGGTCCAGCGGCGGCTCCTGTGCGGTCACCAGGACCACGCCCGCGGCCAGGCGGGACATCGCCGCGCGGAACTCGTCGTTGCTCACCCCCTCAGCATGCCCGGAGGCGGACTGAGCAGTGATCGGGAATGCGGCAAGGGGAGTGTTCGGCACGCGGAAAACGCTAATCTCCGCTCTGCGCGGGCCGCATCGGGCCCCGGTCCCAGAACGGACCTAGGTCCACCGACCGAGTCCGGGAAGGAGTTGTGACGGAGCGCGTACTCTTGTGCGTCATCCCTACATAGTCACAAAGTTTGCGTTCGGTAAACGCACAGGGAAAACGCAGAAACACCACTCAATTGTTCATCTTTGGCTGTGACTTGAGTCACAAGGGCCACTAATTGTTGACCCTGTGTACCGAGTGGGCAGCGCGCTGTGATTCAGTGGCTGGGAAGCTGCCAGGAACGATACGCCGATGAGAACCCTTGATTCACTGCGAGGTCTCGGGGGGAGGGCGAGCATGGAGACCGAGTCGGAGCCCTACGTCCGTCTTGCGACCCTGCGACAACTGCACCAGGTCATGGCTGACATGAACACGGCCCGAAGCCTGGCGGACACCCTGCAGACGGTCGCGGAAGGCGTGGTCAAAGGCCTCGGCTACGAGCTGGCGTGCGTCAACCTCGTCCGCCCCGACAGCGACCTCGTGGTCGCCGCCTTCGCGGGCAACGCGGCGGCGGAGGCTCTCATCACGGGCCGTGTCGGCTCCCGCGAGTCCTGGGAGCGCCGGCTGGGCATGGGCGAGCACTGGGGCGACCTGGTCTTCATACCGCACACCGAGGGCTGGGTCCTCGACGACGACGACGTCCCGCAGTGGTACACCGACGGGCCCGCGCCCCGCTTCGAGGACGAGTGGCACCCCTCCGACCGGCTGTTCGCGCCCATGTACACGCCCGGTGGTCCGGGCGGCTCCTGCGGCGAGCTGATCGGCGTCCTGTCCGTGGACCGGCCGCGCAACGGCCGCAAGCCGGGCGCATGGGGCCGCGAAGCGCTCCAGATGTACGCGTTCCAGGCGGCCATCGCGATCAGCAACGCCCGCCTGCGCGCCAACATGCAGCGCGCGCTGGTCAGGCTCGAGCGCGAGCAGCAGGCGCTGCGCGCCAGCGAGGAGAGCTTCCGCCAGGCGTTCGAGTACGCCCCTTCCGGCATGGCCATCGCCGAGATGGGCGGCGACCAGCACGGCCGGATCCTGCGCACCAACGACGCGCTGTGCCGGCTGCTCGGCCGCCCCGCCTCCGCGATGCGCCGCTACTCCTTCTCCGACCTGGTCCACCCCGAGGACATCGGCACGCTGCTGCGGACGTCCGCCGAGGGAGGACGGGCGGAGCTCCGGCTCGGGCGCCGCGACGGCACGTACGTGTGGGTGTCGCTGCGCAACAGCGTCGTCGCCGACGCCGCGGACGGCCCCCGTTTCCTGCTCACGCACGTCGAGGACATCGAGGAGCGCAAGCGCCGCGAGCTGCAGCTCGCCCACCGCGCCTCGCACGACTCGCTCACCGGCCTGCCGAACTCGGCCGAGCTGCGGTCGCGGCTGTCCTCGCGCCTGTGCCACCGCCCCACCCACCCCGGCGCGCTGGAGTCCCTGGACGCGGCCTACGGCCACCCGGCCTTCGACGCGAACGGCCACGGCTTCGACTTCCGGCCGGGCGGCGGCGTCGAGGTGTTCGACGGCTTCGACCACCACGTGCACACCGCCGCGCCGGCGAACGACCATGACGACGGCACCAAGGGGCTCGCGGTCCTCTTCTGCGACCTCGACGGCTTCAAGTCGATCAACGACCGGTTCGGGCACAACGCGGGTGACGCGGTGCTCATCGAGGTCGCCCGGCGGCTGTCGCGCGGCGTGCGAGACGGCGACACGGTGGCGCGGCTCGGCGGTGACGAGTTCGTGGTGCTGGCCGACGGGCTGGGGCGGGCCGACGCGCAGGACCTCGCGGTCCGGCTGCGCAACGAGATCATCCAGCCGATCCGGGTCGACGGGCGGGCCATGCGCGTGGGTGCCAGTTTCGGCATCGGATGGGCGCACTGTGGAATGACTGCGGACGAAGTGTTGAAGTCTGCCGACGAGCGGATGTACGTAGAGAAACGATCTCGTCCCAAACAGCACAGACGCGCGGGTTGATCACCAGGTCAGCGAGCTGATGCGATCCGAGTCACCCGTTTGGGTCACCCGGAGCGGGTAGGCTCGCCATTCTGACCCCATCGATCGCACGCGACCCGCACCTGCTGAGGAGTACCAAGGGATGACGTCCGGCAACAACGGCGCCAGTACGCCCGAGGACGACGACCCGTTCGGCTACCTCTACGCCGACGGGCAGGCCAACGGAGCCCAGCCGCCCTCCGGCGGTTACGGCTACCCGAACTCCGTCAACCGGGTCCGCGCGGTCGGCCAGCGGCAGTACGGCCAGCCGGCGCAGCAGACGGCCGCCTACGGACAGATACCGCAGCAGCAGGCCGCCTACGGCTCGCCGAACGCCCACTACGCCGCGCCGGAGACCCTGCCGGGCGGCGGCGCCCCCACGGCCCCCGTGCAGCAGCCCTCGCCCACGGGCGGCGGCCGCGGCGGCGGCCCCAACACCAAGGGCCTGCTGATCGGCGCGATCGCGGTGGTCGCCGCGGTCGTGATCGGCATCGGCATCGCGATGATGGGCGGCGACGACCAGAAGGACAAGGCGAGCGGCGACAACTCGAGCGCCCCGTCGTCACAGCAGAGCTCGCAGCCGAGCTCGTCGGCGAGCAGCAGTGCGCAGGCGGCGGACCTGCCGAAGATCGACGCCAAGGCCCTGCGCCTGGACGGCGGCACGAGCACCGCGTCCGACATCAAGGGTGCGAGTGCCGACGGCGGCATCTACGTGACCGGCTTCAACGCGACGGGTGCCTCGGTCACCTGGAACGTCAACGGCATTCCCAAGGACGGCGTCTACACCCTCTTCGCGGGCTTCAGTGCGGCCGGTGAGGACCAGTCGATGACGCTGACCGTCAACGGCAAGCCGTTCGGCAGCAAGCTGAATCTGGGCAACTTCGCACATGCCGCCGACGGTGACTTCGCGAAGGGCTGGACGAAGACCTACGCGTGGCCGACCCTCAACAAGGGCACCAACACGATCTCGATCTCCTGCCAGGCCGGCGACAAGTGCAACGTCCTGCTGGACCAGCTGTGGCTCAAGGCCGGGCAGGTCAAGGACTAGCCGGGCGGAGTGGCACGGGTCGGTGGCCGCAGGGACGGCCACCGACGCATGGAGCGGTGCCGCTCAGGTCACTCGACGCGACCCCATTCCAGGCAGCTCGTCGCGGCGTAGGCCTTCTTGCCGTTCCAGCGGACCTCGTGCCAGCGGTGCTCGGTCGGCGAGCTGCTGGTGCACTTGTAGTTGCCGCCGTCCACCGCGCTGCAGCCGGACACCCAGCACTTGACGATCTTCCCCTTCTTCAGGGTTCCGACCTTGCGAGCGGTGGTGCTGGGCTTCTCCCGGATGCTGACGTCCCGGTCGTTGTTCCAGCCGCCGCCCCACTCCTGGGCCGCGGCGGCCGTCGGCTTCACGGTCCCGGCGTCCGCCGTCGCCACGGCGTTCATGGACGCGACGAGGCCCACCGAGGCCACGCCGACGGCGGCGAGACGGGCGAACTTCCTTGCCTTGTGCATGACTTCCCCCACATGAATAGCGCCGGATCTCTGGTCAGGGAGATCCGTGGTCGCGAATGATCATATAGGGGATTTGCGAACGTGTGTTGCAAAAACCGGTCGTTGCGGCCGTGTGCGATCAGGCCGCGCTGACCTCGTGCGTCACCACGATCCGGTCCGTCAGGTCCTCGTACGTCGTGCGGTCGAATTCGCCCGCCGTCGTCGACAGGACCGTCGCCGCCGAGAGGGCCACCGCGCGGGTGAGGCGGGCGGGCCAGGGGAGGTGTTCCACCAGGCCCGACAGGAGGCCCGCCGTCGCCGAGTCGCCGGCTCCCGTGGGGTTGCCGTGGAGGCGGGCGGGGGGTGCAGCGCGCCAGCGGCCCTCGGGGGTCGCCGCCAGCAGGCCCTGCGTGCCGAGGGAGGCCACCACCGCGCGGGCGCCCCGCCGGCGGGCGTCCTGGGTGGCGCGCAACGGATCGTGGGAGCCGGTGAGTTCGGCCAGTTCGTCGGCGTTGGGCTTGATCAGATCGGGGCGCGCCGCGACACCCCGGCGCAGCGGCTCGCCGCTGGTGTCCAGGAGGACGGGGACGGCGGCCGCCTTGGCGGCCCGCACCAGGCCCGCGTACGCACCCACCGGCACCCCCGGCGGCAGACTGCCGCACAGCGCCACCGCGGACGCCGTCGCGAGCAGTCCCTCGTAGGCCTCCTGGAAGGCGGCCCACTCGGCGGGCGTGACGGTGGGGCCGGGTTCGTTGAGCTGGGTGGTGTCGCCGGTCCGCTCGTCCACCAGCGCGATCGTGCGCCGCGTCCGGCCCTCGACCGGCACGAGCGCGTCCACCAGCCCCGCGACCGCGGTCAGGCCGTCCTGGACCATGCGGCCCGTGGCACCGCCCGTGAAGCCGGTGACCGTCACCTCGTGTCCCAGCGCCGCGAGCACCCGCGCCACGTTCACGCCCTTGCCGCCGGGCCGTTCGATCACCTCGGTGACCCGGTGGGTGGCGTGCGGCTTGAGCGCCGGCACGCGGTACGTGATGTCGAGAGCGGTGTTCAGCGTGACCGTGAGGATCACCTGTGCGACCTCCCCCGATGATGGATCTGTCCGTCCGGCAGGGTGATCATGCCAAACGGACGGCGGCCGTCCCAGTCTCCCAGGACAACCGCCGCCCTCAACAGCGGGACAGATCACCCCAGTTGGGGATCGACCACCCATTCGCCCCGGCGCATCACGCCCTTGAGGTCGAAGTGCTCGTCGAGGACCACCAGGTCGGCGTCCTTCCCGGGCTCCAGCGAGCCGACGGTGTCGTACATGCCCAGGAGCTTCGCGGGGTTGGCCGAGACCGCCGCGACCACGTCCTCGACCGGCAGCCGGTCCACGGTCACCGCCCGCTTGAACGCCCGGTCCATGGTGAGCGTCGAGCCCGCGATCGAACCGCCCTCCACCAGCCGCGCCACCCCCTCGCTGACCTCGACCTCCAGCGGCCCGAGCAGATAGCGCCCGTCGCCCGCACCGGCCGCGTCCATCGCGTCGGTGATGAACGCCACCCGCCGCGCGCCCGCGTGATGGAACGCCAGCTGGAGGGAGGCGGGGTGCAGATGCGTGCCGTCGTTGATCAGCTCGACCGTGACGCGCTCGTCCTCCAGGAGGGCCGTGATCGGGCCGGGTGCCCGGTGGCCGATCTGCGGCATCGCGTTGAACAGGTGCGTGGCGACCGTGGCGCCGGCCTCGATCGCCGCCACCGTCTGCTCGTACGTCGCGTCCGTGTGCCCGACCGCCGCGATCACGCCGTGCTCGGCCAGCAGCCGCACCGAGTCGATGCCGCCCGGCAGTTCGGTGGCGAGCGTGACCATCCTGGCCCTGCCGCGCGCCGCGTCGATCAGCTTGCGCACCTCCGCCGGGTCCGGGTCGCGCAGCAGCGCCTCGGAGTGCGCGCCCTTGCGGCACGGCGAGATGAACGGGCCCTCGAAGTGGATCCCGGCGATCTCCCCCTGCTCGGCCAGCTCCGACAGCAGGCCGGCCTGCTTGACCAGGAAGTCCATGTCGTCGGTGACGGTCGAGGTGACGAGGGTGGTGGTGCCGTGGGCGCGGTGCGCGCGGACGGCCTTCAGCACGTCGTCGGCCGGCCCGGAGAACGCGGCTCCGCCGCCGCCGTGGTTGTGGATGTCGATGAAGCCGGGCACCACCCAGTGGCCGGTCGCGTCGACGACCCGGGCGTGCTCCGGGACGCCGGCGGCGATGCGGGTGCCGTCGACGGCCACGCGGCCGTCCTTGACGGTCCCGGTGGGCAGGACCACGTCGGCACCGGACAGGACGAGGGGCGCTGTGCCGGTCGCGGGCTGCGGGTCGGGTGTGGCTGGTCGCGCAGTTCCCCGCGCCCCTAGGGGAGTGGCCATCAGGTTGTTACCTCCGTACGGTCCGTTGTTGCGAGGAGATCCCAGGCCAGCAGCCCGGCACCGAGGCATCCGGCGCCGTCCCCCAGCGCCGCGGGGACGATCGACGGCAGTTTCTGGAAGGTGACCCGCCGGCGGACGGCGTCCCGCAGGGGCGTGAACAAGGTTTCCCCCGCCTCCGCGAGGCCGCCACCGATGATGAGGGTGCGCGGGTCCAGCAGGGTGAGGGCGGTGACCAGGCCGTCGGCCAGGGCGTCGATCGCCTCCTGCCAGACCCGGACGGCGTTCGGGTCACCGGACGCGACGGCCTTCGCGCAGTCCGCGGCGTCCGCGTCGGGGTCCCCGCAGGCCGCCGCCCACGCCTCGCTGACGGCCGCCGCGGAGGCGTACCGCTCCAGACAGCCGGTCTGCCCGCACGGACAGGGGCTGCCGCCGGGCCGTACGACGATGTGGCCGATCTCGCCGGCGAAGCCGTGCGCGCCCGCCTCCACCCGGCCGGAGATCCCGATGGCGCCCGCGATGCCGGTGCCGAGGGGGACGAACAGGAAGCGGTCGGCGCCCTTGCCCGCGCCGATGCGGCCCTCCGCGAGGCCGCCGGTGCGCACGTCGTGGCCGAGGGCCACCGGCACGCCGAGCAGTGCGGACAGCCGGTCGCGCAGCGGGACGTCGCGCCAGCCGAGGTTGGCCGAGTAGGAGGCGATGCCCCGGTCGGAGTCGACGATGCCGGGGACGGCGACGCCGGCCGCGGCCGCGGGCTCGCCGAACCGCCCCGCGCCGTACGCGCTGAGCTCGGCGGCGAAGTCGAGGATGCCCTCGACGACCGCCTCCGGCCCGCGTTCGCGCCCGGTCGCCCGGCGGGCCTGGTGCAGCAGCTCGCCGTCGGCCGCCGCCAGTGCGGCCTTCATCCCGGTGCCGCCCACGTCGAGGGCGATGACATGTCTCACGGGGGACAGTGTGGCCCCAGGACCCGCGAGAGGTCTAGTCCACTCACGTGGTGTAGACCTGTCGTGTCCACATATTGAACGGCGAGACAGCAGGGTTGGGGTCACAAGCAGTGCAGCGGCGTAGGACAGGAACGATCGCGGCGGTGTCCGCTCTGGGCATGACGGCGGTCCTCGGTGGCTGCGGCCTCGGCGGCGGATCGGGGGACGTCACCCTGAGACTGGTCGCCGCGGACTACGGCGACTCCGCCGCCAACAGCTCCAAGAAGTACTGGGACGGCCTGGTCAAGGAGTACGAGAGCAAGCACCCCGACGTGAAGGTCGAGGTCAGCGTCTACTCCTGGAACGACGTCGACCGCAAGGTCAAGGAGATGGTCGACGCCGGCAAGCAGCCCGACATGGCGCAGATCGGCGCGTACGCCGACTACGCCGACAAGGACCTGCTCTACACGGCGGACGACCTGCTCTCCATCACCGCGCAGGCCGACCTCGCCTCCCAGCTCGCCACCGCGGGCCAGGTCAAGGGTGTGCAGTACGGGATGCCGTTCGCGGCCTCCACCCGGCTGCTCTTCTACAACAAGACCCTCTTCAAGCGCGCCGGCCTCACCCCGCCGAAGACCTGGAGCGAGCTCGCCTCCGACGCGAGGGTGCTGAAGCAGCAGGGTGTGAAGTACCCGTACGCGCTGCCGCTCGGACCCGAGGAGGCGCAGGCCGAGACGATGCAGTGGCTGCTGAGCGGCGGCGGTGGCTACACCGACGCCGTCGGCACCTACGGCATCGACTCCGCGCAGAACGTCGACACCTTCGACTGGCTCAAGGACGACCTGGTCGACAAGGGCCTGACCGGTCCCGTCCCGCCCGGCAAGCTCAACCGCGCCGCCGCCTTCTCGGCCTTCGCCGACGGCGACGTCGGCATGCTCAACGGCCACCCCTCGCTGATGAAGATCGCCGCGAAGAAGGGCGTGAAGTTCGGCATGGTGCCGATGCCCGGGCCCGACGGCGCGAGCAAGAACGCGATGGGTGTCGCGGACTGGATGATGGCCTTCAAGAAGAACGGCCACGCCGAGCAGGTCGGTGACTTCCTCGACTTCGTCTACAGCACCAAGAACGTGCTCGCGTTCTCCCGCGAGTACGACCTGCTGCCGGTCACCACCTCCGCGTCCGAGGCCATGAGTTCGGACAAGCGGGACGCCGACCTCAAGCCGTTCCTCGACCAGCTGCCGCTGTCCGAGCTGTACCCGGTCGGCAACACCTCGTGGGCGCAGGTCGCCGCGGCGGTGAAGAAGAACATAGGCAAGGCGGTCGCCCCGAGCGGCAGCCCCGAGGCAACCCTGGCGCAGCTGCAGTCCACGGCCTCACTGGCGGAGAGCGCGCAGTAGGCCGCACGGCAGGGCGCTGTCGGTGCCGGGGGCTACGGTTCAGGACATGGATCAGGACCAGCTCGACGACCGCGAACGGGCCGTCCTCGCCCTGGAGCGCAGGGGTTTTTCGGGGCCGGGCGCGAAGGAGCGCGCCATCCGCGAGGAGCTGGGCCTGGCTCCCGTGCGCTACTACCAGCTGCTGAACGCCCTCCTGGACGACAGGAGGGCGCTCGCCCACGACCCGGTGACGGTGAACAGGCTGCGGCGGGTGCGGGAACAACGACGGACGGAACGCTGAGCGGGGCGCCCCCGGCTAAGGTCGCCGTATGGGCATCCCCGCGGACACGGACTCGACGCACTCCATGGACCCCCTGCCGACGCCTGCCACCCCGGCCGGCCGCGACGGACTCGCCGCGATCCTCGCCGATCCCGGCAAGACGGTGGTCGGACTCGACTTCGACGGCACCCTCGCCCCGATCGTGGCGGACCCCGAGCAGGCCCGCGCGCACCCGGAGGCGGTGCCGGCGCTCGCCGCCCTCGCCCCGAAGGTCGCCTCCGTGGCGGTCGTCACCGGCCGCCCGGCCGGCGTCGCCGTCCGGCACGGCGGCTTCGCGGGCGTCGCCGGCCTGGAGCACCTGATCGTCCTCGGCCACTACGGCGCCGAGCGCTGGGACGCCGTCAGCGGCGAGGTCAGCGCCCCCGCCCCGCACCCCGGCGTCGCCGCCGTCCGGGCCGAACTGCCCGGGGTCCTCGACCGCGAGGGCGCCTGGCAGGGCACCTGGATCGAGGAGAAGGGCCGCGCCGTCGCGGTCCACACCCGCCGCGCCGCCGACCCGCAGGCCGCCTTCGATGCGCTGCGCGTCCCCCTCACCGACCTCGCCACGCGCCACGGCCTGATCGTCGAACCCGGCCGCCTGGTCCTGGAACTGCGCCCGCCGGGCATGGACAAGGGCGTGGCCCTGCTGGAGCACGTCCGCCAGACCGGCGCCTCGGCGGTCCTCTACGCCGGCGACGACCTGGGCGACCTCCCCGCCTTCTCGGCCGTCGACCGGCTGCGCGCCGATGGTGTCCCGGGCCTGCTGGTGTGCAGCGGCAGTGACGAGGTGGTCGAGTTGCGGGAGCGTGCGGATCTCGTGGTGGACGGGCCCGCGGGGGTCGTCCGGCTGCTACGCGGTCTGGCGGCTCAGCTCGCCTGACCCGTCAGGGCGTTGAGCTGCTCCAGGAACCACTGCGCGGGCGGCAGCGCGGTCGCCGCTGCCGCCAGCCGCTTGGTCCGCTCGGCCCGCTCACCGGGGGACATGGTCAGCGCCTCGTGCAGGGCGTTCGCCGTCTCCACGACGTCGTACGGATTCACGGTGATCGCGTCCTCGCCCAGCTCCGCGTGGGCGCCCGCCTCCCGGGAGAGCACCAGCGCGCACCCGTCGTCGGAGACCACCGGCATCTCCTTGGCGACGAGGTTCATGCCGTCCCGGATCGGGTTGACGAGGGCGACGTCGGCCAGCCGGTAGGCGGCCAGCGAGCGCGCGAAGTCGTCCTTGACGTGCAGCACGACCGGCGTCCAGCCGGGCGTCCCGTACCGGGAGTTGATCTCCTCGGCCAGCCGCTGCACCTCGGCCGTGTAGTCCCGGTACACGGCGAGGTCCTGGCGCGAGGGGTAGGCGAACGCCACGTGCACGACGCGCTCGCGCCACTCGGGCCGGTCGTCGAGCAGCTGCCGGAACGCCAGCAGCCCGCGCACGATGTTCTTCGACAACTCGGTGCGGTCGACCCGCACGACCGTCCTGCGCCCCTCCCCGATCTCGGCCCGGAGCGCGTGCATCCGCTCGGCCACGTCGGCCTCGTGCGCGCGCTGCCGCAGGAAGTCCGCGTCCGCGCCGAGCCCGTGCACACCGATCTCGGTGCCCCCGAGGCCGCCCACCAGCTCCGTGCAGCAGGCCGTGAACGCGTCCGCCCAGCGCCGGGTGAGGAAGCCGAGCCGGTCCGCGCCCAGCATGCCGCGCAGCACCTGCCCGGCGATGTCGTCCGGCAGCAGCCGGAAGTACTCCGCCGGCGCCCACGGGGTGTGCGAGAAGTGGCCGATCCTGAGGTCCGGGCGCAGCTCGCGCAGCATCCCCGGCACCAGGCACAGGTGGTAGTCCTGCACCAGCACGGCCGCGCCCTCGGCGGCCTCCTCGGCGAGTGCCTCGGCGAAGGCCCGGTTGTAGGTCTCGTACGAGGCCCACTGCCGCCGGAACTCCGCGTCGAAGACCGGCTCCAGCGGGGTCTGGTACAGCAGGTGGTGGACGAACCAGAGCACCGAGTTCGCGATGCCGTTGTAGGCGTCCGCGTGCACGTCGGCCGGGATGTCCAGCATCCGCACGCCGTCCTCGCCGGCCCCGCGCCGCACCGCCTCGCGGTCGCCGTCGGACAGCGCCGAGCACACCCACAGGGCGCCCGCGTCGGGGCCGATCGCCGACAGGCCGGAGACGAGCCCGCCGCCGCCCCGCCTGGGGGACAGCGAGCCGTCGTCCCGCACCTCGTACGAGACCGGTCCGCGGTTGGACGCGACCAGCACCTGATGAGCAGCGGCGTGCACGGAAGCCATACGCCTCAACCTAGCCAGGCCCGTAAACGCTCAAACGTTTGGTTGCCCCTCGCGGGTGGACCGTATACGGCGTGTGACCGGCGCTCTCAGGCCACCTGGCGCTCTCAGGCCACCCGGCGCTCGGCGTACTCGGCGATCTCCGCCATCGGCGGACGTTCCTCGGTGTCCACGGAGTAGGTCCGCGGCTCGAAGCCGTCCTCGCCGCGCTCGAACTGGGTCAGCGACGGCCGGACGAGATGCCCGCGGGCCAGCCGCAGCTGCGCCGTGCGGTAGATCGCGGCGGCCATCCGGCCCAGCGCCTGCCCGTCCTGGTGCCGGTGCTTGCGCACCCCGACGTCGACCTGGGCGAGCGCGTCGAGGCCCACCAGGTGCAGGGCGTCGACGAGCATGCCCAGCTCCACGCCGTAGCCGACCGGGAAGGGCAGCTGCTCCAGCAGGCTGCGGCGGGCCGCGTACTCGCCGCCGAGCGGCTGCACGAAGCCGGCCAGCTGCGGCCAGTGCATGTTCAGCAGGGGGCGCGCCATGAGCTCGGTGACCCGGCCGCCCTGGCCCGCGGCCCCGGCGAGCGGGCGGTCGTACATGCCCTTGACCAGATCGACCTCCGGATCGGTGAGCAGCGGGCCCACGATCCCGGAGACGAAGTCGGAGGAGAACTCCCGCAGGTCGGCGTCGACGAAGCAGACGACGTCGCCCGTGGTGACGAGCAGGGAGCGCCACAGGACCTCGCCCTTGCCGGGCGCGGCCGGGATGCGCGGCAGGATCTCGTCCCGGTGCACCACTCGCGCGCCCGCCGCGGCGGCCACCTCGGAGGTGCGGTCGGTGGACCCCGAGTCGACGACGACGATCTCGTCGACCAGCGGGACCTGCTGCATGAGGTCGTGGCGGATGACGGCGACGATGTCGCCGACCGTCTCCTCCTCGTTGAGCGCGGGCAGGACGACGGAGACCGACTGGCCCGTGCGCTGCTTGGCGGCCAGCAGGGCGTGCAGAGGGCGGTCGGTCACGGACCAGGAGCGGGTGTGCAGCCAGCGCTCGACTTCTTCCAGCACGGTCGGCGGCTCCTCACTGTTGTCTCGCGTTACGGACGGCTCTCTCAACTGTCCTGGGCGTCGGTTACAGTCTTGAACAACGCCGATGACCATCGCATGTCCGGGGTCACCGCCGTTCACAACCGCATACCGCTCATCCAGAGGGGCAGAGGGATACGGCCCGATGAAGCCCCGGCAACCCTCCAGCCGGTACTCGTAGATCAGTGCTGATCGTTCCGCGAGGCTCCCCGGCTAGGGAAGGTGCCAAATCCGTCTCACGGCGAGATGCGTCGTGAGGAAGATGAGGAGAAAGGGCCTCGCCTCCATGGCTGCGCAGACTGCTGCAAGCACCACCGACTCCACGACCGTCGACCTCGGCCCCGCCGCCGCCCTGAGCTGCCGCGAGTGCGGGCACCGGGTGCCGCTCGGACCGGTCTTCGCCTGCGAGGAGTGTTTCGGCCCGCTCGAGATCGCGTACGACTTCTCGGCCTACGACGCCGAGGAGCTCCGCAAGCGCATCGAGGCGGGCCCCGCGAACATCTGGCGCTACGCGCCGCTGCTGCCGGTCCCCGCGGACGTGGCGGACAAGCCGAACATCAACCCCGGCTGGACCAAGCTCGTCAAGGCCGACAACCTCGCCCGCGAGCTGGGCGTGACCGGCGGCCTGTACGTCAAGGACGACTCCGGCAACCCGACGCACTCCTTCAAGGACCGCGTCGTCGCGCAGGCCCTGGAGGCGGCGCGCGTCTTCGGCTTCACCACCCTGTCCTGCTCCTCCACGGGCAACCTGGCCGGCGCCGTGGGCGCCGCGGCGGCCCGCGCCGGCTTCCGCTCCTGCGTGTTCATCCCGCACGACCTGGAGCAGGGCAAGGTCGTCATGGCCGCGGTCTACGGCGGCGAGCTCGTGGGCATCGAGGGCAACTACGACGACGTGAACCGTTTCTGCTCCGAGCTGATCGGCGATCCGGCCGGCGAGGGCTGGGGCTTCGTCAACGTCAACCTGCGGCCGTACTACGCGGAGGGCTCCAAGACCCTGGCGTACGAGATCTGCGAGCAGCTCGGCTGGCGGCTGCCGGACCAGCTGGTGATCCCGATCGCCTCCGGTTCGCAGCTCACGAAGATCGACAAGGGCCTGCAGGAGCTGATCAAGCTCGGGCTCGTCGAGGACAAGCCGTACAAGATCTTCGGCGCTCAGGCCGAGGGCTGCTCGCCGGTGTCGACGGCGTACAAGGCCGGGCACGACGTGGTCCGCCCGCAGAAGCCGAACACCATCGCCAAGTCGCTGGCGATCGGCAACCCCGCCGACGGCCCGTACGTGCTGGACATCGCGCGGCGTACCGGCGGCGCGGTGGAGGACGTGAACGACGAGCAGGTCGTCGACGCGATCAAGCTGCTCGCGCGGACCGAGGGGATCTTCGCGGAGACGGCGGGCGGTGTGACCGTCGGCGTGACGAAGAAGCTGATCGAGAACGGTGTGCTGGATCCTTCGCTGACCACGGTCGTCCTCAACACGGGTGACGGGCTGAAGACGCTGGACGCGGTTGCCGGTACGGGGCTGACCGCGACCATTCGTCCCAACCTTGAGTCGTTCCGTGAGGCTGGGCTGGCGTAAGCAGGTAGTTGTTCGTCTGCGGGCCGGTGGGGGCCGGTCGCGCAGTTCCCCGCGCCCCTGACGGGGTGTTGTAGCTGACCGGAGGTTTCACGTGAGCGTCAACGTTCGTATCCCCACCATCCTGCGCACCTACACCGGCGGGCAGGCCGAGGTCGCCGCCGAGGGTGCGACCCTCGCCGAGGTCATCGCCGACCTGGAGAAGAACCACACGGGTATCGCCGCCCGTGTGCTGGACGACCAGGGCAAGCTGCGCCGCTTCGTCAACGTGTACGTGAACGACGACGACGTGCGTTTCGAGCAGGGCCTGGAGACGGCGACCCCGGACGGCGCCGGCGTCTCGATCATCCCGGCCGTCGCCGGCGGCTGACGAACAGGTCGAGCGCCCCGATTATTACCGTCGGTAAGGTCGGTTACGAAGAGTTCATCGAATTGCCCCCTCCGTGAGAGAAGCGGAGGGGGCAATTCTGCATGGTTGAGCACGGTACAGTTGGGGAACCGGCTCGGATCTGCATGCCGGATGCATATGGCTTCTGACTTCTCGGGCAACGAGAAGTCGCCAAAGTGTGCAGGTTTTTTGCGTCTTATGCTCCTTTTGTGGGGCCCGACTTGCCCTGAATTCTGGTGAATTCTCAGTAAATTCCCGACCGGTCGTGCCCGGATTTCTCGTCCGATTGACCTGTTGCAGACGGCAGTTGGACAGATACATTCAGCCGCGGTCGACGCGTTCCGGCGCACGCCCCCAACCGTGGGGGGTGAGGTCTGACCCGGATTCGCGAAGTGCGGATCCGTGCAAGGGCCAGTAATAGGGGAGTTAGGCATGGCTCAGGGCACCGTCAAGTGGTTCAACGCGGAGAAGGGGTACGGCTTCATCGCGGTCGACGGTGGTGCGGATGTTTTCGTCCACTACAGCGCGATTCAGATGGACGGCTACCGCACCCTGGAAGAGGGTCAGCGGGTCGATTTCGAGATCTCGCAGGGCCAGAAGGGGCCGCAGGCGGACATGGTCCGACTGGCGACCAGCTGAAGCACGCGCCGGATCAACTGCAGCGACGTTCTTCCGTTCTTGATCGAAGGGTCCGCACCCTGGGTGCGGACCCTTCGGCATGCCCGGGCGGGTCGGGCCGGAGGTCGCGCCGGCCCATGGGGCGCCTGCCCGGACCCTGGGAGGCGCTTGCACTCTCATGGGCCGAGTGCTAATCATTGGCGTTAGCACTCTGAAGGTGAGAGTGACAAAGAAGGACCGGGTCGGTGAGGCCCGCAGGCCGGGTGGGGCAAGGAACCACGAGGCATGCGTGCCGTCCGTCGCGGGCGCGGGCGCGGTCCGAAGGAATCACCCCCAGTCCTGGAGGGACCACTTCACATGGCCAAGATCATCGCGTTCGACGAGGAGGCGCGGCGCGGCCTCGAGCGCGGCATGAACCAGCTCGCGGACGCCGTCAAGGTGACGCTCGGCCCCAAGGGCCGCAACGTCGTCCTCGAGAAGAAGTGGGGCGCCCCCACGATCACCAACGATGGTGTCTCCATCGCCAAGGAGATCGAGCTCGAGGACCCGTACGAGAAGATCGGCGCCGAGCTGGTCAAGGAAGTCGCCAAGAAGACGGACGACGTCGCCGGTGACGGTACGACCACGGCGACCGTTCTCGCCCAGGCCCTGGTCAAGGAGGGCCTGCGCAACGTAGCCGCCGGCGCCAACCCGATGGCCCTCAAGCGCGGTATCGAGAAGGCCGTCGAGGCCGTCTCCGGTGCCCTGCTCGAGCAGGCCAAGGATGTCGAGACCAAGGAGCAGATCGCTTCGACGGCCTCCATCTCCGCCGCCGACACCCAGATCGGCGAGCTCATCGCCGAGGCGATGGACAAGGTCGGCAAGGAAGGCGTCATCACCGTCGAGGAGTCCCAGACCTTCGGTCTGGAGCTGGAGCTCACCGAGGGTATGCGCTTCGACAAGGGCTACATCTCGGCGTACTTCGCCACCGACATGGAGCGGATGGAGGCGTCGCTCGACGACCCGTACATCCTGATCGCCAACTCCAAGATCGGCTCCGTCAAGGACCTGCTCCCGCTCCTGGAGAAGGTCATGCAGTCGGGCAAGCCGCTGCTGATCATCGCCGAGGACGTCGAGGGCGAGGCCCTGTCGACCCTGGTCGTCAACAAGATCCGCGGCACCTTCAAGTCCGTCGCCG
The DNA here is from genome assembly GCF_042800575.1 of Streptomyces sp. NPDC057616. NCBI lineage: Bacteria > Bacillati > Actinomycetota > Actinomycetes > Kitasatosporales > Streptomycetaceae > Streptomyces > Streptomyces sp. NPDC057616. The sequence goes on from NZ_JBHVGU010000004.1 coordinate 146,087, forward strand.
TCAAGGCCCCGGGCTTCGGCGACCGCCGCAAGGCGATGCTGAACGACATCGCCATCCTCACCGGCGGCGAGGTCATCTCCGAGGAGGTCGGTCTCAAGCTCGAGAACACCTCCCTCGACCTGCTGGGCCGCGCCCGCAAGGTGGTCATCACCAAGGACGAGACCACCATCGTCGACGGCGCCGGCTCCACGGAGCAGGTGCAGGGCCGCGTGAACCAGATCCGCGCCGAGATCGAGAACAGCGACTCGGACTACGACCGCGAGAAGCTGCAGGAGCGCCTGGCGAAGCTCGCCGGCGGTGTCGCGGTCATCAAGGCCGGTGCCGCCACCGAGGTGGAGCTCAAGGAGCGCAAGCACCGCATCGAGGACGCCGTGCGCAACGCGAAGGCGGCCGTCGAGGAGGGCATCGTCGCCGGTGGTGGCGTCGCGCTCATCCAGGCGTCCACCGTCTTCGAGAAGCTGGACCTCGAGGGTGACGAGGCGACCGGCGCCAACGCCGTGCGCATCGCGCTCGAGGCCCCGCTGAAGCAGATCGCCGTCAACGCCGGCCTCGAGGGCGGTGTCGTGGTGGAGAAGGTGCGCAACCTGACCCCGGGCCACGGCCTGAACGCCGCGACCGGCGAGTACGTCGACCTGGTCAAGGAAGGCATCATCGACCCGGCGAAGGTGACCCGCTCTGCCCTGCAGAACGCCGCCTCCATCGCCGCGCTCTTCCTGACCACCGAGGCCGTCATCGCCGACAAGCCGGAGAAGGCCGCCGCGCCCGCCGGTGGCGGCATGCCGGGCGGTGACATGGACTTCTGATCGGCCACGGGGTTCCGGCCCCGGCTGATCAACGTCCTTACGGAGGGCGGCACCTCCTGCTCCGGCAGGGGGTGCCGCCCTTTCGTGTGCCCGACGTCGTGTGTCGGGCGTCACGCGGATGCTTCGGGCCGTCCGGGAATGTGAAGCAGCGCATAGGTGATTGCTTAAGGTGGTGCAACAATGCGTGCGCACATACCGACCGGTTAACTCAGCCCCCGAGGAGTACCCCACGTGACCGCCCCCGCCACCTCCCGCGCCGCCGAGATCCTCTCCCGGCCCACCACGATCAACGGCCTCACCGTCCCCAACCGCATCGTCATGGCGCCGATGACGCGCATGTTCTCCCCGGGCGGCATCCCCGGCGAGGACGTCGTGTCGTACTACGCCCGCCGGGCCGCCGCGGGCGTCGGGCTGATCGTCACCGAGGGCACCTACGTCGGCCACGAGTCGGCCGGCCAGAGCGACCGCGTCCCCCGCTTCCACGGCGAGGACCAGCTCGCGGGATGGCAGAGGGTCGCCGAGGCGGTGCATGCGGCGGGCGGCACGATCGTTCCGCAGCTGTGGCACATCGGCACGGTCCGCAACCAGGGCGACGCCCCCTACCCGGACGCCCCCTCGCACGGCCCCTCCGGTCTGCGCGTCACCGGCGTCGAGGACGCCACGCCCATGACGCAGGCCGACATCGACGCCGTCATCGGCGCGTTCGCCGAGGCCGCGGCCGCCGCCGAGCGCATCGGCTTCGACGGCGTGGAGCTGCACGGCGCCCACGGCTACCTCCTCGACCAGTTCCTGTGGGCGGGCACCAACCGCCGCACCGACGCCTACGGCGGCGACCGCGTGGCGCGGGCGACGTTCGCGGCGGAGATCGTCGCGGCGGTGCGCGAGGCGGTCTCGCCCGAGTTCCCGATCCTCTTCCGCTACTCGCAGTGGAAGCAGGAGGCCTACGACGCCCGGCTCGCCGAGACCCCGGAGGAGCTGGAGGCCATCCTCGCGCCGCTGGCCGCCGCCGGCGTCGACGCCTTCCACGCCTCCACGCGCCGCTACTGGCTGCCCGAGTTCGAGGGCTCCGACCTCAACCTGGCCGGCTGGACCAAGAAGCTGACCGGCAAGACCGCCATCACGGTCGGCTCGGTCGGTCTCGACGGCGACTTCATCCGCGCCTTCGCCGGCGAGGGCTCCGAGCTGCGCGGCATCGACGACCTGCTGGACCGGCTGGAGCGCGAGGAGTACGACCTCGTCGCCGTCGGGCGCGCGCTGCTCCAGGACCCGGAGTGGGCGGCGAAGGTCCTCGAAGGCCGCGTCTCGGAGCTGAAGCCGTACGACGCGGCGGCGCTCAAGTCGCTGAGCTGACGCTCCGCGTTCGCGGGTCGGGCGGCGGGGGGGGGTGCGGCCCGTCGCCCGACACTCTGGTTGCGGACGTCAACTCCGGCTAGCGTGCTGGACCATGAGGATCCTGCATCTGTCCGACACCCATGTCGAACGGACGGACGCCCCCAACCGGCACGGCGTCGAGGCGACCGCGTCCCTGCGCCTCATGCTCCACGAGCTGCGCCACCAGCGGGGCGTGGACGCCGTCGTGGTCACCGGTGACATCGCCAACGACGGGGCCGTGGAGGCCTACACGACCGTACGGGAGCTGCTGACCGGCTTCGCGGCGCCGCTGGAGGCGCCGGTGTTCTTCACGACCGGCAACCACGATGAGCGCGGGGCCTTCGGGAAGGTGCTGGGCAGCGGGCATCTGGCCGCGGACGGGGCCGAGCGGGCCGAGACGGTCCTCACGTCCGCGGACGGGGAGCGGGCCGCGGTGAGCGCCGTGGACGGCTGGCGCTTCGTCACGCTGGACTCGCTGGTGCCCGGCAAGGTGCACGGGTGGCTCGGCGCGGAGCAACTGGCATGGCTGCGCGGCGTGCTGGCCACCCCCGCGGCCAAGGGGACCGTCCTCGCCCTGCATCACCCGCCGATCGCCCTGGACGTCGAGACGCAGCGCGTCTTCGGCCTGCGCAATCCGGCCGCCCTGGCGGAGGCGATCCGCGGCACCGACGTCCGGGTGGTCCTCACCGGGCACTTCCACCTGCAGCTCCACGGCCTGCTGGAGACGACCCCGGTGTGGGTCACCCCGGGCGTGGTCAACCGCATCGACCTGACGACGCGGCCCGGCACCGAGCGCGCGGTGCGCGGGGCGTCGGCCTCGCTGGTGGAGCTGGGCGACGGCCTGGCGGGGCCGATGTTCCACACCTTCCATGCGCGCGACCCCCGGGCCCACGAGACGGTGTACGAGATCGACGAGCAGCAGACCCGGGACCTGCTCCGGCGGCTCGGCTGACCTGACCGGGCCGACGGCGGCCCGCCGACGAGGAGTTGAGGATGACGACGACTGTCGTGCGCACCGCCGCCGGTGCGGTGCGCGGCCGGCGGGAGGGCGGGCTGACGGTGTTCCGCGGGATACCGTTCGCCCAACCCCCGGTCGGCGAGGCCCGGTTCGCCGCGCCGCGGCCCGTGCGGGCGTGGGAGGGGACCCGGGAGGCGTACGCCTTCGGGCCCCCGCCCCCGCAGGAGGCCGGCATCCAGGGCCGCAAGGCGGTCGAGGAGATGCTCCGGGGCGACGACTGGCTGACCGTCAACGTCTGGACCCCGGAGGCGGATCCGGCCGCACGGCGTTCGGTGATGGTGTGGATCTACGGCGGTGCGTACAAGATCGGCCACGCGGGCAGCCCCGGCTACGACGCGCAACACCTCGCGCGCGACGGCGACCTGGTCGTCGTGACGCTCAACTACCGCGTCGGGGTGGAAGGGTTCGCCCGGATCGACGGGGCACCCGCCAACCGCGGCCTGCTCGACCAGGTGGCCGCCCTGGAGTGGGTGCGGGACAACGTCGAGGCGTTCGGCGGCGACCCCGGACAGGTCACCGTGTTCGGCGAGTCGGCCGGTGCCGGGTCGGTGGCGTCGCTGCTGGCCATGCCCGCAGCGCGCGGGCTCTTCCGGCGGGCGGTCGCGCAGAGCGTGCCCGGGACCTTCTTCTCAGACGAGCTGGCCCGCGACATCGCCTCCGCCATCGCGCAGGAGGCGGGACTGCGTCCGACGGCGGCCGACCTCGCCACCGTCGACCCCCGGCAGCTGACCTCGGCGAGCGAGGCGCTGAGCGCCAGGATGACGGCGTACACGGACCGGTGGGGCCGGGTGGCCCCGACCTCCACGCCGTTCTCCCCGGTCGTCGACGGCGAGGTGCTGCCGTGCACCCCGTGGCAGGCGCTGGCCACGGGCGCGGGGCGGGACGTCGACCTCCTCGTCGGGCACAACCGGGACGAGTTCCGGCTGTTCCTCGCCATCGGCGGGCTGCTGGGCACCCTCGGCGAGGAGCAGGCGTCCTGGGCGCTGCGGACGTTCGGGCCGGGGCCGGACGGGGAGCGCGCGTACCGCGCCGCCTTCCCCGGGGCCACGCCGGGCGAGCTGTTCGAACGCGTCCAGACCGACTGGCTGTTCAGCATGCCGTCCCTGCGCCTGGCCGAGGCGCAGCACGCGGGCGGCGGCCCGGCCCACGTCTACGAGCTGACCTGGCCGGCCCCGGGCGCCGGCGGCGGCCTCGGCGCGTGCCACGGCCTGGACATCCCGCTGCTCTTCGGCACGTTCGAGGCGGACCTCGGGAACCTGCTGTTCGCGGGGAGCGGGGTACCGGCCGAGGCGGAGGAGCTGTCGGCGCGCTTCCGCAGGTCGTGGACCGCGTTCGCCCGCACCGGCGACCCGGGCTGGCCCGCCTACGACGACGACAAACGCCTGGTCCAGGTCCTCGACGCGGTCCCCGAGGTCGTCCCCTACCCGGAGGAGACGGCGCGGCGCCTGTGGGAGGACCACGAGTTCACACCGCTGCCGCTGCTGAAGTGACGCCCCGGCGCTACAGGTTCCCCAGCGGCTCGATGTCGACCTTCACCGGCGTGCCCCACACCCGCAGCACCTCGTAGTCGGTGAACTCGTGCACCAGCCGGTACGCCATCGCCGGGCGCGGGCCGCGGCGCTGAGCGGTGATGTAGAGCTCCGCCTCGCGCCGGTCCCGCCTGGGCGTGCCGCACAGCTGCCACGTCTGCCCGTTCCACTGCTCCGGCAGCCAGCGCTGCTGGGGCTGCGGACGGTCGGCGCTGACGCCGTAGCGCGACGGCGCGGTCCTGCCGGGGTGCGTGGGGAGGGGGCCGCCGTTGTACTCGGCCCTGCGGGCCGCCCTGCGCCGCGTCTCGCAGAGCAGACACAGGTCGTGCGCGTTCTCGTCCACGGGCCCGCTCGGATGCTCGGGGCAGCGGGTCGCGGGCGCGGCGCCGGTGACGCTGTCGTCGAGCAGCTCCAGAGCGCGGCGGAGGTCCGCCTTGACCTCGTGCAGCTTGCCGTCCGGCGTGTCGGCGGTGAGGGCTTCGCCGTGCTCCCCGAGCAGACGGAGGGCGCGGCCCAGGGCGGTCAGCTGGGCGTGGTTCATGGGTATCAGTGTGCGGGGTGTTTGAGGTCTTCGACGAACGCGGTCCAGGTCTGCGGGCGGAAGGTGAGCACCGGGCCTTGGGGGGTCTTGGAGTCCCGGACGGGGATGTGGGTGGGATGTCCGTCGGCGACTTCCAGGCAGTTGCCGCCTCCGCCTCCGCTGTAGCTGGACTTGCGCCAGGTGGCCTTGCTCAGGTCAGGGATCCTCATGGGGGTAATCCTGCGCCAACGCCTCGATCAGGGCCAGGGACTTCTCCTGCGAGAGTGCGGAGGCCGCCAGGAGTTCGAAGGTGAACTTCAGGTCGGCGACCGTGGCCGGATCATCCTCCAGCCGTCCGATGCGTACCCCCTCGAAGTACACCAGGGGAGGAGCGTCCTCGAACTCCATCAACTTCAGGGCGCCTTCCATCGCCGTGTGCGCCCCGGCGCTGTACGGCATCACCTGCAAGATGACCCGCCTTCGGCGGGCGAGGGCGGCGATGTGGCGCAAGGCCTGCGCCATCACGGCTCGACCACCGGTCTGCCGGCGCAACGCCGCCTCGTCGAGCACCATCCACAACAACGGCTTTGTTGGATGAGCAAGCAGGCGGGTTCGTTCCGTCCGCCCTTCCACCCACTGTTCGATGGTGTCTTCCGGCACGGTCGGGTCGTACGCGCGACTCACGGCCCGTGCGTACTCGGGCGTCTGCAGCAGCCCCGGAATCAGGAGTGGCGCGTACTCCCGGATAGCCACGGCCTGGGCCTCGGCCTCTGCCGCCTCGGCGAAGTGCTCCGGGTACTTGGACTTCGCCACCGCACCGCAGTTGCGCTGAAAGAACCCGTCCGTGCTCAGCGCCGCGTCCAGCAGTCGTGCGTACTCCGGCTGCATCCGTCGCGTTCCCGCCTCCAGCTGCCCTACGAACGACCCGCTCACGAACAGCCGTATCCCCAGCTCCTCCTGGCTCAGCCCGGCCTTCTCGCGCGCGTGGCGCAGCTCCGCGCCCAGCAGCGCTCGCGGTGACGACGACGGATCGAGGTCCTTGGGTCCCGGCATGGGCAACTCCCCTGTCCGACAGACATGGTTGTTGGACGGTACGTATGGCCAGGCTAGGACCGCGACGGACACGCTGGGTGGCGAATCATCAACTCAGCGTGGAGGTACGAACACCGTGCGACCGACCGAAGAAGTCGTCGAAACCCTGCGCAGCGCCCTCGTGGGCGTCGGCGTCGTCCTGCCCTCCCTCGCCGTCGACCCCGTCACCGGCGCGAGCGACGAGCCGTTCGCCCTGGTCGACCTCGGCCGCTGCAACATCCGCACCGCCGAGCGCCTGGCGTCCGTGCTGCGCGGGGAGCAGCCGCCGGTCGCGCGCATGTCGTGGACGCGCGCAACGGGCGGCTGGGCGAGGTGAGGGGACACGTCGGCGGCCGGGTGCAGTTGCGCCCCGTCGCCGGCGGGCGCGAGTGGGACTGCCCGCCGGAGGACGTCACATATGCGTCGTCCAACGACACGCTCCGAGCGATGGTGCGCAAGGCGAATGAGGACAGTCGACTGCGGCACCCATCGTGAGCGCTGCCGCCGCGCGCCGCGTCAGTGGCGCTTGGTCTCGGCCAGGCGCCGCAGGCTGTCGAACGACAGGACGCCGTTGAGTTCCAGCCGGATGCCCGTCTCCTGCGCTGCCGCCTTGGCAGCCGTGTCCATGGCGGCGGCGAGTTTGCCGCTCAGTTTGATCGGACTCAGACTCCGGTATTCCTCCAGGATCCGCAGCTGGGTGCGGACGGGGCCCAGGAACCTCTGGGCCTCCTCCTTGCTCCGTATCAACTCCAGCAGGACGTAGCACATTTCGGGGACCTCGGCCGTCGTCGTCCCGCCCGTCTGGGCATTCAGTCGGAGGGCCGATTTGGCGAGACTCACCAGCGCGTAACCGGCGCGGCTGCCGTCGAGGGTGAAGCCGATCCGGTCGTCCAGCGCGAGGGCGGCGAGGCCCGCGGAGGTCTGCGCATGACCCTCGTCCCGCATGGAGATGGAGAACTCCACCAGGAATGCCCGGACGGCACTGCGGAAGTCCCGGTACTCGTGCACGCGTGGAGCAAGTCTGCGCGCGTACTCGATGCAGCGACTCTGGCGTTCCTGTCGTAGAGCGCGCAGGAGTGTCACACGTGATTCGAGCAGGTGCCCTGTGCCCTCGACGGCGCCCTTGGCGGCCCATACGGCTTCGGGCGCCTTCAGATCGCGGGACAGCAGGTAGGCGTCGCGATACCCGTCCGCCTCACCCGCCCCTGCCTCCCGCAGGCGTCCTCCGGCCATGCCCACCAGGGTGTAGGCCTTCTCCGCAGTACCGTCCTGGTGAATAAGGTCGACGACGGTCGATGCGATGGCAGGATGCCGACAGTAGACGCGGTTTCCGGCGAAGGTGACAGCCGCTTCCCGGCCGAGGGTGGCGAGTATCTTGCCGTCTGCGAAAACCTCGTCGAGCCCGACCATGGCTGCGATCACGGGACGGCTTGCGCCCCGTCCCATGTTTCCGTCCTTGTCGAGGACGTGCTGCATCACGCAGATGCCGCCGAACACGTCTGCGAGAGTGACCGACTCCGCCAGGCGGATCTCCCGGAACTTGCGAAGAAGATCCTCGATGCGGCTGCCGAGCTCCGTTCCGTACCGGACATCGAGTACCGCGCCGAAGAGCGTGTTCGTCTGAGCGGCCATGACACCGGCCGACGACACGAGGCGGCCGGCCGCGGTTTCGGTGGTGCCCAGGTGCTTCGGCAAAAGCCCCATGGACTGCCACGCGGCGGCGATGTTCGTGGCATCGGCGGGCCTGATGCCGTGGAAGAGGACGTCGTGGACATGCGATCGCAGGGAGGACGCGCCGGACCCTTGCCACCACAACCGGTCGTGGCTGGCCAGTAGGAAGGCGAAGCCCGAGTCCTCGGCTCCCCAGAGGTCCTTGGTGGCAACGAGTTCGTCCTGGACGAGGTCCGCTTCGTCGATGCAGATCAGAGTGCGGTCGGCGGTGGCGCGTATTTCACGCAACCAGGCCCCGGTGATGGGCGGTGCTCCCGGCTCGCGCCAGAGCACGTTCCAATCAGGGCGAGAAACGGCCGTTTTGACAGCGAGTTGGCGGATGGCCAGTGACTTGCCTTCGCCGAGTGGACCGATGGCGACGACACCGCCCCCGCCTCCGCGCTCCAACCCTTGGAGCAGTTCCTCCTCCAGTTGAAGCGCGGAACTGAGCGTCGGCCAGCGACCGGGTTCGGCATCGGTCCAATCGGGCTGACGGCCGTCCGCGAAGTGAGCGGGGTCGTACCCTTTCGCCGAGATCTGGCGCGGCACTCGCGAATAGCCGAAGGGCGACGATGTCTCCTCGGCCGTGTCCACATTCTCGTCGAGTACGTCGTGAAACAACTCGTGGCCGTCGATGCCCAGATAGAGGGTGAAGCCGGGCGCGTTCACGAGTTCCTTCAGCACGCCCTGGCCGATGACGGCGTTCGCGTCGCGTTCGTAGGCCGCCCATAGAACTTCGGCCTGCAGCAGGTCGGCGTCGTCGAGAACTCGTTCGCGCAGACTCTTCATGAAGCCGTCCAGCCAGCCGCTGTAACCGACGACCAGGACGACGGAGTTCCTGAGCAGTTCCTGCAGCACCCGCTGGAGTTTGGGCCGATCGGATGTGATCCGTGAAGGGACGTTGCTCGTCGCGGGACCGGTCCAGTGACCGTGGATGTGCAGCACCGGCTGGCTGGTGACCTCCCGCAGCTGTTCCGGCGTGGGCGTGGAGTCCGTGGGGACCGGCACGGAGTGCGTGTCGACGCCCGCCTCGCGCAGCGCGACCTCTATGAGCGGGTCGAAGTTCGTGGTGATGATGGGGCCCCGGACCTTCCCGTCCAAGGACGCGAAGAAGCGGGCGAACCTCTCGTATCCGAGCGGGATGTTCCAGGATCCCGTCTTCACATAGGCACGGCACTGCTCCTCGTCGCGCGCGACTTTGGCCACGTCCTCCGCCCGTACGTCACGGCAGGCACGGAGGACCGCGGTCCGGATCGCCCTCATTACCACCGACTCGCCTGCCTGGCGGGTCAATAGGGCTGCCGCATTCTGGTACTTGAGGCCAGGGTCGCTGATGGGGTCGATCGTCTCGTCGAACTTGGCCTGGCCACGCTTCGGCATGTGCTCACGGAAGAGCTGGGTGAGTTCCGGGACCCCGGGAAGCACGGCGTTGCTGATGCCCGATCCGAAGACGGTGACGAGACGACGGTCGGCTTCGTCGGCGAGCACTCCCAAACGGATTCTGAGGTCGGAGATGTCGCCGAAGTCAATGGGGTCCATACAACCGATGAAACCATCTACAGCGGACGAAAGGCAGTATCTTGCCGTCATATGCGCCCAGCCCAACGGTAGGTTCGCGCACCGGGTTTGACATAGCGTCATCGGTACGAAGTCGCGGCGGACGTGGTGGGCCGAGGCCACAGCAGGGAGACAGGGAGACGACGACACGAATGAGCGCGCTGGTGCTGACCGTCACGGCCGTTCTCATCCTGGGGGGTGTGGCCTTGCAGATCTGGTCCTCGGGCGCGGACAGGGCAGGCCGGCAGTACGCGCTGCAACTCCCTGTGATCCTGCTGTATTCCCTGGCAGGAGCCCTGTTCGTGTTCTCGGCGTTCCCGGACTCGCTCTCCGAGGGCAGAGCGCTCGGCTTCAGTCTCGGAGGATCCGCGGGCTTCGTGGCCTTCTTCATGGTGGCGTCGTTCTCCTGGCTGTCGAAGACCCGCCGCAGGGACGAACTGGCCGCCGACGTCAAGAAGCTGAGTCGGGAGAACAAGGCCCTGCGCCGCCAATTGCTCGGTGAGCGGGGCCCGGAAGGGCCCTCACGGCCGCTGACCGCGAGCATCCGCTACGAGGTCCCGCTGGCAGGCGACCACCGCCACCGTCTCGGCATGATCACCGGCGACCTGGCCAACGTCCTCGGGGTCGATGTCTGGGTGAACACCGAGAACACCCGCATGGAGATGTCGCGTTCCAGTGAAGCGACCATTTCCGCGACGATCCGCTACTACGGAGGTCGCCGTGACGAGGGCGGTCAACTGATCTACGACACCGTCGCCCTGGAACTCGCGGAACAGATGGCGGGCCGAGCGTATGTGACGGCAGGTCAGGTGCTGGTGACGGGACCGGGAGAGCTGCGGGAGAGCCACCAGGTCAAGCGGATCGTGCACGTGGGTGCCGTCGAGGGGGAGCCGACATCCGGATTCCGTCCGGTGGTCGACCTGGGACGGTGTGTCCGCAACATCCTGGCCGCGGTGGACCGCCTGAACGAGGACGGCGAAGGCCTCCGCTCGGTCGTGCTGCCGCTGCTGGGAACCGGGGGCGGGAACAGCGACGTGCGGAAGACCGCGGAGACCCTCGTGGCTGCGGCCGTCGACTACTTCCGTTCGCATCCTGGATCACGGGTGAGGATCGTCTACCTGCTGGCGTACACCGAGGTGCAGGCCGCGATCTCCCGCACGGCCCTGGACCTGGAACCCGGACTGGCGGGCGCGCCGGAGGCGTGAGCCGTCAGCCGGCCGCCGCCGCCAGTGCCGCTCGTAGGTGGCCGTCGGAGTCCGCCAGCAGGCGGGCCGCCGTCGGGCCGTCGACGCCGGCCAGGAGGGCCAGGATCGCGTTCTTCACCTCGCCGTCGGTGGCGGCGAGGGCCCGCTCGATCTCGTCGTCCGACGCCCCCGTGGCGAGCGAGACGATCCGGCGGGAGCGGGCGCGCAGCTTCTCGTTCGAGGCGCGTACGTCGACCATGAGGTTTCCGTACGTCTTGCCGAGCCGGATCATCGTGATCGTCGAGAGCATGTTGAGCACGAGCTTCTGGGCCGTGCCCGCCTTCAGGCGGGTGGAGCCGGTGAGCAGCTCGGGCCCGACGACGATCTCCAGTCCGTGCTCGGCGGCCTCGGCGAGCGCGCTGCCCGCGTTGCAGGACAGGCCGACGGTCAACGCGCCCAGCACGCGGGCGTGTTCCACCGCGGCGATCGCGTACGGGGTGCGGCCGGACGCGGAGACGCCGACCACCGTGTCGGCGGCGAGGAGACCGAGTGCGTCGAGGTCGTCCCGGGCGAGCTGCGCGGAGTCCTCGGCGCCCTCGACGGAGGTCACCATCGCCTCGGGCCCGCCCGCGATCAGGCCCACGACCTGGTCCGGGTCGGTGTTGAAGGTGGGCGGGCACTCGGAGGCGTCCAGCACGCCGAGGCGCCCGGCGGTGCCGGCCCCGGCGTAGATGAGCCGCCCCCCGCGTGCCATCCGCTCCGCGACGGCGTCGATGGCGGCGGCGATCTCGGGCAGCCGCTCGGCGACGGCACGGGGCACGGAGGTGTCCTCGCCGTTCATCAGCCGCGCGATCTCGAGCGTGGGCAGCCGGTCGATCTCGGCGAGGTCGGGCCGGAAGGCCTCGGTGGTCAGGGTTTCCAACGCGGCGCGGAGTTCACGGGGGTTGGAGGTGGAGGTCATAAGGGCGCGGCTCTTTCGCAGTACGGTCCGGTGAGGGTTGGGTCTACCGCCTGTGCCGGTGCGCCAGCGCTTCGTAGGACGCGGCCAGTGCGGGTCCCGCCGCGTCGTACGTCCGCTGCGCCACCCCCACGAACAGGCAGTCCACGACGAGGAGCTGACTCGTCCGGGAGGACATCGCCGCGGGACGCAGCTCGCTCTCCCGCGCGGTGGACGTCGTCAGCACGTGGTCGGCGTACTGGGCGACCGCCCCGTCCGGCCGCCCCGTGATCGCGACGGTGGTCGCCCCGTGCTCGAAGGCCACCCGCAGCGGCTCGATGACGTCCCCGGTCGAGCCCGAGTGCGTGATGGCGATGGCGACGTCGCCCCCGCGCAGCTGCACGGCGTTGGTCACGGCCAGGTGCGGGTCGCTGTGCGCGTGGGCCAGCAGCCCGATGCGCAGCAGCTTCTGCACCAGGTCCTGGGCGACGAGGCCGGAGGCCCCGACGCCGTAGACGTCGATGCGACGTGCGGCCGCCGCCGCGCTCACCGCGGCCGCGAGCTGCACGGTGTCGAGTCCGGCCGCCGTGTCCGCGAGGGTCTGCTGCTCGTCGTAGGCGAGTTTCGCCACCACGTCGGCTATCGGGTCGTCGACCGCTATGTCGGTGGTGATGGCGGGCGCCCGCCCGGACTGCTGCTGGGCGGCCAGGCCGGCGAGGGCGAGCCGCAGGTCGCGGTATCCGGGGTAGCCGAGCAGTCTGGCCGTCCGCACGACCGTCGCCTCGCTGGTGCCGGTGAGCTCGGCGAGGCCGGTGACCGTGAGGGCCGCGCAGCCGGCCGGATCGCCGGCGACGGCCTCGGCGACCCGCTGCATGGAGCGGGTCATGGAGGGCCCGAGGGTGCGCACCTTCGCGGCGAGCGCGGCCGGTGCGGGGGGTGCCGGGGACGCCGCGCCCGGCGTGCCCGCTCCCTCGGTGGCGAAAATTTCCTTCACGTCCTGGGTCACGTATGAAAGATATTTTCGGCTCGGTCTCGCGGTCAAGAGTGCGCACAATGGGGACATGCACCCCATCAGTCCCCTGGAACAGACCCTGCACGCCGCACGCGCCCTCGTCCTCGCCGACCTGTCCGCCGGTGACGTCACCGCCTCGGACGTGGTCTCGATGGTCGAGGAGTCCGTCGTGCAGCGGCGCTGGTGGGTCGAGCAGTGGCCGGAGGGCGCGGACTACGTGGCGGGGCTGGTCGCGCAGGACGTCCAGGACGCGCTGCTGGAGGCGTACGGCCGCTGGCCGCTGTGCCCGGTCTGCGGCGGGGGCGACCCGCACGCCCTGGAGGTCGAACCGGAGCTGGGGCCCGATCCGCACTGGGTCTGCCACAAGGCGGGCGTGAAGGTCGCGGCGCTGGGGTCGCTCGCGCGGGCCGTCGGCGGAGCGTCGTCCTCGTGACGGTCTACATCGACCCGCCCACCTGGCCGGGCCACGGCCGGATGTGGTCGCACCTGGTCAGCGACCTGTCCTACGACGAACTGCACGTCTTCGCCGAGCAACTGGGCGTGCCCCGGCGCGCCTTCGAGCGCGACCACTACGACATCCCCTCGCACCGGTACGCGGACGCGGTGCGCGCGGGTGCGGTGGAGGTCAGCAGCCGCGAGGTGGTACGGCTGCTGACGGGGTCGGGCCTGCGCCGGCCCAAGGGGCGTCCCTAGGCACGCCCTAGCGCCGCAGTTCGAAGGCGAGGCCTTCCTCGTCCTCGCTGACCTGGCGGAAGCCCGCGCGGGTGACGACCGCCTGGGAAGGGTGGTTGGCGCGGTCGATCGTCGCGAAGAGGGTGTGGACGTCGTCGCGGGCGAAGGCCCAGTCGGACAGGGCGCGCAGGGCCTCGGTCGCGTAGCCGTTGCCGCGGGCGGTCTCGGCGAGGTCGTAGCCGATCTCGGCCCGGCCCTCCTCGTCGGGGCGGCCGTGGAAGCCCATGCCGCCGACCGCGCGCCCGTCCTCGCGGCGCACCAGCGCGAAGACGCCGAACTCCGGCCGGTGCAGGCCCCCTTCGTACGCCTTCAGCATGAAGCCGGAGGCCTCCCGGGTGCCGTCGAACGGGCCGCCCTCGATCCAGTCGAACCCGCCGTCGCCGCCCATGACCAGGTCGCGCGCGGACGCCGGCGTGATGCCCTGGAGGGTGAGGCGCCCGGCCGGGATGACGAGGTTGTTGTGCCAGCGCCACTCGGTGACCGGGGCACGGCCGGGCAGGTCGCCGCGGCCGGTGGCCCACAGGAAGGTGCGCCAGTGGTCGGGGCCCGGCTGGACGTGCGGGAAGATGTGCGTGAGGACGAACTCGGGCAGTACGGCGGGCGGTTCGTAGGCCAGGCCCAGGCCCTGGGCGATGTCGTGCGTGTGGGCGAGGACCTCGGCGATGCCCATCGCGGCGAAACCCTCGCGGTTGGCGCTGCGGAACGGGTAGGGGTGGAAGGCGCGGACCTCGCGCGGCGTCGTGCGGATGGTGGCGGCGAAGAGCGCGCCCGTCGTCTCGATCACCTGGAGCAGGCCCGTGTTGTCGGTGCCCTCGTCGAGCGTGATGTCGAAGGGGACGTAGGCGTCCTGGGCGCGTCCCGCGAGGTTGGCGGCGTACGCGATGAGGTCCTCGGCGATGTGGAACGCCGTCTCGTGGCAGTTCCACTCCAGCCGGCCGGCCCGCACCGCCGTCCAGTCCCTGTCCACGGCCGTCCGCAGCACCGCGACGCAGCCCTCGACGGCCTCCTGCACCCTGTTCCCGCCCCATGCACGCATAGGCCGCAGACTAGGACGCCGGGTCGTCGGGAAGCGACAGGATTTCCAGCTCCGCGCCGAGGTTGTAGCGCGCTGTCGCCTCCCACTCGGCCTGTCCGTACGGTGTCCTGAACAGTCGCGGAAGATCCAGGAGCTGGCGCAGGACCGCGGCGCGGCCCGTCCGGAAGGCGTCGTTGGGCACGAAGTGGTACTCCTCGCGGACGGCGGCAGTGTAGGCGGCGTACGCCGACGGGGGCGCGGCGAGGATCGCGAGGTCGGCGTCGCACAGGACCTGGCCGTCCGGGTCGTCGTCGGCCGGGTCGTGGGTGACGGTGAGACGGACCAGGCGGGCCACCTCGGCGGTCTTGTGCTCCGGCACCCCGGCCTCGGGCAGGGCGCGCTCGGCGAGGCGCGCGGAGCGCTCCTCGTTCTCGGAGCGGTCGGGCAGGTAGACCGCGTCGTGGAACCAGGCCGCCAGGCGCACCACGTCCGGGTCGGCCGCGTACGCCTCCAGCACGTCGACGCGCTCCAGCACCGCCGTCAGGTGCGTGAGCGTGTGGTAGTGCCGCTGCGGTTCCTGCCAGCGGGCCAGGAGGTTGTCGGCGTACGGCGCCGGATCGGGCCCGGCGGCGGTGGCGCGGGCTCCTTCCAGCGCACGGGTCCAGCGGAAACGCAGGGCGTCGAGGTCGGCCATGCGCCCATTCTCCCGCCGATCCCCACGGGCCCGGGCCGCGCGTCCGGCGGCACCCCCTAGCGTGGAGCGCATGACTACTGCCGAGGTACGTGACCCCGAACTGCCCGGGCGGCTGCTGATCACCGAGCGGGACACGCTGGTGCCGCTGCTGCGGGCGCGGCCGGACGACGACTTCGCGCTGCCGACCGCCGGGTGTCCCGGGTGGTCGGTGCGGGATGTGCTCGCGCACTGCTCGTCCGCGCTGATGCGGGTGGTGGAGAGCCGCTACGAGAAGGGGGTGTTCTCGCCCGCGTGCAACGACCGCGACATCGCCGAGCGCGCCGGGTGGACCAACGCGCAGGTCGTCGACGAGCTGGAGCGCGGGATGACCGAGGCGGGACCGGTGATCGCCGAGGCGGGCGGGGTGCTGGACATGGTCGCGCTCGGGGAGTGGGTGCACGGCGGTGACGTGCGCGAGACCTTCGGGGAGCCGGGGGCGTACGCGGGGCCCGGGCTGCAGGACGCGCTCACCCTGCTCGTGCGGATCACGCGGGAGAAGGAGCATCTGCCGCTGCACGCCGACCTCGACGACGTGGACGAGCCGCAGCGCCTCGGCGACCTGGCCGCCGCGCGGCCCCCGGCCCGGTTCATCGGCGGCGCCGCCGACCTCGTACGGCTGTACTCGGGGCGGCCGGTGGAGACGGCCGGTTTCGAGCTGGTGGGCGTGGACGCGGGCGAGCTGAACCTCTTCGGGTGACGCCGGGGCGTCGTGGGCCGGCGGGGGCACGGGCTAGGCTGTGAATTGGACTAGACCTGTACCGCCCGCCGAGTCGACGAATGGGGCCCCATGAGCAAGCGTGCAGTCCTGGAGGTGATCGCCCTCGGAGTCGAGGACGCGGTCGCCGCCCAGGCCGGAGGCGCGGACCGCCTCGAGCTGGTCACCGACATGGCGGCCGACGGGCTGACCCCGTCGGTCGAGACCTTCGCCCGGATCCGCGCCGCCGTCGACATCTCGCTGCGGGTGATGCTGCGGTTGGCGGACGGGTTCGCGGCCGGGGACGCCGAACGGCTGCTGGAGGCCGCCGGGCGGATGCGGGCCGCCGGCGCGGAGGAGTTCGTGCTCGGGTTCCTCGACGCGGGCGGCGCCGTCGACCTCGTCGCCGTGGAGCGCCTCGTGGCGGCGCTGGACGGCTGCCCGTGGACCTTCCACCGGGCCATCGACCGCGCCGCCGACCGGGACGCCCTGCGCAAGCAGCTCGACGGGCTGCCGGGCCTCGACGCGTACCTCACCGCCGGCTCGGCCGCCGGTGTGGACGACGGCCTCCCCGTGCTCCTCGCCGAGGCGGCGCGGCGCGGGGAGCCGGGCTACGAGCCGCAGATCATGGTCGGCGGCGGGCTCCGCCTGGAGCACGTGCCCCGGCTGAAGGCGGCGGGCGTCGAGGCGTTCCACATCGGCGGTGCGGCGCGGCCCGGCGGCTGGGAGGGTCCGGTGTCTGCCGAGGCGGTCGCGGAGTGGCGGGTGGCGTTGGACGGGCACTGACCGGCGGGGGTGCGGGCCAGGGCGGGGTGCGCGACCCGGCGCCACGGGGTGCCGCCTGCGCCCGCCCGTGCCACCCCAGGCGGCACGAATGCCCGCAGGCTGGGCGGACTGCAGCTCCCTGGGGCGCGGGGAACCGCGCGATCAGCCCGCAACCACCCGCGCCCGGCGCCCGGCGTCGAGGGGCACCCCATTGGCCGTCTCAGCTGCCGAGTTGGGCCGGCAGCGGCGCCGAATGCGTCACGATCAGCCCCGACACCGCTCGAGTCAGTGCAACGTACAGGCGCCGCAGGCCCGTGCGTTCGTCCGGCTCGCCGTCGACCACGGCCTGCGGTTCGTCGAGGACCACGTAGTCGTACTCCAGGCCCTTGGCCAGCGACGCCGGGACCAGCGTCAGCCGGGTCTCGGCGGTCGTCTCCTCACCCGGGGCCAGGTACGGGATGCCGGCCGCCGCGAGTGCCTCGGCGAGAGCCGGCACGCGGGCGTCCGCCGCGATCAGGCCCGTCGAGCCCTCGTTGCGGAGCAACTCCTCGCAGGCGCCGACCACTTCGGCCGTGCCGGCGGACGGGCGGAGGTCGAAGAAGCCCGGGTTCTCCCGGACCGAGGCGACCGGGGCCAGGCCGGGGGCGATGTGCGGGAGCAGTCGGGAGGCGTAGGCGATGACGTCCGTCGGGACGCGGAAGCCGGCCGTCAGCTCCTCGACGACGCCCTCCGCCTTGCCGAGGTGGGCCAGCGCCTCGTCCCAACTCCGCGTCGCCCAGGGCGTGGTGCCCTGCGCCAGGTCGCCCAGGACGGTCGCCGAACCGGTGGTGCAGCGGCGGCCGACCGCGCGGTACTGCATGGGCGAGAGGTCCTGCGCCTCGTCCAGCACCACATGGCCGAGCGAGTGCGTGCGCTGCACGAGGTCCGTCGCCTCGTCGATCAGCACCGCGTCCGCGGAGGAGAACCTGGCCGACTTCACCGACCGCGCCGGCTTCGCCCACAGGATCGTCTTCTGCTCGTCCGCGGTGAGCACGCCGTCCGCGTGCGCGGCGAGGAAGTCCGCGTCGGTGAGCAGGCGCAGCACGAGCTTGGCCGGGTCGACCGGCGGCCAGATCTGCTTGACGGCCGCCTTCACCGCGGCGTTGCGGGCCACCGCGTCCTGCACCCGGTCGTCGGGCGCCTCGCCCGAGCGCTCCATCTGCACCAGCACGGCGTGCGCGATGCGCTGCGGAAGGGCCTCGCGGGCGGCGCCGTAGCGGATGCCGCGGTCGAGCAACTCGCGGACGATGTCCTCCAGTTCGTAGGCGGGCACGCGCCAGCGGCGCGAGCCGCGCACGACGACGACCGGTTCGGTCGGCAGCGTCACGTGGGACTGGACGGCCCGGTGCAGCACCTGCGCCATCCGCGCGTCGCCCTTGATGATCGCGGCGGAGGCGTCGTCGCTGCCCCGCACCTCCACGCTGCCCGCCACCAGGTCGTCCACGGTGGCCTGCTGCACGGTCAACTCGCCCAGCGCGGGCAGCACTTGCTCGATGTAGTGCAGGAAGGAGCGGTTCGGCCCGATGACGAGGGTGCCGGTGCGGGCGAGCCGCTCCCGGTGGGCGTAGAGGAGGTAGGCGACCCGGTGCAGGCCGACCGCCGTCTTCCCGGTGCCGGGGCCTCCCTGCACGCACACGGTGCCGCCGAGCCCGCTGCGGACGATCTCGTCCTGCTCGGGCTGGATCGTGGCGACGATGTCGCGCATGGGGCCCACGCGCGGGCGTTCGATCTCCTGCTGGAGCAGCTTGCTGGTGCGGGCGGCCTCGCCCGGGTCGGAGAGGTGCTCGTCCTCGTAGGCCGTGATCTCGCCGCGGGTGTAGCCGAAGCGGCGGCGCAGTGAGACGTCCATCGGGTCCTTCTTGGAGGCCCGGTAGAACGGCTGCGAGACCGGTGCCCGCCAGTCGATCACCATCGGGTCGCCGTCGTGGTCGTGCACGTGCCGGCGGCCGATGTAGAAGCGCTCGCCGTCCGCGCCCTCGGCCTGGTCGGCGCCGGGGGCGTGCAGGTAGTCGAGGCGGCCGAAGAACAGCGGGGTGTCGCTGAGGTCGGCCAGCGCCTTGATGCGCTCGTCGATCTGGCGGGCCAGCACCTCGGCGTTGACCCAGTTCGCGGTGACGTCGCTGATGTCGAGCGATTCGACGTCCTCGCGCATGGCCCGCAGGGCGGCGCGTGAGGAGGCGAGGTGGGAGCGCTCTCGGGAGAGCGGTTCGAGCGGGTCGTCGACGGGCGTGGACAAAGGGATGCCTCCGGGGCCTACGAGCAGGTGGCTGTGAGAGCCGGCCGGTTTCCGTCCGGGCGGCGGCGCTCCACGGGGGAGGCGGGCAAGAGCGGAGATTCTAGACGGGCGGCCCAGCCCGCGGCCAACGGTTTTCCACCCCCTAGGGGACGCCCCTGTCGTACCCCGGAGGGAGGGCCCGGCCCGGAGTCGTACGTGGCGGCGCGGCAGGTTCGCACCGGAGGCCGATGTTCTCCTTATGTGCCAAGACGGACCATGGAGACATGAGTGCAGCAACCATCACCCCGGCCCCCGGTCGTCCGCCCGGTGCGACACCCGTCCTCGGCAGCCACCGTCACCGCTTCGGCGACGTGCTGCGTGCGGTGAAGGTGTTCGCGGGCGCCGCGTTCGACGTCGTCATCCTCGGCGAGTACGGCGAGGAGGCGGGCGTACGCCGTAAGTGACGGCGGCCCCCCTGACCCTCTTGCCCCCTCGACCCTCTTGCCCCTCGACCTTCCTGCTCCCTCTTGCCGTTCAGCCCTCGCCGTCGCCCGACAGGATCTCGTCCGCGTCCACGATCCGGTACGCATACCCCTGTTCCGCCAGGAAGCGCTGGCGGTGGGCGGCGAAGTCCTGGTCGATGGTGTCGCGGGCGACCACCGAGTAGAAGTGGGCCTGATGCCCGTCGGCCTTCGGACGCAGCACCCGGCCCAGCCGCTGGGCCTCCTCCTGACGTGAGCCGAAGGTGCCCGACACCTGGACGGCGACCGTCGCCTCCGGCAGGTCGATCGAGAAGTTCGCGACCTTGGACACCACCAGCACGCTGATCTCGCCCTCCCGGAAGGCGCCGAAGAGCTTCTCGCGCTGCGCGTTGGACGTCTCGCCCTTGATGACCGGCGCGTTCAAGTGCTCGCCCAGCTCGTCGAGTTGGTCGATGTACTGGCCGATGACGAGGATCTGCTGCCCGGCGAACTTGCGCACGATCGCCTCCGTCACCCTGCGCTTGGTCTCCGTCGTCGCGCAGTAGCGGTACTTCTCCTCGGTCTCGGCGGTGGCGTAGGCGAGCCGTTCGGAGTCGGTGAGGTTGACCCGCACCTCCACGCAGTCGGCGGGCGCGATGTACCCCTGCGCCTCGATCTCCTTCCACGGCGCGTCGAACCGCTTGGGGCCGATGAGGGAGAAGACGTCCGACTCACGGCCGTCCTCACGCACCAGCGTCGCCGTCAGCCCGAGCCGGCGCCGGGCCTGGAGGTCCGCGGTGAACTTGAAGACCGGCGCGGGCAGCAGGTGCACCTCGTCGTAGACGATCAGGCCCCAGTCGCGGGAGTCGAAGAGCTCCAGGTGCGGGTAGACGCCCTTCCGCCGCGTGGTCAGCACCTGGTACGTGGCGATGGTGACCGGGCGGATCTCCTTGCGCGTCCCGCTGTACTCGCCGATCTCCTCCTCGGTCAGCGAGGTCCGCTTCACCAGCTCGTGCTTCCACTGCCGGGCGGAGACGGTGTTGGTGACCAGGATCAGGGTGGTCGACTTGGCCTGCGCCATCGAGCCGGCGCCGACCAGCGTCTTGCCGGCGCCGCAGGGCAGCACGACGACCCCGGACCCGCCGTGCCAGAAGTTCTCCACGGCCTGCTTCTGGTACGGGCGCAGCGCCCACCCGTCCTCGTTGAGCTCGATCGGGTGGGCCTCGCCGTCGACGTAGCCCGCGAGGTCCTCGGCGGGCCAGCCCAGCTTCAGCAGCGTCTGCTTGATCTGACCGCGCTCGGAGGGGTGCACGGCGACCGTGTCGGGGTCGATGCGGGCGCCGACCAGCGGGGCGATCCGCTTCGAGCGCAGGATCTCCTCCAGCACCGGGCGGTCGGTGGTGGTGAGGACCAGGCCGTGCGTGGGGTGCTTGGAGAGCGTGAGGCGGCCGTAGCGGTCCATCGTGTCGGCGATGTCGACCAGCAGGGCGTGCGGCACGGGGTAGCGGCTGTAGGTCACCAGCGCGTCCACGACCTGCTCGGCGTCGTGCCCGGCCGCGCGCGCGTTCCACAGGCCGAGCGGCGTCACCCGGTAGGTGTGGATGTGCTCGGGCGCCCGCTCCAGCTCCGCGAAGACCGCGATGGCACGGCGGCACTCGCCGGCCTGCTCGTGGTCGACCTCGAGCAGCAGCGTCTTGTCGGACTGGACGATGAGTGGACCATTCACGCGGGGGCACCCTTTCTTCCGGCCAAAGGTGAGGCCAAACGTCCAGTGTGCCCTATGGCCCGCCGATCACCGGGGGCCGTGACCGGTCCGGAATCAGTCCTCCGCGAGCTCCGCGACGCCCGTCACCCGGTGCAGCGGATACGTCCGCACCTCGTCCGCCGTGTGGTCGTACGCCGTCACGAAACCGCCCTCGACGCGGATCGGGGCGATGACGCGCTGACTGGCGGTGCCCTCGGCGTTGACGTAGCCGATCCAGACGGCGACGCCGGTCAGGGCGGCGGCCTGCATGGTGGCGAGGGTCTCGGCGGAGCTGGTGCGCGGCAGGTCGCCGCCCGCCGACGGGGGCTGCTTGCGCGGGGTCGTGGAGGCCCGGTCGCCGGCCCGGATCGCACGGATCGCGGCCGCGAGGAGCGTGGCGTCGGGGATCGGCGGGCCGTCCGGGACCGGCTGCGGCGGGGTGCGCGGCGGGGTGCGGTGGGCGTCGGCGCGGGTGATCAGGACGTCGCCCTCGGCCGACTCGGCGGCCGGTGCGTAGCCCATCGCGCGCAGCCCGTCGAGGAGGGTCGCCGGGTCGGCCTGGGTGGCGAGGACGGTGGGCGCGAGACGGCGCAGGCGCAGGGCCGCGGCGCGCTTGTCGGCGAGGATCTCGTTGAGCATCGTGTCGTCGTCGCAGCGCACGTACGCCGAGGCCGCCCCGACCCGCAGATGTCCGTGCCTGCGGGCCACGTCGTCGATCAGGTACGTCAGCGGCTGCGGGACGGGCGTGCGTGAGTGCGCGGCCAGGAAGGCGTGCAGGTCGGAGGCGGCACGCCCGGCGTCCAGGGCCCGGCGCACGGACCCCGGCGTGAACCGGTAGACCGTCGCGCCACCCTTCGACTCCACGTCCGCGAGCACGCCCAGCATGTCGGCCAGCGGGCGCCGCAGCGGGCCGGGCGCCACCGCCGTCAGGTCGGCCTGGAGCAGGACGTGGTCGAGGGGCTCGGGCAGCAGCGGGGCGAGCAGCCGGGCGGCCGCGGCGGAGGCGGTGGCCTGCTCGGCGGGGGAGAGGGGCTCCAGCGTGACCTGCACGTGGTGGACGGGCAGCTTGTCGCCGGGGCCCGACGCGGCGGGGCCGCCGGACGGCTTCGCGGCGGGCTCCCGCGCGGGCGCCCCGAGCAGGGCGCGCCCGTGCTCCGACAGCGCGCCGCGTCCGGTCACACCGAGCGTCTCCGCCTCCGACAGCGTCCAGCCGGCGAGCCGTCCGCGCAGGTCGTCGTCCTGCTGGGCGCCGCGCAGCGGCCGCTCCCAGCGCAGCCGGGCCAGCAGGGACTCGGCGGACGGCGACGCCCCCTCGGGCAGCCCGGCCAGCAGGGTCAGCACCCGGTGGCGCACCTCCGGCGCGGCGCTGCGGTCGAGCCCCGGCCCGAGCGCCGACAACGTACGGTCCTTCGCGTCCCGGCCGCCGACCACGCCCGCCGTCCGGGTCGCCGTCAGCCACGCCTCGACGAGCTGCGCCCAGCGCTCGGCGGGCGGCAGCTGAAGCCACTCGTCGTAGAAGGGGGTGGCCGCGTACCGCTCGTCGGCCTCCCCGTCGGAGGCCAGCAGCCCTGCGGCGTAGGCGAGTTCGACCCAGAACGCGGCGACGGGCTCGGTGACGTCGAGCGCGACGGCGGTGCGCTTGAGGTCGCGCACGCTCAGGCCGCCGGCCCGCAGCACCGCGGGCCCGCCCTCGTCCCAGTCCTTGAGCAGCTCCTCCACCGTCGCCAGCGCCGTGTACGCCTGCCCGGCCGCGGTCGCGTCCACAACCTGTGGACGGTGCGTGCCGGTCACCACCAGACCGGGCGGCAGCGGCTCGGTGGTGCGATGCGCCCGGCCGCCGCGCAGATGCAGGGCCACCTCGCGCGGCAGTACGACCGTGCCGGGCGCCGTCGGCAGCAGCAGGCCGCGGTCGAGCAGCCAGCGCAGCCGGGGCGCCGGATCGGCGGTGACCTGCCCGTACGGCGGCCCCCACACCAGCCGCTCCAGCACCTCCCGCGACTCCGTGGAGGCCCCGTCCAGCAGTGCCGTCATTCGCTTGCGGTCGCCGAACAGGCCGGTGAGCGCGGCGACCGCGGAGACCGAGTCGTGCGTCGAGGGCAGCCCGGCCGTGGCCACGATCTCCTGGATCCGCCCCGGCGACATGCCCGCCGCCGCCTCCTGCACCGTCGGCCCGAGCCCGGTGGGCGAGGGGTGCTGCGGCGAGGGGGCGAGCAGCTCCCGGGCCGTGCGCACCAGCCGCAGCCGGTCGTCGCCGCCCCACACCAACGCCTGCTCGCGCAGGGTGCCCAGGGCGCGGGGGAGCGCCGCCTCGACCGCCGCCTCGCCCTGGTCGCCGCCCATCAGCGCGAGCAGCTCGCCGTACCCGGCCGGGTCCGCGGCCACCGCGAGGGCCTGGGCCGTCTGGAGCGCGAACCGGTCCAGCCGCTCCAGGGCCCGCACGACCGAGGCGCGCGTCCCGGCCCGCGTCGCCAGCTGGGTGAGGTCGGTGGGCACGGGCGTGATGAGGTCGGGACGGCTGCGCAGCAGCTCCGCCAGGGAGTTGTCGTCCCTGAGCCGGAGTGCCTCTGCGAGGGAACGCGGGGCCGGGGTGCTCATCTGCCCCACGTTAGCGGCTGGCCTGTGCCGCAGCGGGCGTCCCGGTGAGGGCCGGCCGTCTCCACCCTGCGCTACCTTCGTGCACTGGGGGTTATCCAGGACATCCGCCCCGGAGGGGACTTCGTGGGGATCGAGAGCGACAAGGTCGTCTACGAGTATCTGAGCCGCGTCGGTGACGTGGCGCAGCAGCGGCAGCTGCCGTCGGCCGCACGGATGCGGCTCGTGTCCGAGCTGCGCAACGAGATCGACCGGCGCCGTGCGAAGACGACCGTCGACAGCCCCGCCGCGGTGCGCCGCATCCTCTCCCGGCTCGGCACCCCCGACGAGGTGGTCGCCGCCGCCGGGGGCGGTACGTCCGCGCCCGCGCCGGCCCCCGCCCATGTGCCGGTCCAGCGGGACGACGAGCCGGCCGACGGCGGCAAGCGGCTGCCGAAGAGCCTGCGCCGGGCGGTGCCGCGCCCGCGCCCCGCGCAGCCCGAGCCACCCACCGCCGCCGACGGTCCCGCGCCGCCGCACCTGGCGAGCGCCGCGGAGCTCGGCGGCAGCGCGAGCCGGCCCGACTGGTGGCGGGTCGAGACGACCCCGTTCGGCGAGAGCGTGCCCGGGTTCACCGGCGGCGTGGAGATCCCGGAGCTGCTCAGGCCGCCACGGCCGCAGGAGCCGGAGAAGCCCGAGGGGGAGACGCCGGCCACCGGGCAGGGCGAGAAGGCCGTGGAGGCCGAGGAGGACGTGGTCGTCGAGGCTCCCGTGGCCAGGCGCCGCCGTATCCCGCTGCCGGCCGGCGGCTGGAGCAACCCGCTGCTGCTGATCGCCGCCGGACTGCTCGTCGTCGGCGCGATCCTCGGCAACTGGTTCGCCCTGCTGCTCGGTTGGCTCATCGCCTACGCCTCCCGCCGGCTCACCCCGAACGAGTCGAAGTGGGCGGTCGTCGGCATGCCGGGCCTCGCGGTCGCGGCCGGACTCGTGTGGCTGTGGGGCAGGAACGACGGCCGCTGGGGCACCCCCATCGCCCAGGGCCACATGAACGACGCGATCGCCGGGACCTGGCCCTGGGTGGTGCGCGGCGCGGCGGTGCTGTCGGCGCTGTACGTGGTGTGGCGCTCGCAGCGCAGGCTCTAGCGGGCGCGAAGGCGGGCGAGCGGGCGCGGTCCGCGGGAAAGATGTAGGTCACACCTGCCGGACGTCTTTTCGTCATGCCGCCTGGGCACAATGGCCGATATGGCCTCCACGACTGCCCCCGCCCCGACCGTCGGCTTCGACCTCGACATGACCCTCATCGACTCCCGCCCCGGCATCCGCGCCTGCTACCAGGCGCTGTCGGAGCGGACGGGGACCTACATCGACGCCGACCTCGCGGTCACCCGGCTCGGGCCGCCGCTCGCCGAGGAGCTGATCAACTGGTTCCCCGAGGACCGGCTGGCGGAGATCGCGGACCTGTACCGCGCGATGTACCCCTCGATCGCCATCGCCGCGACGCCCGCGATGGCCGGTGCCCGGGAGGCCGTGGACGCCGTGAAGGCGGCCGGCGGACGCGCGATCGTCGTCACCGCCAAGTTCGAGCCGAACGCCAAGCTGCACCTGGAGCATCTGGGCATCCACCCCGACGAGGTGGTCGGCAACCTGTGGGCCGAGCAGAAGGCGCAGGCGCTGCGCGAGCACGGCGCGAGCGTGTACGTCGGCGACCACCTCGGCGACGTGCGCGGGGCGCGCAAGGCCGAGGCGCTGTCCCTCGCCGTGGCGACGGGGCCTTGCAGCGCCGAGGAGTTGAGGGCGGCGGGTGCGGACGTCGTGCTCGACGACCTCACGCAGTTCCCGGCGTGGCTCGCGGGCTACCGCCCGGCGCGCGCCTGACGGCGGCCGGCCGCGATCGACCTGAGCAGCCCGGCGCCCGCGATGAGGAAGCCGACGCCCATGAGCATGCACAGGCCGAACATGTAGCTCGGAAATGGCTTCGCATGGAGGAACAGCGGAGCCACTGTGACGAGTGTGGCCACCGCACCTAGGAAGAACACGATGACACCGGCACGGATCAGTCGGTCACCGGGCTCGGCGGAATTCGTTTGGGTTTTGTCACGCACCGGACCAGGGTAGTTCCCTGCCCGAAGGAACAACCCGGCGACGTCTTGTCACCGGCCTGAAGAGCATTAGCCTTGGTACCGGCGGGTCCGCGACGGCCCGCCCCACTGCTATCAAGAGCAGTTTCCGAAGCAGTTTTCCGACGAGTACGAGGACGAGGACAGACGTGCCTACCGGCAAGGTCAAGTGGTTCAACAGCGAGAAGGGCTTCGGCTTTCTCTCCCGTGACGACGGCGGTGACGTCTTCGTCCATTCCTCGGTCCTGCCCGCCGGAATGGATGCGCTCAAGCCGGGTCAGCGTGTGGAGTTCGGTGTAGTCGCCGGGCAGCGCGGTGACCAGGCGCTTTCGGTCACCGTTCTGGATCCGACCCCCTCGGTCGCGGCCGCGACCCGTAAGAAGCCCGACGAACTCGCGTCCATCGTGCAGGATTTGACGACCCTCCTCGAGAACATCACGCCGATGCTGGAGAAGGGTCGCTACCCCGACAAGACCTCGGGCAAGAAGATCGCGGGTCTGCTGCGCGCAGTCGCCGACCAACTCGACGTATAAACGCCCGTTTACGGGAATTCCAGCGCATCCGGCCCGAGGGGCGGCACAAGCCCCTCGGGCCGGCGCGCGGTTGAGGAGGCCGCGGATCGCCGCGGCACCACTTTCTGCCGTGTCCGGGGCGTGACGTCGCCTGCCGTCAGGGGAACGACAGGGCTTCCGGGGCGAGGGGGGGTACCAGTTCCTCCGCCGCCGCGCGCGTCAGGAGGCCGCGGATGGCTGCGTAGCCGTTGTCGCCGAGGTCCGCGGTGAACTCGTTGACGTACAGGCCGATGTGCTGGTCGGCGACGGACGGGTCCATCTCCTGGGCGTGCTCCATGACGTAGGGGCGGGAGGCCTCGGGGTCGTCCCACGCGGCGCGCACGGAGGTGCGGATCGCGTCCGCCAGGCGCGTCAGCGTCCGCTCACCCAGCGACCGCTTCGCGATGATCGCGCCCAGCGGGATCGGCAGCCCGGTCGTGTCCTCCCAGTGCTCGCCCATGTCCGCGAGCTTGTGCAGCCCGTAGTTCTGGTACGTGAAGCGCGCCTCGTGGATGACCAGGCCCGCGTCGACCTTCCCGTCCCGCACGGCCGGCATGATCTCGTGGAACGGCATGACGACGATCTCGCCGACCCCGCCCGCGACCGTGTCCGCCGCCCAGAGACGGAAGAGCAGATAGGCGGTCGACCTCTCGCTCGGCACCGCGACGGTGCGGCCGGCCAGGTCCGTCCCCGCCTCCCGGGTGAGGACCAGCGGCCCGCAGCCCCGGCCCAGCGCACCCCCGCAGGGCAGCAGCGCGTACTCGCCGAGGACGTACGGCAGGACGGCGTACGACACCTTCAGTACGTCGAGCTCGCCGCGCTCGGCCATGCCGTTGGTGATGTCGATGTCCGCGAACGTCACGTCCAGCGCGGGCGCCCCCGGCACCCGGCCGTGGGCGAGGGCGTCGAAGACGAAGGTGTCGTTCGGGCAGGGCGAGTAGGCGATCTGCAGGGGCTGCTCACTGGTCATACGGGTTCCAACTCTCCAGGACGGGCGCCAGCTTCCCGAACGCCTCGCTCAGCGCGGTGAGGGCGTCACCGATGCGCCAGGCGGCGCGGTCGCGCGGGCCGACGGGATTGGACACCGCACGGATCTCCAGCACGGGCACCCCGTGCGCGGCGGCCGCCTCGGCCACCCCGAAGCCCTCCATGGCCTCGGCGAGCGCGCGCGGGTGGCGGGCCCGCAGGACGGCGGCGCGCTCGGCGGTCCCCGTCACGGTGGAGACGGTCAGTACGGCCCCGGTGCGCCCGCCGGTCGCGGCCGCGAGGTCTCGTACGAGTGCATCGGGCGGACGGTGGGTGACGGTCCCGAAGCCGAGCTCGGTGACCGGCACGAATCCGTCCGCCGTCTCGGCGCCCAGATCGGCCGCGGTGATCTCGTCGGCGACGACGAGGGAGCCGATCGGCGCCTCGGGCGGGAAGCCGCCGGCGATCCCGGCGGAGACCACCAGGCCGTAGGGGGCGCCCTCCAGGGCGGCGGTGGTGAGGGCGGTGGCCGTGGACGCGGCGGCGAGGGCCGGGCCCACCCCGGCCGCGATCACGGTGCGGCCCTCCCCCGCGAAGGCCCGGGCCACCGCATCCCGTTCGACGGGGACGGCGGTGGCCACGAGGACACGGAGGCAGGCCATGGCGGACGTGGTCAGTCGTCCTTCTTGAACTTGAAGTTCCACAGGCCGGTGACCGCGGTGCCGCTCTTCTTGCCGTCGCCCGCCTTGATGGAGACCACGGTGGAGTTGCCCTGGGCGCCGTACTGCGCGTTGAAGAAGACGCTGCCCGGGATGGTGCGGTAGGTCTTGTCGCTGTCCTCGGTCAGCGGCTGACCGTTCATCAGGATCGTCCAGCGCTTGTCCGCGATCTTCGGGTCGACGCCGAAGCGGACGGTCTCGTCGGGGTCGACGGTGATGGACTTGATGTCCTTGTCCTGCAGGCACTTGGTCAGGTCGGCGGTCTGCAGGGTCTTGCCCTCGCCGCCGCAGGAGGCCTCCGAGCTGACGGAGGAGCGGCCGACGGTGATCGTCGAGAGCGGCGTCGGCTTGTCGCACGCCGACAGCACGAGCAGTCCGGCGGATACGGCGCCTGCGGCGGCGACGGCGCGGCGGCGTCGCACAGCGGATTGCACAGAGGTCATGGCGGAAGGCTATCTGGCGCCTTCGGCCACTCCTTTACGCGGGGTGCGGCGTGCCCCGGTGTTACGCCACGCGTGGCTTGGCCGCGCCGCCGTGCCGGGCAGAGCTGAGCAGACCGCGGACCGTGGTGAACAGGCCCAGGGCGATCACCGCGGCGGCCAGGCACAGGCCCGCCGTGCCGTTGAGCGGCATCACGATGCCGATGGCGCCGCCCAGCACCCACGCCATCTGGAGCATGGTCTCCGAGCGCGCGAACGCCGACGTGCGTACCAGCTCCGGCACGTCCCGCTGGATCAGCGCGTCCAGGGACAGCTTCGCCAGCGCCTGCGAGAACCCGGCGACCGCGGCCAGACAGGCCACCAGGAACGCGCCGAAGAAGATCGCCGCGACGATCGCCGCACCCAGCACGATCGCCACCACGGTCACGATGATGATCTCCGGCGCCCGCTGCTTCAGCCACGATCCGACGGCCGTGCCGAGCGCGTTGCCCGCGCCCGCCGCGACGGCCACCATGCCCAGCGACACGGCCGCGCTGGAGCCGGTCAGCGGATGCTCGCGCAGCAGGAAGGCGAGGAAGAAGGTGAGGAATCCGGACAGCCAGCGCAGGGTGGCGTTGGCGCCGAGCGCGTGGGTGACCGCGCTGCCCACGGTTCGCAGTCCCGGCCGCTTGAGCGGCTTGCGGTGCGGTCCGTGCAGATGCTCCTCGTCGGAGGCGAGCAGCGCGACGTCCTCGCCCTTGGCCGAGTCGACCTTCGGCGCCAGCGAGAAGGACAGGAACATGCCCCAGATGTAGATCACGAAGGCGCCGTAGAGCGGCCAGCGCGGTCCTATCGCGTGCAGGCCGGCCCCGATCGGGGCCGCGACACCGGTGGCGAGGAGCCCGCCGAGCGTGACCCGGGAGTTGGCCTTCACCAGCGAGAACCTCGGTGGCAGCAGCCGGGGCACCACGGCGCTGCGCACCACGCCGTACGCCTTGGACGCCACGAGCACGCCGAGCGCGGCCGGATACAGCTCCAGGCTGCCGCTGGCGACGGCGCCGGAGATGATCAGCGCGAGCAGCGCGCGGGCCAGCATCGAGCCCGCCATCGCGGCCCGGCGGCCGTGCGGCAGACGGTCCAGGAGCGGTCCGATCACCGGGGCCAGGACCGTGAACGGCGCCATGGTGATCGCGAGATACAGCGCGACGCGTCCGCGGGCCTCGTCGGTCGGCACGGAGAAGAAGACGGTCGAGGCGAGGGCGATGGTGACCATGAGGTCGCCGGCGCCGTTCACCGCGTGCAGTTCGATCAGCTTGCCGAGGCCGGATTCCCCGGCGCCGTGGGCGTGGGTGGCCTTTCTGATGCCGCGGGCGGTTCCGGTCACCGGGAAGTGCAGGGCACGGCCGACCGCGCGGACGGACCCGCCGAACCGGCCCGAACCGCCACCACGACCGCTGCCCTTGATCCCACCGACTCCGGTGGCCCCAGGAGGAGTCCTTGCGGCTGCCACTCCGTCATAGTGCCCCGAGAAACCTGTGTGTAGTGCGGTTACCGCGCGTATGGGCGCGTACTTGGCGAGTTGATCGCTCCGCGGGCGGTTTCCGGCACGGGAAACGTCCCGTCGGTGTAGGCCGAGCGGTCGCGAGAAGGTAGCGTGCGTAGCGCGTCGTGGCGAACGTTCTCGGCCGCGCGCCTTACGGACATCCAGCAGAATGGATGCATGAGGTGCGCCCGAGTGCGATCGGGCGTGGACGTCGACGCGGTCCCTCGGTCCGCTCCGTCCGCACCCACCGCCTTCAGGCCGGCGCACCCGAGTGACGGCGTAGGAGAGAAGCGATACCTGTGAGCGCAGCGACCACGCGAAGCCGCACCCCCGACCGCCTGTGCGCCGAGGCTGTCGACCTCGCCCGCGCCGCAGCCGAGGAGGCTGCCGCACCCGGGGTGGTGGGCGAGCACGCGGGCCTGGAGTCGGAGGGCGACCGCGTCGTCACGCACTTCTTCGAGTGCAAGGAGCTCGGCTACCGGGGCTGGCGCTGGGCCGTGACGGTCGCGCGCGCCTCCCGGGCCAAGTTCGTCACGCTGGACGAGGTCGTCCTGCTGCCCGGCCCGGACGCCCTGCTCGCGCCGGAGTGGGTGCCGTGGAGCGAGCGGCTGCGACCCGGCGACATGGGGCCGGGCGATCTGCTGCCGACCGACGCCGAGGACCTCCGGCTGGAGCCGGGGTACTCCGGCGACGACGAGCCGGCGCCCGACTCGCCCGTCTCCGAGGAGATGGCGGAGCTGGCGGAGGCGGAGGACGCGGAAGTCACCTCGGGCGTGCCCTCGAGCCTGCCGATCGTCCCGTCCCGCGGCTCCATCGCGGCCGTCGCCGAGGAACTCGGCATGCGCCGCTCCCGGGTCCTGTCCCGCTACGGCCTGCACGTCGCCGCCGACCGCTGGGAGGAGGCCTACGGCGCCAAGACGCCGATGGCGCAGGCCGCGCCCGCGTCGTGCGTCAGCTGCGGCTTCCTCCAGCCGATCGGCGGCTCGCTGGGCCAGGCCTTCGGCGTCTGCGCCAACGAGTTCTCGCCCGCCGACGGGCGGATCGTCTCCCTCGCCTACGGCTGCGGCGGGCACTCCGAGGCGGCGGTCATGCCGAAGCCGCCGCAGCCGGCCGCGCCCGTGATCGACGAGACGCGGGTGGATCCGTTCCCGCTGCGGCCCGCGGCGGACTCGGGTTCCGTCCCGGTCGTCTCCGACGAGTCCGCGGCGGAGCTGGGTCACTCCTAGGACGCCGTAGGGGCCGTACGGCGCCGGACGACTCCAGGGGCGGAGCCCCCCGCCCGCTCGCGGTACCTTCGTGCTCACGTCGAGGGCCGATGAGGAGAAGCAAACGTGAGCAAGTTCGTGCGGCCCGCAGCCGAGGGTGCGGACGCTTTCGGGACCGCCCGCCTGAGGCGGGGTGTGCTCGACGCCTGGGCCACCAGCCCCGCCCGGTTCCGGGAGGACGCCAACGCCGAGGAGGACCTCGTCCTCGGCGGCTACCGCGACCGGCTCGTCGTGGAGCTCGCCCAGAACGCCGCGGACGCCGCGGCCCGGGCCGGCGTCCCCGGCCGCCTCCGCCTCACCCTGCGCGACGGCGTCCTGGTCGCCGCCAACACCGGCGCCCCGCTGGACGCGGCCGGCGTCGAGTCGCTGGCCACCCTGCGCGCCTCCGCGAAGCGCGACGCCCGGGAGAGCGCGATCGGCCGCTTCGGCGTCGGCTTCGCCGCCGTGCTCGCCGTCACCGACGAGCCCGCGGTGGTCGGCCGCCACGGCGGCGTGCGCTGGTCCCTCGCCGAGGCGCGGGAGCTGGCCGGCGAGACCGCCCGTCACAACGCGGAGCTGGCGGACGAGATCCGGCGCCGGGACGGGCACGTCCCGCTCCTGAGACTGCCGTTCGCCGCCGAGGGCACCCCGCCCGCCCCGTACGACACCGCCGTCATCCTCCCGCTGCGCGACACGGCCGCCGCCGACCTCGCCGAACGCCTCCTCGACGGCGTGGACGACGCCCTCCTGCTGGCCCTTCCCGGCCTGGCGGACGTCGTGATCGAGGTCGACGACGACGCCCCGCGCACGCTGCGCCGCACCACCGACGGGCCCTTCACCGTCGTCGAGGACACCCGGCACGGCACCACGCGCTGGCGTACGTCCGCCGCGCACGGGCCGCTCACCCCCGACCTGCTCGCCGACCGGCCCGTGGAGGAGCGGCTGCGCCCCCACTGGTCCGTCACCTGGGCCGTGCCCGCCGGCCCCGACGGCAGCCCCGAGCGCCCGCGCACCAGCCCCGTCGTGCACGCTCCGACGCCGAGCGACGAGCCGCTGGGCGCCCCCGCCCTGCTCATCGCCTCCTTCCCGCTCGACACCACGCGCCGGCACGCGGCGCCCGGCCCCCTCACCGACTTCCTCGTGCAGCGCGCGGCGGACGCGTACGCCGATCTGCTCGCCGGGTGGAGCCCGGTGGCCGAGGGCATCATCGGCCTCGTCCCCGGCCCGCTGGGCAAGGGCGAGCTGGACGGGGCGCTGCGGCAGGCCATCCTCGAACGGCTGCCGCGCACCGCGTTCCTGCCGCCCGCCGCCGAGCCGGCCCCCGGCCGCGACGAGGACCCGGGCGTCCCCGAGACCCTCCGGCCGCGCGACGCCGAGATCGTGGAGGGCGCGGGCGCGGACACCGTGCGGGTGCTCGCCGAGGTGCTGCCGACCCTGCTGCCCGCCGGGCTGGAACGGCGGGTGGAGCTGCGCACCCTGGGCGTCGCCCGCGTCCCGCTGACCGACGCCGTGGACCGGCTGGCCGGACTGGAGAAGGACCCCGGCTGGTGGCGGCGGCTCTACGACAGCCTCGCCGGGGTCGACCCGGACCGGCTCTCGGGGCTGCCCGTGCCGCTGGCCGACGGGCGAACCACGATCGGACCCCGGCAGGTGCTGCTGCCGACGCCGGACGACGGCGCGCACATCGACCCGGAGGTGCTCGCCCGGCTCGGGCTGAAGGTCGCCCACCCGGACGCGGCGCACCCCCTGCTGGAGAAGCTCGGCGCGCTGCCCGCCACGCCCCGCGCCGTCCTCACCACGCCCCAGGTGCGTGCGGCGGTCGCCGCCTCCCTCGACGACGACGGCGCTCTGGACTGGGAGCAGGACGCGCCCGACGCCGAGGAGCTGGCCGACACCGTCCTCGCGCTCGTGCGCGACGCCGCGCTGGACCCCGGCGACGAGCCCTGGCTGGGCGCGCTCGCCCTGCTCGACGAGGACGGGGAGCCGGCGCCCGCCGGTGAACTCGTCTTCCCCGGCAGCCCCTTCCACCAGGTCATGCGGGAGGGCGAACTCGCCACCGTCGACGCCGAACTGGCCGAGCGGTGGGGGCGGCAGCCGCTGGCCGCCTGCGGCGTGCTCGCGGACTTCGCGCTCGTACGGGCCACCGACGTCGTCCTGGACCCGGACGAACTGGAGCCCCGCGAAGGGGACTTCGCCGAGCCCGACGACGCCGGGCTGCTGGACGCCGTGGACGTGTGGAGCGAGGACGTCCTGGACCGGTTCCCGGACACGCCGGTGCCGCCCGTCGCCACCGAGCTGATCGCCGTACGGGACCTGGATCTCGTGGACGACGACAAGTGGCCGCAGGCGCTCGCCCTGCTCGCGCAGCCGCCGCTGCGCGACGCGCTCATCCAGCCGGTGCGCGTCCTGCTGCCCGACGGCACGCACGAGGTCGTCCGCCCGTACACCGCCTGGTGGCTGCGCGGGCACCCCGTGATCGACGGCCGCCGCCCCGCCGGACTGCTGGCCTCCGGCGGCGACCCGCTGCTGCGCGGCCTCTACGACGAGGCCGACGCGACCGGGTTCGAGGACGAGCAGGTGCTGCGGGCGCTCGGCGTGCGGACGTCCGTGGCCTCGCTGCTGGAGGAGCCGGGCGGCGCCGCCGAGCTCCTGGACCGGCTGGCCGACCCCGACCGGGAGGTCACCGGGGCCCAACTGCACGCCCTGTACGGCGCGTTGGCCGACCTGGACCCCGAGCAGGTGACCCTGCCGGACGACCTGCGGGCCGTGGTCGACGGCCGGGTGGAGGTGGTGGACGCCGCCGAGGCCGTCGTCGTGGACTCGCCCGACCTGCTGCCCTTCACCGAGGGCGTCCCGCTGCTGCCGGTGCGCCCGGCCCGCGCCGCCGAACTGGCCGAGCTCTTCCAGGTGCGGCGCCTGAGCGAGTCCGTCACCGGTGAGGTGACCTCCGAGGGCGCCGAGCACGACGTACCGGACCCGGTCCGCGTGCTCCTCGGCGCGCGGACCCCCGCGACCTATCTCGAGCACGAGGAACTCGTCGTCGACGGCGTGGAGTTGGACTGGCGCCTGACCTCGGACGGCACCCTGCACGCGGCCACCCTGGAAGGCGTTGCCGCGGGTCTGGCCTGGTCGGCCGGCCAGTGGCCGCGCCGCTTCGAGGTGGCGGCCCTCCTGGAGGACCCCTCCCGCACGGAGGAGCTGGCCCGGGACCGCTGGTTCGACTGATCCGGTTCGACCGAGCCCGTTGGATCTGGTGACACAAATATTTCACCAGTCGTACAACCAATCGCATGCGTCGTGTATCTGATCAGTGAGCCAACCAGGCTCACTGATCACTTTCTCCACCTGGGGATCGCATGCGTATACGAGCCACTGTGGCCGCCGTCTCCGGCGCCCTGGCCCTCTCCGCCCTCGCCGTGCCGGCCGCGCAGGCCGCCGACACCCCGAAGGCCCCCGCCGACGTCGCAGCCGCCGTGGACGCCCTCCACTCCGGCTCCGGGCGGACCGCGTTCAGCACCGAGGCCACCGGCACTCCGTACGACCTGAACGCCTCCTTCTCGAACGTGAAGGTCAACAACGGCAAGAACATCGCCGTCGGCACCACCAACGTGGTGAAGGTGCCGGTGTCGTTCACGCTGACGCACGGCACCGACGTGAACATCCACGCCTCCGACTTCGTCTCCGGCATCGAGCTCTACCGCGGCACCTCGTTCGACGACGAGCTGTGGTGGTTCGACAGCAATGCCGCGACCTGCACGGACTCCTCCGCGACCGTCGCCTCCTGCACCGCCACCGTCCAGATCGACCCGGTGGAGCTGCTGAACGAGGACGCCGGTGCCTGGAAGGCGGCCGGCTTCGCGGTCGCCTTCAACGGCGAGGACCAGTCGAACCCGAACCTGG
This sequence comes from Streptomyces sp. NPDC057616, assembly GCF_042800575.1. Classification (NCBI taxonomy): domain Bacteria; kingdom Bacillati; phylum Actinomycetota; class Actinomycetes; order Kitasatosporales; family Streptomycetaceae; genus Streptomyces; species Streptomyces sp. NPDC057616. Next base: position 181,227 of record NZ_JBHVGU010000004.1, read on the forward strand.
ACAACGTCGGTGTCGCCGTGACCGACAAGGTCGCCGCGTTCAACCTGCAGCGCTACTCCAAGCTGACGGTCAACGCCGCGCCGGAGCCGGTCAAGAAGGGCAAGACCGTCACCGTCACGGGCAAGCTGTCGCGCGCCAACTGGGACGACAGCCTGTACCACGGCTACAGCACCCAGTCGGTCAAGCTGCAGTTCCGCAAGAAGAGCTCCAGCACCTACACCACGCTGAAGACCATCAAGACCAGCACCACCGGCACGCTCAAGACGACGACCACGGCGACGGTCGACGGCTACTACCGCTACAGCTTCGCCGGCACGACGACGACTCCGGCGGTCAGCGCCGCGGGTGACTACGTCGACGTGCAGTAGACACACACGCCCTAGGCGGGGAAGCGGCGGTCGACCCATCTCCACAGGAGTTCCAGGGCGGCCGCCGCCACCGCTGCCACCGCGACCGCGAGCCACGGCATCGTGACGCCCACCAGCTTCAGTGCGAAGAAGTGCTGGAGCCACGGGACGACGAGGACGAAGAGGAAGGCCACGCCCATCGCGGCGACGAGGGCGACACGCCACCAGGTGTAGGGGCGGGCGATGATCGCCAGGACCCACATCGAGATCAGGAACAGGGTCAGCGTGGCCGCACTGGTCTCGGCGTCCAGCTGGCCCGGGCCCGTGTAGTAGTGGCGGGCCATCAGGTAGGTGACGAAGGTCGCCACGCCGGCCACCACGCCGCCCGGGATCGCGTACCGCATGACCCGGCGCACGAAGTGCGGCCGGGCGCGTTCCTTGTTGGGGGCCAGGGCGAGGAAGAAGGCCGGGACGCCGATCGTCAGGGTGGACAGCAGGGTCAGGTGGCGGGGCAGGAAGGGGTACTCGACCTGCCAGCACACCACCAGCAGCGCGAGCAGCACCGAGTAGACGGTCTTCACGAGGAAGAGCGTCGCCACCCGCGTGATGTTGCCGATGACCCGCCGGCCCTCCGCCACCACCGACGGCAGCGTCGCGAAGCTGTTGTCGAGCAGCACGATCTGCGCGACCGCGCGTGTGGCCTCCGAGCCCGAGCCCATGGACACCCCGATGTCGGCGTCCTTCAGGGCCAGTACGTCGTTCACGCCGTCGCCGGTCATCGCGACCGTGTGCCCGCGGGACTGCAGCGCCGCCACCATCTCCCGCTTCTGCTGCGGCGTGACCCGCCCGAACACCGTGCCCTCGTCCAGCGCCCGCGCCATCTCCGCGGGCTCCGAGGGGAGGCGGCGGGCGTCGACCGTCTGCCCGTCGAGGCCCAGCTTCGCGGCCACCGCGCCCACGGACACGGCGTTGTCGCCGGAGATGACCTTGGCCTGGACGTTCTGCTCGGCGAAGTAGCGCAGGGTGTCGGCGGCGTCGGGCCGCAGCCGCTGCTCGAGGACGACCAGCGCGGTGGGCCGGGCTCCCCGCGCGGGCTCGGGGTCGTCGAGCTCCCGGCCGGCCCGGGCCAGCAGCAGTACCCGCAGCCCCTGCTCGTTGAGCCGGCCGGTCTCCGCGAGGGCCGGGTCGTCGTCGGCGAGCAGTACGTCGGGCGCCCCCAGCAGCCATGTACTGGACTCGCCGTCGCCCTCGCTGAAGGTGGCGCCGCTGTACTTGCGGGCGGAGGAGAAGGGCAGGGACTCCGTGCACCGCCAGTCCTCGACGTCCGGGTAGGCGTCGATGATCGCCTGGAGCGAGGCGTTGGGACGCGGGTCGGACTCGCCGAGCGCGCCGAGCACCTTGCGTACGTACGCCTCCTCGGCGCCCTGGAGCGGCCGGAGTTCGGTGACGTCCATGCCGCCCTCGGTGAGGGTGCCGGTCTTGTCGAGGCAGACGGTGTCGACGCGGGCCAGCCCCTCGATGGCGGGCAGCTCCTGGACCAGGCACTGTTTTCGGCCAAGCCGGATCACGCCGATCGCGAAGGCCACCGAGGTCAGCAGGACCAGGCCCTCGGGGACCATCGGCACGATCCCGCCCACCGTGCGCGCGACCGAGTCCTTGAACCCGTGCTGTTTCACCACGAATTGGCTGATGACCAGGCCGATCGCGGTCGGGATCATCATCCAGGTCACGTACTTGAGGATCGTGGAGATGCCGGTGCGCAGTTCGGAGTGGACGAGGGTGAACCGGGAGGCCTCCTCGGCCAGTTGGGCGGCGTAGGCCTCGCGGCCGACCTTGGTGGCCTTGAACGCGCCGCCGCCGGCGACGACGAAGCTGCCCGACATGATCGGGTCGCCGGGGTGCTTGACCACGGGGTCGGCCTCACCGGTGAGCAGCGACTCGTCGATCTCGAGTCCGTCGGCCTCGGCGCACACCCCGTCGACCACGGCCTTGTCCCCGGGACCGATCTCCAGGATGTCGTCCAGCACGATCTCGGAGGTGCTCACCGCGGCCGCGGTGCCGTCGCGCCGGACCGTCGGCCGCGCCTCCCCGATCACGGCGAGGGAGTCCAGGGTCTTCTTCGCCCGCCACTCCTGCACGATGCCGATGCCGGTGTTGGCGAGGATGACGAAGCCGAACAGGCTGTCCTGGATGGGCGCGACGAAGAACATGATCACCCAGAGCACGCCGATGATGGCGTTGAACCGGGTGAAGACGTTCGCCCGGACGATCTCGCCCATCGAGCGGCTGCTGCGCACCGGGACGTCGTTGACCTGGCCGCGGGCGACCCGCTCCGCGACCTCGGCCGCGGTCAGGCCGTGGGTGCCGACCGGGACGGGTACGGGGTGCACAGGGTCGAGCTCGGCGCCGGCGTCGATGTGCTGCATGCCTCCGACGGTACGTGCCGGTATGCGGCTTCACCCGTCGAGTGCCCGGAAGATCCGACCAGGGGAGGAGCCGCCTCGTGCGGTGGTAGTACACGCCGCCCGCGGGGACGAGCCGCCCGCGGAGGGCTCACTCGGCGGGGGACGCCTCGGCCGCCGCGCGCTTGATCGCCGCGTCCCGCTTCCTGACGAACCAGATGCCGTACAGGCCGAGCACGCCGCCGGTCAGGCAGGTCCACAGCCACCAGGTGTGCCCGTGGTCCTCGAACCAGCCGTAGAAGGGGAGCTGCGCCAGGAAGAGGACGAACCAGAGGATCGTGCCGCCCGTGATGGTGGCGACGACGGGGCCCTCCAGGGGCTCCGGCGCCTCGTGCTTCGGTGTCCACTTCGCCATGGGGACAGCTTACGAGGCGATCAGGTCTACGCGCGGAGATAGCGTGGACGGGTTTCATATGTTCATACTGAAACCGTTTGCGTCTGTCCACTTCTGCTCGTAGGAACGTCCAATGCCCACCTCGGCTCCCGCCAAGGTCCCCGCCCCCGATCAGTCGGGGCAGGCGCCCGCCCACGGCGCACTCGACCGCTACTTCAAGATCTCCGAGCGGGGCAGCACGATCCCGCGTGAGATCCGCGGCGGTTTCGCCACCTTCTTCGCCATGGCCTACATCGTCGTGCTGAACCCGATCATCCTGGGCAGCGCGAAGGACGTGTACGGGCATCACCTGGACAACGGCCAGCTGGTCACGGCGACCGCGCTGACCGCCGCCTTCACCACGCTCCTCATGGGCGTCATCGGCAACGTCCCGATCGCGCTCGCCGCCGGCCTCGGCGTGAACTCGGTCGTCGCGCTCCAGCTCGCGCCCCGGATGTCCTGGCCGGACGCCATGGGCATGGTGGTCCTGGCCGGCTTCGTGGTGATGCTGCTGGTCGCCACCGGGCTGCGCGAGCGCGTGATGAGCGCCGTCCCCTACAGCCTGCGCAAGGCGATCGCCATCGGTATCGGCCTGTTCATCATGCTGATCGGCCTGGTCGACTCCGGCTTCGTCTCCCGCATCCCGGACGCCGCGCAGACCACCGTGCCGCTCCAGCTCGGCGCCGACGGCCACCTCAACGGCTGGCCGGTGCTGGTGTTCATCCTGGGCGCCCTGCTCACCCTCGCGCTGATCGTCCGCAAGGTCCCGGGCGCGATCCTGATCTCGATCGTCGCGATGACGGTCGTCGCCGTGGTCATCAACGCCGTCGCGAAGATCCCCAGCTGGGGCCTGACGACGCCGAAGTGGCCCGGCAACCCGGTCGCCACCCCGGACTTCGGCCTGATCGGCAAGGTCAGCCTGTTCGGCGGCTTCTCCCACGTCGGCGTGCTGACCGGCATCCTGTTCGTCTTCACGGTGCTGCTGTCGTGCTTCTTCGACGCGATGGGCACGATCATGGGCGTCAGCGACGAGGCCAAGCTGACCGACGCCCAGGGCCAGATGCCCGGCATCAACAAGGTCCTCTTCGTCGACGGCATCGCGGTCGCGGCGGGCGGCGCCAGCTCCTCCTCGGCCACCACCTGCTTCGTGGAGTCCACGGCCGGTGTCGGCGAGGGTGCGCGCACCGGCTTCGCGAACGTCGTCACCGGCGCCCTGTTCGCCGTGGCGCTGTTCCTCACGCCGGTGGCCACCATGGTCCCGTCCCAGGCGGCCACCCCCGCCCTGCTCGCGGTGGGCTTCCTGATCCTGGCCGGCTCGGTCAAGGAGATCGACTGGGCCGACTACACCATCGCCGTCCCGGCCTTCGTGACGATGGTGATGATGCCGTTCACCTACTCGATCACCAACGGCATCGGCATGGGCTTCATCACCTTCGTGGTGCTGCGCCTCGCGGCCGGCCGGGCCAAGGACATCCCGGTGGCGATGTACGTCGTCTCGGCGGTCTTCGCCTTCTACTACCTGATGCCGGCCCTCGGCCTGACGTGAGCCGCCCGCTCACGTGACCCCGTAGAACTTCTCCGTCTCCTCGACGGCGGTGTGGAACCGCTCGTCGAAGTCGTCCCGAATGAGCGTCCGGACCACATAGTCCTGGACGCTCATTCCTCGTTTGGCGGCGTGGTCGCGGAGCCGGTCGAGCAGCTCCCCGTCGATCCGCAGGCTGAGCACGCTGGTCCCCATGAACACGAGGGTTGCGGGCGGGCTCGCTGAGATGTTCACTTTCTGCGACTGACTCACTCGTTCGGGTGATGCTGTGTTTACCCGGCGAAGCCCGCGCCCCCTTGTTCGGCGGCCTCTCCGTGGCCGGAGTCACGGGAATTCCGTACGCCCGCCAGCTTGTTTAGCGAGGGTAATGAGTTACTCTAAAGATATGTCGGACCTCACCCATGGCGACGACGCTGCCGCCGTGAACTCCCTGCGCTCAGCTGTGATGCGGCTGTCCCGCCGGCTCAAGCACCAGCGGGTCGACGAGTCGCTGAGCCCCACCGAGATGTCGGTGCTGGGCACCCTGGCACGCTGCGGTACGGCCACCCCGGGCGAGCTCGCCCGCAAGGAGCACGTGCAGCCGCCGTCGATGACCCGCATCGTCGCGCTGCTGGAGGCCAAGGGGCTGGTCCGGCTGGAGCCGCACCCAGAGGACCGGCGCCAGAAGGTCGTCACCCAGACCGAGCAGGCCGAGGCGATGCTCGAGGAGAGCCGCGCCAAGCGGAACGCCTTCCTGGCCAACCTGGTCGAGGGACTGGACGAGGACGAGTGGGCGAAACTGCGCGCCGCCGCCCCCGTGCTGGAGAAGCTCGCTCATCTGTAAGCCGCAACGAGGAGGCGACCCTTTTGAGTACGGGATCCGGAGCAGACTCCGCCCCCGCACCGACCACCCACAACCCCCCGCCGAGCCCCCCACCCGCCGCCAAGTCCTCGATGTTCGCCTCGCTGAAGGTCCGCAACTACCGGCTGTTCTTCGTCGGCCAGGTCGTCTCCAACATCGGCACCTGGATGCAGCGCATCGCCCAGGACTGGCTGGTGCTCAGCCTCACCGGCTCCGCCACGGCCGTCGGCGTCACGACGGCGCTGCAGTTCCTGCCGATGCTGCTCTTCGGTCTCTACGGCGGCGTCCTCGTCGACCGGCTGCCCAAGCGGCGCACGCTGCTGTTCACGCAGGCCGCGATGGGTGTCACCGCCGTCGCGCTCTCCGTGCTGACGCTCTCCGGGGACGTCCAGGTCTGGCACGTCTACGTCGCCGCCTTCGCGGTGGGGCTCGCCACGGTCGTCGACAACCCGGCCCGGCAGTCCTTCGTCTCCGAGATGGTCGGCCCGGACCAGCTGCAGAACGCGGTCAGCCTGAACTCCGCCAACTTCCAGTCTGCGCGGCTGATCGGGCCCGCCGTCGCCGGCCTGATGATCACCGGGGTCGGCACCGGCTGGGCGTTCCTGTTCAACGGCCTGTCCTTCGTCGCCACCATCGGCGGACTGCTGGCGATGCGCTCGCGTGAGCTGCACGTGGTCGAGCGCAGCCCGCGCGGCAAGGGCCAGCTGCGGGAGGGCCTGCGCTATGTCGCCGGGCGCCCCGAGCTGATCTGGACGATCGTCCTGGTCGGCTTCATCGGCACCTTCGGGTTCAACTTCCCGGTGTACCTGTCCGCCTTCGCCGACGACGTCTTCCACGCCGGCGCCGGTGCCTACAGCCTCTTCAACACGCTGATGGCGGTCGGCTCGCTGGTGGGCGCGCTGCTCGCGGCCCGGCGCGGCACGGCCCGGATGCGGGTGATGATCGCGGCCGCGGTGGTCTTCGGCGGGCTGGAGCTGGTGGCCGCCGCGGCGCCGTCGCTGTGGCTGTTCGCCCTGATCATGGCCCCGATCGGGATGTTCGGCATGACGGTGAACGTCACCGCCAACACCAGTGTCCAGGTGAGCACCGACCCGGCCATGCGGGGCCGTGTGATGTCCCTCTACATGATGGTGTTCATGGGCGGTACGCCGATCGGCGCCCCGATCGCCGGGTGGATCACGGACGCGTACGGCGTGCGCGCGGGCCTCGCCGTCGGCGGCGCGATCGCCGCAGCCGCGGCGATCGCGATCGGCCTGGTCCTGGCCCGCGTCGGCAACCTGCGCCTCTCGGTCGGCTGGAACCGCGGGCATCCGCACGTGCGGTTCGTGCCGCGCGAGGTGCGGGAGCAGCTGGCGCCGGCGGCCTGACGGTGCGGCGGCCCGGGGGTCACAGCCTCCGGGCCAGCACCTGCCCCGGCCAGCTGGTGCCGCTGACGTAGGTGTCGGTGCGGGTGAAGCCGTTGTCCTCGTAGTAGCGGACGAGCCTGCCGTCCTGCCCGGCGTAGCAGTCCACGCGGAGCAGGGCGACGCCGGCGCGCCTGGTCTCCTCGGCCGCGTGCGCGAGGAGGGCGCTGCCGAGGCCGTGGCCCTGGTAGCGGCGGTCCGAGGCGAACCAGTGGATGTAGCGCTCGGGCTCGCCGGGCGGGTCGAGGTGGGAGAGGTAGGCGCCGGGGGCGTCGGTGAGCGTGAGGGTGGCGGCCGGTGTGCCGTCGGCCTCGGCGATGTAGGTGACGCCCTCGTCCATGTACCCGACGACCGACGCGACGGTCCGCTCGTGCCGCGACAGCGGCTTGGTCCCCCACTGCTCGGTCCGCCCCTGCGCGGTCAGCCACTCCACGCAGCTGTCGAGCATGGCGAGTATCGCGGGGACGTCGTCGGGTCCGCCTTCTCTGATGGTGATCTCCATGCCCTCATGGTGGCAGGGTGGTGCGCATGAGACTCTTCGCCGCCGTGCTGCCGCCCGAGGACGTGGTGCGTGAACTGGCCGCGGAGGTGGACGGGTTGCGCGCCCTGCCGGGTGCGGAGCGGCTGCGCTGGACCGGGCGGCCCGGCTGGCACTTCACGCTCGCGTTCTACGGCGAGGTCGAGGACGAGCTCGTACCGGAGCTGTCGGCCCGCCTGGAGCGCGCCGCGCACCGGACCGAGCCCTTCGCCCTCGCGGTCCGCGGCGGCGGCCAGTTCGGGCACGGGCGGGCGCTGTGGGCCGGCGCGCAGGGCGACCTGGCGGCCCTGCGCCTGCTCGCGGACCGCGCGGAGGCGGCCGCCCGCAAGGCGGGCGTGCCGATGGGGGACCACCGCCGCTACAAGGCACACCTGACCCTGGCCCGCAGCCGCGACGCGGTGGACGTCCGCCCGTACCTCACCCCCCTCGACGCCTTCACGAGCCCCACCTGGACGGTGCAGAGCCTGGCCCTGGTCCGCAGCAACCTCCCGACATCGGGAGTACCGGGGGAGCAGCCACGGTACGAGCCCGTGGCGCGGTGGGCGCTGGGCCACGCGCGCTAGCGGACCCTTCGGCGCACGGTGCCCGACCGGGAGCGCGCGCGATAGGGGGCGGTCGGCCGTCGGGCGGTTCGGGGAGGCCGTTACGCTCGATGGCGTGGACCCGAAGACTCGGAACCGGATCATGGCCGGTGCGCTGGTGCTGTTGTTCGTCGTGGTGGCGTTCGCGGCGGCGATCGGGAGGTAGCCGACCGCCGCCGGTCCGCTACCAGGCGAAGGCCTCCGGGGACGGGCCGGGGCCCGGGAAGATCTCGTTCAGGCCGGACAGCAGTTCCTCGCTCAGCTCCAGCTCCGCCGCGCGCACGGCGGAGTCGAGCTGCCCGGCGGTGCGCGGGCCGACGATCGGTCCGGTCACGCCGGGACGGGTCAGCAGCCAGGCGAGTGCGGCCTCACCGGGCTCCACCCCGTGCTTGTCGAGCAGGTCCTCGTACGCCTGGATCTGCGCGCGGATGGTGGTGTTGGCGAGGGCGTCCGCGGCCCGGCCGCTCGCCCGGCGCCCGCCCTCGACCTCCTTCTTGATCACGCCGCCGAGCAGCCCGCCGTGCAGCGGCGACCAGGGGATGACCCCCAGCCCGTACTCCTGCGCGGCCGGGATGACCTCCATCTCCGCGCGCCGCTCGGCGAGGTTGTAGAGGCACTGCTCGCTGACGAGGCCGATGGTGCCGCCGCGCCGCGCGGCGATCTCGTTGGCCTGGGCGATCTTGTAGCCGGGGAAGTTGGAGGACCCGACGTAGAGGATCTTGCCCTGCTGCACCAGGACGTCGATCGCCTGCCAGATCTCCTCGAAGGGAGTGTTCCGGTCGACGTGGTGGAACTGGTAGACGTCGATGTGGTCGGTCTGCAGCCGCTTCAGGCTGGCGTCGACCGCGCGCCGGATGTTCACCGCGGAGAGCTTGTCGTGGTTGGGCCACGCCGCGCCGTCGGCGCCCATGTTGCCGTAGACCTTGGTGGCGAGGACGACCTTGTCGCGCCGGTCGCCGCCCTGGGCGAACCAGTTGCCGATGATCTCCTCGGTGCGGCCCTTGTTCTCGCCCCAGCCGTACACGTTGGCGGTGTCGACGAAGTTGATGCCGGCCGCCAGCGCCGCGTCCATGATCGCGTGGCTGTCGGCCTCGTCCGTCTGCGGTCCGAAGTTCATCGTGCCGAGGACCAGCCGGCTGACCTTGAGTCCCGTGCGTCCGAGTTGCGTGTACTTCATGACCACCTAGCCAACGGCGTGGAGTGCGCTCTAGGCAAGGGGGAGGCGGCTCAGCCCTCGTAGGGCTCGCCCACCCCCCACGCCTGGTGCATCGCGTCCGCGAAGGCCGCCGCGATCTTGTGCTCGCCGCTGGCGTTCGGGTGCGTGCCGTCGTAGGTGTCGAGGTTGATGTCGTACGAGGGCGGCGGCGAGGCCAGCAGGAGCGGGGAGCGGGGCTCGTCCAGGTCGGCGAGCGCCTTCGCCAGCAGCTCGTTGAACCGGGCCACCTGGGCCGCGAAGGGCTCGTCGGCGGTGGCGCGGACGTTCGGGATCACCGGCAGCACGACGATCCGCACGCGCGGCCTGGCCGCCCTCGCCTCGGCCACGAACCGCCGTACGTTGTCGGCGGTCTGGTCCGCGTTCGTGTAGAAGCCGAGGTCGATCAGGCCCAGCGAGACCAGCAGCACGTCCGCGCGGCAGGAGCGCACCGCCTCGCCGATCAGCGGGACCATGTGCTGCCAGCCCTCGCCCCAGCCGGCCAGATGGCCGCAGGGGAAGGCGGGATCGGCGTACTCGTACGACGTCGGCGCGTCCGTCGCCCGGTCGTGGAGCGTCTCGCGCGGGCCGACGAGGGCGAACGGGCCGCCGTACGTGTCCCGCAGGTGCCGCCACATCCGGTACCGCCAGGTGTGTTCGCCCGCGCTCCCGATCGTCATCGAGTCGCCGACCGGCATGAACCTAAGCATCCGCTCATGATGGACGATGCGCGGGGGATCAATGGGACGGTCGCGGTGTGAGGCCCGCCACGGTGGAGCGCGTCGGGAACCCGGTGCGGGCGCTCAACCGTTCGGTGGGATGGCAGGCTTGGGGCATGCGCCGACCCTTCGCCCTCCTCGCCGGAGCCCTGCTCGTGGGCGTCTGCGCCCTGCCCGCCGCGGCCGACGACGGCGGCGGGGGGTTCACCATCAAGGACCCGCGCATCACCGAGTCCAGCGGTCTCGCCGCCTCCCGGCTGCACCCCGGGATCTACTGGACGCACAACGACAGCGACGACGGCCCGTACCTCTACGCGGTGGACAGCTCGACCGGGAAGACGGTCGCCCGCGTCACGCTCAGCGGCGTCGGCCGCCCCCGTGACGTCGAGGCCATCTCCATCGGCCCCGGCAACGAGATCTACGTCGGCGACATCGGCGACAACCTCGGCGGCAAGTGGCCGTACGTGTGGATCTACCGGCTGCCCGAGCCGAAGAAGCTGGTCGACCAGACGATCCGTGCCACGCAGTACGTCGTGAAGTACGCGGACGGGCCGCGCAACGCCGAGTCGCTGGTGGTCGACCCGAAGACCGGCCGGACGTACATCATCGACAAGAACGAGGACGGCGGGCACCTCTACGAGGGTCCCGCCGAGCTCTCCTCCTCCGGCGCGAACATCTTCCGGCCGGTGGCCGCCGTCGACCTGTGGGCCACCGACGCGGCGATCTCGCCCGACGACCGCCGGCTCGTCGTGCGGGGCTACTTCGGCGGCATCACCTACACCTGGAACGGCGGGAAGATCAAGCGCGAGGGCCGGCTGAACGTGCCGCTCCAGCAGCAGGGCGAGTCCGTGACCTACTCGACCGACGGCGGGCGGCTGCTGTTCGGCAGCGAGGGCTCCGACAGCCCGGTGCAGGTGGAGGACGCGCCGGGCGCCAAGGGCGGCGACGCCAAGTCGCCCTCCTCGGGCGGCGGTTCGGCGAGCTCGGACAGCGGCGGCGGTACCACGGCCGGCAACCTCAAGGTCGGCGCGCTGGCTGTCGCCGCCGCGGCGGCCGTCATCTTCGGCTTCCGCCGCCTGCTGCGGCGCAACTGAGCCCGGCGGCAGGCCGGTTCGGGAGGCCGAACCGGCGGCGTCGCACTCCTTGACGTGTCCATGTTGTCGCGGCTTCCATGGAGGGGCCGGGTTGTGGGAGCGCTCCCACTCGTTCCGGGCCCGCGCCTCCCGAGAGGAAGCAGCGACATGTTCCGCAGCCTGCGAAGAGCGCTGTGCGCTGTTGCCGTGGCGCTCGTGCTCCCCCTGGCCGGGGCCGGTGTCACCACGGCGGACGCGGCCGAGGCGCCCGGTGCCGGGTACTGGCACACCAGCGGCCGGCAGATCCTCGACGCGACCGGGCAGCCGGTCCGGATCGCCGGGATCAACTGGTTCGGCTTCGAGACCGGCAACCACGTGGTCCACGGCCTGTGGTCCCGCGACTACAGGTCCATGATCGACCAGATGAGGTCGCTGGGCTACAACACCATCCGGCTCCCCTACAGCGACGACATCTTCACCCCCGGCACCGTCCCCAACAGCATCGACTTCAGCGGCGGCAAGAACGCGGACCTGCAGGGCCTCGACTCCCTCCAGGTCATGGACAAGATCGTCGCGTACGCCGGCCAGGACGGCCTGAAGGTCATCCTCGACCGGCACCGGCCGGACTCCGGCGGGCAGTCGGCGCTCTGGTACACCGCCGCCGTTCCCGAGTCGACGTGGATCGCCGATCTCAAGGCGCTGGCGGCGCGTTACCGCGGCCAGGACACCGTCATCGGCATCGACCTGCACAACGAACCCCACGATCCCGCCTGTTGGGGCTGCGGCGACGCGGCCACCGACTGGCGGCTGGCCGCCCAGCGGGCCGGGAACGCGGTGCTGTCCGTCAACTCCGGCCTGCTGATCTTCGTCGAGGGCGTACAGACGTACAACGGCGTCTCCGGCTGGTGGGGCGGCAACCTCATGGGCGTGGGCCAGTACCCGGTGCAGCTCGACGTGGCGAACCGGGTCGTGTACTCCGCGCACGACTACGCGACCAGCGTGGCGCAGCAGCCGTGGTTCGGCGATCCGTCCTTCCCGGCCAACATGCCGGGTGTCTGGGACAAGTACTGGGGCTACATCTTCCAGCAGAACATCGCACCCGTCTGGGTGGGCGAGTTCGGCACCACGCTGGCATCGGCGACGGACCAGAAGTGGTTGTCCGCGCTGGTCGGTTACCTGCGGCCGACCTCGACGTACGGCGCCGACTCCTTCCAGTGGACGTTCTGGTCGTGGAACCCCAACTCCGGTGACACGGGCGGCATCCTGAAGGACGACTGGCAGACCGTGGACACCGTGAAGGACGGCTACCTGACGAGCGTGAAGGCGCCGCTGTTCCCCGGTACGGGCACCGGCGGCGGTGATGGCGGCGGGAGCACGGCCGCGTGCAGCGCCGCCTACACCGTCAGCAGCGACTGGGGCAGCGGCTTCAACGCGGACGTGAAGGTCACCAACACCGGTACGACCCCGCTCACGTCCTGGAAGGTCACCTGGACCTTCTCCGGCCCCCAGAAGGTCGCCTCCATGTGGAACGCCTCGTACACCCAGACCGGTTCGACGGTGACCGCGACGAACGCCGCCCACAACGGCGCTGTGGCGGCGGGCGGTTCGACGAACTTCGGCTTCGGGGCGGCGCCGGGCGGGGGCGCGGTGCCGAGCGTGAGCTGCACGGCGGGATGAGAGAAGGGCGCCGGGTGAGTGTCACCGGGCGCCCTCCACCGTCGTACGCGGACGGCTACAGCTTCTCGATCACGTAGTCGACGCACTTCGTCAGGGCCTCGACGTCCGCCGGGTCGATCGCCGGGAACATCGCGACGCGGAGCTGGTTGCGGCCGAGCTTGCGGTAGGGCTCGGTGTCGACGATGCCGTTGGCGCGCAGCACCTTGGCGACGGCGGCCGCGTCGACCTCGTCGGTGAAGTCGATGGTGCCGATGACCTGGGAGCGCTTGGCCGGGTCGGTGACGAACGGCGTCGCGAACTTCACGTCCTCGGCCCAGCCGTACAGCGTGCGCGAGGAGGTGGCCGTGCGGCGCACCGACCAGTCCAGGCCGCCCTGGCCGTTGATCCACTCCAGCTGCTGGTTCAGCAGGAAGAGGGTGGCGAGGGCCGGGGTGTTGTACGTCTGGTTCTTGCGGGAGTTGTCGATCGCCGTCGGGAGCGAGAAGAACTCCGGGACGTGGCGGCCGGAGGCGTGCACCCGCTCGGCGCGCTCGATCGCGGCCGGGGAGAAGACGCCGATCCACAGGCCGCCGTCGGAGGCGAAGGACTTCTGCGGGGCGAAGTAGTAGACGTCCGTCTCCGACACGTCCACCGGCAGGCCGCCGGCGCCGGACGTGGCGTCGACCAGGACCAGGGCGCCCTCGTCGGCACCGGCCACGCGCTTGATCGGCATGGCGACACCGGTCGAGGTCTCGTTGTGCGTGAAGGCGTAGACGTCGACGCCCGCCTCGGCCTGCGGCTCCGGGTGGGTGCCGGGGTCGGAGGCGATCACGGTGGGCTCGGCCAGCCACGGCGCCAGCTTGGCGGCCTTGGCGAACTTGGAGCTGAACTCACCGAAGTTGAGGTGCTGCGACTTGTTCTCGATCAGACCGTGGGTGGCGATGTCCCAGAACGCCGTGGAGCCGCCGTTGCCGAGGACCACCTCGTAGCCCTCGGGCAGCCGGAACAGGTCGGAGATGCCTTCGCGCACCTTGCCGACCAGGTTCTTCACCGGGGCCTGGCGGTGGGACGTGCCGAGCAGAGAGGTACCGGTCGCGGCGAGGGCGTCCAGCGCCTCCGTCCGCACCTTGGAGGGACCCGCGCCGAAACGTCCGTCCGCGGGCTTGATGTCAGCGGGAATCTGAATCTCAGCCACGAGCCGGAGGGTATCCCCTCGGTGAAACCCGCCGGAAACGTGTCCGTCCGATGAGACGAGTCCTCCGGCTCGTGGACCTGTGCGATCAGACCGGAGGTGACAGCCGTACCGGCAGTTCGAACAGGTCGTTCTGGGTCACCACCGGCTTGTGGCGGAGGTCGGCCGCCGGGACCGCGAGGTCCAGGCCGGGGAAGCGGGCGTAGAGGGCCGGGAGGGCGACGCCGGCCTCCAGGCGGGACAGGGCCGCGCCGGGGCAGACGTGCGGGCCGTGGCCGAAGCTGATGTGGCGGTTGGCCGAGGTGCGGGTGATGTCGAAGTCGCCGGCCGTCGGGCCGTGGGCCTGCTCGTCGCGGCCGATCGCGGCGTACGACACGATCAGCGCGTCGCCCGCGGGCAGCACCTTGTCGCCGACCGGGACGTCCTCGGTGGCGAAGCGGATCAGGACGTGCGAGGTGGGGGTGGAGTGCCGCAGCGTCTCCTCGATCACCGCCGGCCAGTCCGCCTCGCCGGACAGCACGAGCGTTCGCTGGTCCGGATGGAGTGAGAGGTTGAGCACGGCGTTGACGATGAGGGAGATCGTCGTCTCGTGGCCCGCCGCCACCATCAGCTGGAGCGTGGAGACGATCTCCTCGTCGGTGAGGTGGTCGCCGTCCTCGGAGGCGAGGATCAGAGCGGAGGTGAGGTCGTCGCCGGGCTCGGCCCGCTTGGCGGCGACCGTTTCGGCCATGATGCCGGCGAGTTCGGTGAGCGTGGCGAGGACCTCGGCGGGCGGGGTCTGCGTGGAGAAGAACTTCTCGAACAGCTCCTTCAGCCGGGGCAGCCGCGCCTCGTCGATGCCCATCAGGTCGGCGACGACGTACATGGGCAGCGGGTAGGCGAAGGCCGCCTTCAGGTCCACGACCGCGCCCGCGTCCGCGGGCAGCCGGTCCAGCAGGCTCTCGGTGAACCCGGTGATCCGCTCCCGCATTTCCTCCACCCGGCGCGGGGTGAGCGCCTGCGCGACCAGCGCGCGCAGCCGGCGGTGGTCGGCGCCGTCCACGGTGAGCATGGAGCGGCCCGGGTTGGCCAGCCCGATCAGCGGCCAGTCGGGGGGTATCTCGCCGCGCCGCCAGGCGCCCCAGACCTCGATGTCCTTCACCAGGCGCGGATCGGTGAGGAGCCGGCGCGCCTCGGCATGGTGGGTGACGGCCCACACGGGGACCCCGCCGGGCAGCTCCACGGCGGCCAGCGGGCCCGCGGCGCGCAGCCTCGCGCTCTCGCCGTCCAGGTCGGAGACGAAGGGGTCGAGCGCGATGCGGGTGTCTTGTGCGCCGGTCTCTTCGATGCCGGTCGTCGTCATACGGGGGTGCCTCCCAGGGCCGGGGTCGGGGCGAACCGCACGGGCAGTTCGGTCAGCCCTCGCAGCCAGGGCGAGGGCCGACGCGTCAGGGACCCGGCCGGTACGGCGAGGTCGATGTCGGGCAGGCGGTCCAGTACGACCTCGATGGCGGTGCGCGCGATGACCTCGGCGACCTCCTGCGCGGGGAACGGGCACCGGTGCTCGCCGTGCCCGAAGGAGAAGTGCGCGCTGTTGCCGCCGGTGAGCGCGGAGCCGTCGGTGCGCACCTGGGGGTCGGAGTTGGCGCCCTGGAGGCCGAGCAGCAGCAGGTCGCCGGCGCGGATGCGGCGGCCGCCGAGCTGGGTGTCGCGGGCGGCCCAGCGGCCCGCCACGTTCTGTGTGGGCGTGTCCTCCCACAGGACCTCGTTCATGGCGTCGGCGACGCTGTTGCGGCCGCCGAACAGGGAGGCGGCGAACCGGTCGTCGGTGAGCATCAGGCGCAGCGAGTTGCCGATCCAGTCGGCGGTGGGCTGGTGGCCCGCCGCCATCATCACCATCAGGTCCTGGGCGATCTCCTCCTCGCCGAAGCCGCTGGGGTCGGCGAGCATCCGCGACACCACGTCGTCGGCCGGCGCGGCACGCCGCTCCGCCAGCAACTGGGCCATGGAGGTGGCCAGATGGGTCTGTCCGGCGATCGCCCGCTCGCGCCCGTCGATCATGTCGTTGAGCGCGGTCACCAGGCCCGGTCCCTCGTCGTCCGGGAAGCCGAAGAGGCGGGCCAGGACGCGCACGGGCAGCAGCATCGCGTAGTCGGCGACGACGTCCGCCTCGCCGCGGGCGGCGAACGAGTCGATCAGCTCGTCGGCGAACCGCTCGGCGTAGCCGCGCAGTTCGAAGGGGCTGACCGCCTCAAGGGCGCCGCTGATCATCGCGGCGCGCTCGCGGTGGCGTTCCCCGACCGTGTAGAGGATCGACGGCTGCCTGCGGCCGATCATCGGCAGCAGGGGCCAGTCGTCGGGGATGCGGTCCCACTGGTTCCACAGGTCGGAGTCCCGGCTGAACAGCACGGGATCGCCGGTGACCTGGTGCAGTTCGCGGTAGCCGAGCACCAGCCAGGCCGGTACGCCGCCGTCGAGCACGACCGGTGTGACGGCGCCGTGCTCACGCCGCATCTCCCGGTACAGCTGCGCGGGTTCGGTCTGGAACCTGGGTCCGCCGAGCGGTACGGGGGCGGTGGGGGCGGTCACAGTGCCAACTCCTGTGAGGATCGGTCGGGTGGGGCCGCGTACCGGTTGCTGACGTGTTCCACCAGCGTGATCAGGACCTGCTTGCCGGAGGCGCGGGAGCGGGCGTCGCAGTCGAGCAGCGGCACGTGCGGGTCGAGGTCGAGCGCCTCGCGGATCTGCTGCGGGGCGTAGGCCGGGCCGCCGAAGTCGTTGCAGGCCACGATGAACGGCGTGCCGTGGTGCTCCAGCCGGTCGATCGCGTACCAGGAGTCGTCGATACGGCGGGTGTCGACCAGGACGACCGCGCCGAGCGTGCCGGAGAACAGCCGGTCCCAGAGGAACCAGAAGCGCTCCTGGCCCGGCGCGCCGAACAGGTACAGCACGTTGCGGGCGTCGAGCGTGATGCGGCCGAAGTCGAAGGCGACCGTGGTGGCCTTCTTGTCGCGCACCTCGCTGATGTCGTCGAGGTGCTCGCCCGCCCGGGTCATCGTCTCCTCGGTGTTGAGGGGGCGTATCTCGCTGACCGAGCGGATGAGGGTCGTCTTGCCGGCACCGAAGCCGCCGACGACCACGATCTTCAGGCCGTTGTCGGCCGTGACGTGCAGCGGGATGCGCGCGTCAGAGGTTGCGGAGTCCAACGAGCACCTGTTCCAGGACGTCGGGATCGGGGACGGCGGCCTTGCGCGGATGGCGGGCACTGACGCGGCCGGCCGCGAGGAGGTCGGCGAGCAGGATCTTGGTGATGCTCACGGGGAGCTTCAGCTCGGCCGCCAACTCGACCACGGCGGTGGGGAGTCGGGTGAGCCGCAGGATCGCCGCGTGCTCCGACTGCATGCCGGGCGCCGGATCGCACTCGGCGACCACGAGGGTCACCAGGTCGAAGGGGCTGTCCGGCGCGGAGCGGGCGCGGCCTCCGGTGAGGGTGTAGAGGCGGTCGGGTGAGTCGTCCCTGCCGGGGCGGCTCATGAGGTCCGGGGCTGCGCGGTCAGGTGGGCGCCGAGCTGTTCCACCAGCTCGCTCATGTTGTGACCGACCAGCCCGGCGTCGGCGTCCTGCGTGGTCACCACGGCCAGGTGCGCGCCCTCGCCCGCCTCCACGATGAACAGCACCCCTCCGTAGAACTCGGTCATCGCCGAGCGCACGCCTCCGGTGCCGTCCCCGAACTCCACCGAGGCGCCGTGCGACAGCGACTGGATTCCGGCGGCGATCGCGGCGAGCTGGTCGGCCTGGTCGACGGTGAGCTCCGGTGTCCGGCACAGCTTGAGGCCGTCCCGGGACAGCACGAGCGCGTGCCGCGCGCCCGGCGTGCGCTCCAGGAGGCCCTCGATGAGCCAGGTGAGCTTCGCGTCGGCAGTGGTCGTGCCGGTCATGACGTGGAGTTGCCTTCCGGGTCCGGGTGCGGGTGGGAGGTGGCCGACGGTGCGGCGGCGGGGGTGGTGGGTGCGGAGGTGCCCTCGTCCGGTGCCGGTGCGCCCTGGTCCGACAAGGAGCCGCGCACGGCCCGGCGGAAGCTGCTGAAACGGGCGGCGCGGGCGAGGGGGTCGTCCAGCGGGACGGGCGCGGGAGCGGGCCCGGCCGCGGCGGAGTCGGCCGCACGCGCGCGTGCGCGCTCCCGCTCCTGCTCGGCCTCGGCGAGCGCACGGCCCCGGCGGCGCTTGGGCAGGCCCGACGCGATCGCGCCGGCATCGGGTGCGGCGGCCCCGTGGTGGCGGGGGCGGACGTCGTCGGGGCCGGCGCCGGTGCCCTGGTGCGGGGTGGCGTGCTGGGTCTCGTACGACCGCCGCGGGTGCTCGTCCACCGGCTCCGGACGCTCGGGAGCGGGCGCAGCCGTAGCGGCAGGGGCGGGCGCGGGCCCGGACCCGGATGCGGGCGCCGGCTGCGGGCGGACGGCCCGTGGTTCCGGGAGGGGGAGCGCGTCCTGGGGGCGCGGGGCGTACTGCTCCGGTACGAGGATGTCCTGCGGGACCAGCAGGAGGACGCCGGTGCCGCCGCGCGCGGACGGCCGGAAGGAGACCTTGAGGCCGTACTTGCGGGCCAGCCGGCCGACGACCGCGAGGCCGAGCCGGGTACCGGTGAGACCGCCCAGCTCCGCCTCCTCGCCCGAGACCGCCCGCTCGGCGCGGCGCAGCTGCACGTCGCCCATGACCAGACCGCTGTCCTCCACGGACACGATGACGCCGGCCGGGACCTCCTCGACGTAGACGTGCACCTCGGCGGTGGGCGGCGAGAAGTTCGCGGCGTTGTCGAGGAGTTCGGCGAGCGCGTGCATCACGCCCTCGGCGGCGTGCCCGGCGACGGCGGCCTCGCTGGCGGAGTGCACGCGCACGCGCTGGTAGCCGCCGATGCGGCCCATCGCGCCGCGCAGGATCGACTCCATGGCGATGGGGCGGGCCCAGCGGCGGCCGGAGCGGGCGCCCGCGAGGACCGCGACGGAGTCGGCGAGGCGGCCCGCCTGCGCGGTGCGGTGGTCGAGGTGGAGCAGGTCGGCGAGGACGTCCTCGTCCTCGTGCCGCTCCTCCATGGCGCGCAGGTCGGCGAGCATGCCGGTGGCCAGCGCCTGCATGCGGCCCGCCGCGTTGGCGGTGGCGGAGACCGCGGCGGCGCGCTCGTGCCCCGCCCGGCGGGCCTGCTCGGTCAGCCGGGCGTTCTCGGCGGTGAGGCGGGCGCGGTCCTGCTCGAACTCCGCGGTCAGCCGCACCCGTTCCTGGGTGAGCTCCGCCGCGTGGCGGGCCCGCTCGTGGGTCAGCTCCTCGGTCAGGCGCACCCGCTCCTGGTCGAACTGCGCGCTCTGGCGCACCCGGTCCTGCAGCAGCCGGCCCGTGTCCTGGGTGACCGCCTCCAGCCGGCGCCGGCTGATCCGGGCCGCCTGGAGCGCGTACGCGGCCAGCGCGACGGCGGCGCACAGGAGCAGCGCGCCCGTGCCGGCGCCGAGGGCGAGCGGGGCGCGGTCCCGCTCGGGGACGCGGGCTACCGCACCGGCGACCGCGAGGGCGGCCAGCAGGGCCGTGAGCAGCGGGGCGGGTGCGACGGTGCGGAAGGTGGGGCGTTCGCCGGGCACGTGGGGGGCGGTCATGAATCGGGTCCTCGGTAGGCCTCGGTCGTCCTGCTCGATCGGGTTCCGCTGTCGTTCCTGGCGGGAGTGCGGTCGGTCCTGGGAAGAGCTGTCGGTCCTCGGGACGAGCTGTCGTTCCTGCGCGCGAAGCGACACCCGTTACCCAACTGACGCTCACTATATGGGAGTTCGTGATCGAATTGGAAAGGTTCTGGATCCGTTTCACAGGTTCCGGCAGGACGCGGCGAAGCGCCTGTGGACAGAGGCATCGTGACTGTCGGTCGCCGGATGCATGCTGGGAGCATGACGGATCTCCAGGCTGAACTGCGCAGGGCCGTCCGGGGCGACGTCGGCTTCGACGTCACCTCCCGGGCGCTGGTCACCATGGACGCGTCCAACTACCGGCGGGTTCCACTGGGGGTGGTGGCGCCGCGTGACGCGGACGACGTGGCGGCCGTGCTGGCGGTGTGCCGGGAGCACGGGGTGCCGGTCGTGGCGCGTGGCGGCGGCACCTCGATCGCCGGGCAGGCCACCGGCACCGGCGTGGTGCTGGACTTCACCCGTCATATGAACCGTCTCCTGTCGGTCGACCCGCAGGCACGGACGGCCGTCGTGCAGCCGGGGCTCGTCCTGGACCGCCTCCAGGCGGCCGCCGCGCCCCACGGCCTGCGGTTCGGGCCCGACCCCTCCACCCACAGCCGGTGCACGCTCGGCGGCATGATCGGCAACAACTCGTGCGGCTCGCACTCGGTGGCCTGGGGGACCACCGCGGACAGCGTGCGGGAGCTGGACGTGGTCACCGCGCGCGGGCGGCGGCTGCGGCTCGGGCAGGAGTGGGCCGGCGCGCCGGAGGGCCTGCGGGCGCTGGTGGACGGCGAGTTGGCGCGGCTGCGGACGGGCTTCCCGGAACTCCCCCGCCGTATCTCCGGGTACGCGCTGGACGCGCTGCTGCCCGAGAAGGGCGCCGACGTCGCCCGTTCCTTCTGCGGCAGCGAGGGCACGCTGGGCGTGCTCACCGAAGCGGTCGTACGGCTCGTGGAGGCGCCGCGCGCGCGTGCGCTGGCCGTGCTGGCGTACGCCGACGAGAGCGCCGCCGCCGAGGCCGCGGCGGGACTGCTGGAGCACGGGCCGCTCACGGTGGAGGGGATGGCGGCCGACCTGGTGCCGTCCGCGGCCGCGCTGCCGCGGGGCGGGGCCTGGCTGTTCGTGGAGACGGGAGGGGAGTCGCCGGCGGAGGCACGCGCGCGTGCGGAGGCGGTCGTCCGGGCCGCCGACGTGCTGGACGCGCTGGTCGTCACGGACCCCGCCGGGCAGCGGGCGCTGTGGCGGATCAGGGAGGACGCGAGCGGTACGGCGACGCGGATGCCGGACGGAAGCGAGGCATGGCCGGGCTGGGAGGACTGCGCGGTGCCGCCCGCACGGCTCGGCGCCTATCTGCGGGACTTCCGCGGGCTGCTGACCTCCCACGGGCTGCGCGGCACTCCGTACGGCCACTTCGGGGACGGCTGCATCCATGTCCGCATCGACTTCGACCTGCTGACCGAGGCGGGCGTCGGCCGCTTCCGCCGCTTCTCCGAGGAGCTGGCCGAGCTGGTCGTCGCACACGGCGGTTCGCTGTCCGGGGAGCACGGGGACGGGCAGGCGCGCGCCGAGCTGCTGCCCAGGATGTACGGCCCCGAGCTGGTCGCCGTCTTCGAGCGCGCCAAGGCCGTCTGGGACCCGGACGACCTCCTCAACCCCGGGATGCTGGTGCGCCCTTCGCCCTTGGACGGCAACCTCCGCTTCTCCGTGCTGCCCCGCGAGCCGGTCGACGTGGCCTTCGGCTACCCCGCGGACGGCGGCGACTTCTCGGCGGCCGTGCGGCGCTGCGTCGGCGTCGCGAAGTGCCGTACGACAGAGGCGCCCGGCTCCTCCGTGATGTGCCCCTCCTTCCGGGCGACGGGCGAGGAGGAGCACTCCACGCGCGGGCGGGCCCGTCTGCTGCACGAGATGCTCGCCGGCGAGCTGGTGACCGAAGGCTGGCGCTCCACCGAGGTGCGGGACGCGCTGGATCTGTGCCTGTCCTGCAAGGGATGCCGCTCCGACTGCCCGGTCGGGGTCGACATGGCCACGTACAAGGCGGAGTTCCTGCATCACCACTACGCGGGCCGGCGCCGCCCGGCCGCGCACTACAGCATGGGCCGGCTGCCGGTGTGGCTGCGCTGGGTGGCCCGCACGCGCACCGCCCCGGTCGTCAACGCCCTAGCCTCCATCGGGCCGTTGGCGTCACTGGCCAAGCGCGTCGGCGGGATCGCGCCCGAGCGGCGCATCCCGCGGGTGGCGTCCGAGACCCTCACCGGTTGGTACGGGCGCCGGGCGCGGGCGCACGAGCGGCGGATGATCCGTGAGGTGGGGCCGGAGTACGAGGAGGAGACGCACGGCAAGCCCGTCTTCCTGTGGCCCGACACCTTCACGGAGCATCTCTCGCCGGAGGTCGGGAAGGCCGCGCTCCGGGTCCTGAAGGCGGCCGGGCTGCGGCCGGTGCCGCTCCCGCGGATGCGGCCGATCGTGCGCAGGACGCGGGAGGCGGACGGCAGCACCTGGTACAGCCGGGGCCGCCGGCCGGGCCCGCGAGGCCGGGTCTGCTGCGGCCTGACCTATCTGTCGACCGGCCAGCTCGACCAGGCCCGCGCGGTGTTGCGCCGCACGCTCGACATGCTGGACCCGCTGCTCCGACCCGAGCTGGGGGAGGAGCACATGCCGCTGGTCGTCCTGGAGCCGAGCTGCGCCGCCGCCCTGTGTACCGATCTGCCCGAGCTGCTGGCCGACGACCCGCGCGCGGCCCGGCTCGCCGCCTCGGTCCTGACCTTCGCGGAGGCGCTGGAGCGGTTCGCGCCGGACTGGGTGCCGCCGTCCCTGGACCGGCCGGTCACCGGCCAGACCCACTGCCACCAGCATGCGGTGCTCGGCGACGCCGCCGACCGCCGGCTGCGCGAGGCGGCCGGCCTCACCGGCGAGCTGGCGGGCGGCTGCTGCGGCCTCGCGGGCAACTTCGGCTTCGAGAAAGGGCACTTCGAGGTGTCGAAGGCGTGCGCGGAGGACCAGTTGCTGCCCGCGGTCCGGGGCGCGGCCGAGGGGACGGTCGTCCTCGCGGACGGCTTCTCCTGCCGCACGCAGCTGGAGCAGCTGGCGGGCGTGCGCGGACGGCATCTGGCGGAGGTGCTGGCGGACGCGCTGGACGACGGCCCGGGCGACGGCCTGATCGACGGGGATTCATAAGCCCACTCTCAGCTTCGTGGGAGAACCCTCAGCTTCGGCGGGGGTCGCTCGGGAATCATGCGCCGCCTGATGACCGGCACGCCCGGGTCCATGATGCGGGACAGTTGCAAAACAGATTCACACGCCTGACCGAGTCCATTACCCTGGACTCGACAGTGCATCATGATGCACGAACCTCGAGCCGAGCACCTGGACCGCCCGTGACCACGCCCAGCACCACCACCACGTCCTCGCCCTCCGCGGTGCACCCCTCCGGCACCCCCGGCCGCCGGGGTTCGCTCGGCCCGGTCGGGCTCGTGCTCGGGGCCGGCTTCTCGGTGCAGTTCGGTGCGGCGCTGGCGGTGAGCCTGATGCCGAGGGCCGGGGCGCTCGGCGTCGTGACCCTGCGGCTGATCGCGGCGGCCGTCGTCCTGCTGGTGGTGTGCCGGCCGCGGCTGCGTGGCCACTCGCGCGCCGACTGGGGCACGGTCGTCGTCTTCGGCATCGCGATGGGCGCGATGAACGGCCTCTTCTACCAGGCGGCCGACCGCATCCCCCTCGGCGCCGCGGTCACCCTGGAGGTCCTCGGACCGCTCGCCCTCTCGGTCTTCGCCTCCCGCCGCGCGCTCAACGCCGTATGGGCCGCGCTCGCCCTCGGCGGTGTCTTCCTGCTCAGCGGCGGCGGCTTCGGCCGCCTCGACCCGGCCGGTGTCGCCTTCGCGCTGGGCGCGGGCGCCATGTGGGCGGCGTACATCGTCTTCAGTGCGCGTACGGGCCGGCGGTTCCCGCAGGCGGACGGGCTCGCGCTGGCCATGGCGGTCGGAGCGCTGCTGATGCTCCCGCTCGGGGTCGCGGAATCGGGCTCCAAGCTCACCGATCCGACGACGATCGCCCTGGGCTCGGCGGTCGCGGTCCTCTCGTCCGTCCTGCCGTACACCTTCGAGCTGCTCGCCCTGCGGCGCCTGCCCGCCTCCACCTTCGCGATCATGATGAGCCTGGAACCGGCCCTCGCCGCGACGGCGGGCTTCCTGATCCTGGGCCAGGCCCTGTCCGCCGTGCAGGCGGCCGCGATCGCGATGGTCATCGCCGCGAGCATGGGCGCGGTGCGGACGCAGGTGGGGCGCCGCAAGGTGCCGATTCCTCCGGAGGCCTGAGCGGCCCGGCGGCGCGGGAGGCTCAGTCGGCCGGCTTCTCCCACACCGACACGTGCTGCCGGCTCTCGCTCGTGAACGGCTCCCGGGTCCAGCCGTCCCACCGGTGGACCAGCCGCATCCCGGCCAGCCGGGCCATGAGGTCGAGCTCGGACGGCCAGACGTAGCGGAAGGGCACGGACAGGTACTCGGTACGGCCGTCCCGCACCCGTACGTGGTGCGAGGTCATCGCCTGGCTCGCCACGTCGTACTCGTCGAAGCCGAGACGTCCCTCGCTCACGTGGAACGGCACGGCGTTCTGCCCCGGCGGCAGCCGCCGCAGGTCGGGCACCCCGACCTCGACGACGAAGCGCCCACCGGGCCTGAGGTGGCGTGCGACATTGCGGAAGCAGTCGACCTGGGCGTCCTGCGTGGTGAGGTTCGAGATCGTGTTGAACACCAGGTACGCGAGCGAGAACTCGCCCTCCGCCTCGGCCGTCGCGAAGTCCCCGATCGTCACGCCGATCGCGTCCCCGCCGGGCTTGGCCCGCAGCCGCTGCACCATCGCGCGGGACATGTCGATCCCGTGCACGTCGACTCCGCGGGCCGACAGGGGCAAGGCGATCCGGCCGGTGCCGACGCCCAGTTCCAGGGCCCGCCCGTCCCCGGCCAGCTCCGCCAGCAGGTCTACGGCCGGCTCCACGACCTCCGCGGTGAACATCTCGGCCGACGACTCGTCGTACCCCGCGGCCACGGACTCTCCGAAATAGCCGTCTGCATCGATCACCGGAGGACCGTACTGCCGGCGGCGCCTCAGCGCGTCTGCTTTTTCAGCGGAGGGCACGCACGAACACGGAGAACGCTCCGCGGGAAACGGTCACCACACCTCCGGCGGGGTTCTTGGAGTCCCGGATGCCTATGTGGGGACGGAGGACGGCGATTTCCAGGCACTGGCCCCCCGTGTCGCCGCTGTACGAGGACTTACGCCATATCGCGCCCGGCAGGCTCGGGTTGACTCCCATAACGCTCCTCCATCACGCGGGCGATCAGGGCCGCGGAATCCTCCACGGAGAGCGCTGCGGCCTGCAGTTGATCGTAACGGACCGACCCTTCCCGGATAGCGTCCGGATTGGCCGTCATGTGCCCCTGGATGAAGTCCTCGGTGTAGATGATGTCGGGGTCGTTGTTGAAGCGCAGATGGGCGAACGAGCCCATCATCCCGGTGTGCGCGCCTGCCTCGAACGGGAGCACCTGCACCTTCACCCATGGCCGCTTGCGCATGGCCAACAGATGGGCGAGTTGGTCCTGCATGACGCCTCGGCCGCCGACCTCCTGGTGCAGTACCGCCTCGCTGAGTACGACCCAAGTCGTCGGGGGACGCTCCTGGTTCAACACGCGCTGTCGGTCCAGACGTGCCGCAACCTTCGATTCGAGCTCCCTGTCGTCACGGAGACCCAGGACTGCGCGGGCATACCTCTCCGTCTGGAGGAGCCCGTCGACCAACTGCGCCTGAAAGGTGGAGATGTACGCCGCCCTCGCCTCCAGCTCCGCGAACGGCTGGAACCAGCTCGGCAGCTGGCTGCGCAGTACCAACCCCACAAGACGCGAAAACGTCCCGTCCGTCCCCAGCGCCGCGTCCACCCGTTCGGAGAACTCCCGCGTCGGCACCCGTAGCGTCGTCTCGATCTGGCCGATCAGGGACCCCGTGCAGAACACGATCGACCCCAGCGCCTGCTGGGTCAGGCCCGCCGCCTCCCTCGCCCGCCGCAGCTCGTAGCCGTAGTAGTCCAGGGGAGACCCGCTGGGATCAAGTTCGCGGATATGCACGGCCACCACCTCCACTCACTGAGCGTAGCCACCCGACCGCGCACAGGTGACAGCCTGTGGAAAACAAATTAATGCAAGCACGCTTGATTGTTTCTGGTGCCGCTGCCATGCTCGGGCCATGGCTGACCCGACGCCCGTGATCGACGATCTCTGCGCGGAGAGCGAGGAACTCGACCGCATCGTGGCCGAGTTGAGCCCGGAGCAGTGGGCGCTCGCGACCCCCGCGCCCGGCTGGACCGTCGCGCACCAGATCGCGCACCTCGCCTGGACCGACCACCACTCCGTGCTGGCCGTGACGGACCAGGACGCCTTCTCCCGCGAGGTCGAGAAGGCGCTCGCGCAGCCCGGCGACTTCGTCGACAACGGCGCGGCGGAGGGCGCCGCCAAGCCGCCCGCGCAGCTGCTCGCGGACTGGCGGGCCGGGCGCACGGCACTGGCCGACGCGCTGCGGGCCGCCCCCGAGGGCGCCCGTTTCCCCTGGTACGGCCCACCCATGGCCACCGCGTCCATGGCCACCGCCCGCCTCATGGAGACCTGGGCCCACGGAGGGGACGTGGCGGAGGTGCTGGGCGTGGAGCGCACCCCCACCGACCGGCTGCGGCACATCGTCCGCCTCGGCGTCCGCACCCGCGACTTCGCCTTCGGCGTGCGCGGACTGCCCGTGCCGTTCGAGGAGTTCCGTATCGAACTGACCGCCCCCTCGGGTGAGTTGTGGACGTACGGCCCGGAGGACGCCGACAACCGCGTCACCGGCCCCGCCCTCGACTTCTGCCTCCTGGTCACCCAGCGGGCCCACCGGTCCGACCTCGCCGTCGAGGCCGTGGGCGAGGACGCCGACCAGTGGCTGGACATCGCCCAGGCCTTCGCCGGACCGCCCGGCGAGGGCCGTGCGCCCAAGGGAGGCGCCGTATGACGACCCTGCGCATCGGCAACGCCTCCGGCTTCTACGGCGACCGCTTCGACGCCCTGCGCGAGATGCTCACCGGCGGCGAACTCGACGTCCTCACCGGCGACTACCTCGCCGAACTCACCATGCTGATCCTGGGCCGGGACCGCCTGAAGGACCCCGCCGCCGGCTACGCCCGCACCTTCCTGCGCCAGCTGGAGGAGTGCCTCGGGCTCGCGCACGAGCGCGGCGTCCGCATCGTCACCAACGCCGGCGGCCTCAACCCGTCCGGACTCGCCGCCGCCGTACGGCAGTTGGCCGACCGGCTCGGCATCCCCGTGCGCGTCGCACACGTCGAGGGCGACGACCTCACCGCCGACCACCCGGGCAGCCTCGCCGCCCACGCCTACCTCGGGGGCTTCGGGATCGCCGAGTGCCTGCGGGCCGGCGCGGACGTCGTCGTGACCGGCCGGGTCACCGACGCGGCCCTGGTCACCGGGCCCGCCGCCGCGCACTTCGGATGGCAGCCGGGGGAGTACGACCGGCTCGCGGGCGCCGTCGTCGCCGGACACGTCCTGGAGTGCGGGGCGCAGGCGACCGGCGGCAACTACGCGTTCTTCGGGGAGCGGGCGCACGACCTGCGCCGGCCGGGCTTCCCGCTCGCCGAGGTCCTCGAGGACGGCAGCTGCGTCGTCACCAAGCACCCCGGCACCGGCGGCTTCGTCGACGTCGGCACGGTCACCGCGCAGCTCCTGTACGAGACGGGCGGCGCCCGGTACGCCGGTCCCGACGTCACCGCCCGCCTCGACTCGATCCGCCTCACCCAGGACGGACCCGACCGCGTCCGCATCGAGGGCGTCCGCGGCGAGGCCCCACCGCCGACCCTCAAGGTCGGCCTCAACCGCCTCGGCGGCTTCCGCAACGAGGTCACCTTCGTCCTCACCGGCCTCGGCATCGAGGCCAAAGCGGCCCTGGTGCGCGAGCAGATGACCGACGCGCTCGCCAAGTCGCCGCCCGCCGAGGTGCGCTGGGACCTCGTCCGCACCGACCGGGCCGACGCCACGACCGAGGAGACCGCGAGCGCCGTGCTCCGGCTCGTGGTGCGCGACCCGGACCAGGCGGTCGTCGGCCGGCCGCTGAGCGGCGCCGCCATCGAGCTGGCCCTCGCCAGCTACCCGGGCTTCCATGTACTGGCGCCGCCCGGAAAGGGCGCGCCCTACGGCGTCTTCGAGGCCGTCCACGTCCCCCAGGGCGACGTGGAACATGCCGCGGTGCTCGACGACGGGCGCCGGATCGTCGTGCCCCCGGCCCGCGACAGCCTCGTACTCGACGACGTGCCGGAGCCGGAGGCTCCCGAGCCGCTGCCGGACGGGCCGGTGCGCCGTGCCCCGCTCGGTCTCGTCGCGGGCGCCCGCAGCGGCGACAAGGGCGGGAACGCCAACGTCGGGGTGTGGGTGCGGTCGGACGCGGCCTGGCGGTGGCTGGTGCACACCCTGACCGTCGACCGGTTCCGTGAACTGCTGCCGGAGACGGCCGAGCTGGGCGTCGTACGGCACGTCCTGGCGAACCTGCGCGCGCTGAACTTCGTCGTCGAGGGCATCCTCGGCGCCGGTGTCGCCGCCCAGCACCGCTTCGACCCGCAGGCCAAGGCCCTCGGCGAATGGCTGCGCTCCCGCCATCTGGACATCCCGGAGGATCTGCTGTGACGGTGATCAACTCCGGCCTGGACACGGCCGGTTCCGACTACCGCGCGAACCGCGAGGCCATGCTCGCCAAGCTCGCCGACCTCGACGCCGAGCACACGAAGGCGCTCGCGGGCGGCGGCGAGAAGTACGTCGAGCGGCACCGGGGGCGGGGCAAGCTGCTCGCCCGCGAGCGCATCGAGCTGCTCCTCGACCCGGACACGCCCTTCCTGGAGCTGTCCCCGCTCGCCGCCTGGGGCAGCGACTACGCCGTGGGCGCCTCGCTCGTCACCGGCATCGGGGTCGTCGAGGGCGTCGAGTGCCTGATCACGGCCAACGACCCGACCGTGCGCGGCGGCGCCAGCAACCCCTGGTCGCTGAAGAAGGCCCTGCGCGCCAACGACATCGCGCTCGCCAACCGGCTGCCCTGCATCAGCCTGGTCGAGTCCGGCGGCGCCGACCTGCCCTCCCAGAAGGAGATCTTCATCCCGGGCGGCGCCATCTTCCGCGACCTGACCCGGCTGTCCGCCGCCGGCATCCCCACCGTCGCCGTCGTCTTCGGGAACTCGACGGCCGGCGGCGCGTACATCCCCGGCATGTCCGACCACGTGATCATGGTCAAGGAGCGCGCCAAGGTCTTCCTCGGCGGCCCGCCCCTGGTGAAGATGGCCACCGGCGAGGAGAGCGACGACGAGTCGCTGGGCGGCGCCGAGATGCACGCGCGCGTATCGGGCCTCGCGGACTACTTCGCCGTCGACGAGCCGGACGCCCTGCGGCAGGCGCGCCGTGTCGTCGCCCGCCTCAACCACCGCAAGGCGTACGAGGACCCGGGCCCCGCCGCACGCCCCAAGTACGACGAGGACGAGCTCCTCGGCATCGTCCCCGGGGACCTCAAGGTCCCCTTCGACCCGCGCGAGGTGATCGCCCGGATCGTCGACGCCTCCGACTTCGACGAGTTCAAGCCGCTGTACGGGACCAGCCTGACGACGGGATGGGCTTCCCTGCACGGCTATCCCGTCGGCATCCTCGCCAACGCCCGGGGCGTGCTCTTCAGCGAGGAGTCGCAGAAGGCCGCCCAGTTCATCCAGCTCGCCAACCAGCGCGACATCCCGCTGCTCTTCCTGCACAACACCACCGGCTACATGGTCGGCAAGGAGTACGAGCAGGGCGGCATCATCAAGCACGGCGCGATGATGATCAACGCGGTCAGCAACAGCCGGGTCCCGCACCTGTCGGTGCTGATGGGCGCCTCCTACGGAGCCGGGCACTACGGCATGTGCGGGCGGGCCTACGATCCGCGCTTCCTGTTCGCCTGGCCCAGCGCCAAGTCCGCCGTCATGGGCCCGCAGCAGCTCGCCGGCGTCCTGTCGATCGTCGCCCGCCAGTCGGCGGCCGCCAAGGGACAGCCCTACGACGACGAGGCGGACGCCGGGCTGCGCGCCATGGTGGAGCAACAGATCGAGTCCGAGTCGCTGCCGAAGTTCCTGTCCGGGCGGCTGTACGACGACGGCGTCATCGACCCGCGCGACACCCGCACCGTCCTCGGCCTGTGCCTGTCCGCCGTCCACACGGCGCCCTTCGAGGGCGCACGCGGCGGCTTCGGCGTCTTCCGGATGTGAGGGATCACATGACGACAACAGGAGCCTCTGTGATCACTTCAGTGCTCGTCGCCAACCGCGGCGAGATCGCCTGCCGGATCTTCAGGACCTGCCGCGAACTGGGCATCCGAACGGTAGCCGTGCACTCCGACGCCGACGAGAACGCGCTCCACGCGCGCGTGTCCGACACGGCCGTACGGCTGCCGGGCGCCGCGCCCGCCGAGACGTACCTGCGCGGCGACCTGATCGTGAAGGCGGCCGTCGCCTCCGGCGCGGACGCCGTCCACCCCGGCTACGGCTTCCTCTCCGAGAACGCCGACTTCGCCCGCGCCGTCCTCGACGCCGGACTGGTCTGGATCGGGCCGCCGCCCGAGGCCATCGAGGCGATGGCGTCCAAGACCCGGGCCAAGCAGCTGATGGGCATCCCCTCACTGGACCGGGACCGGGTCACCGCGTCCGACCTGCCGGTGCTGGTGAAGGCCGCCGCGGGCGGCGGCGGGCGCGGCATGCGGATCGTGCGCGCCCTGGCGGACCTCGACGGCGCGCTGGAGGGCGCCCGGGCCGAGGCCGCCGGCGCCTTCGGCGACGGCGAGGTCTTCGTCGAGCCGTACGTGGAGGGCGGCCGGCACGTCGAGGTGCAGGTCCTCGCCGACACCCACGGCACGGTGTGGGCGCTCGGCACCCGCGACTGCTCCCTGCAGCGGCGCCACCAGAAGGTGATCGAGGAGGCGCCCGCACCCGGCCTCTCCGACGAGCTCCGGGACGAGCTGCACACGCTGGCCGTACGCGCCGCCCGGGCCGTCGACTACGTCGGCGCCGGCACCGTCGAGTTCCTCGTCTCCGCGGCCGAAACCGCCCACTTCCTGGAGATGAACACCCGCCTCCAGGTCGAACACCCCGTCACGGAAGCCGTGTTCGGCCTCGACCTGGTGGCCGAGCAGATCCGCGTCGCCGAAGGCCACGCCCTCGGGACCGACCCGCCACGCGCGCGTGGCCACGCGATCGAGGCCCGCCTGTACGCCGAGGACCCGGCGGCGGACTGGGCCCCGCAGACCGGCACCCTGCACCGCCTCGCCGTCCCCGGCGACGTCCGCCTGGACACCGGCTACGGCGACGGTGACGCCATCGGCGTCCACTACGACCCCATGCTCGCCAAGGTGATCGCCCACGCCCCCACGCGCGCGGAGGCCGTCCGCAGGCTCTCGGGAGCCCTGGAACGGGCCACGATCCACGGCCCGGTCACCAACCGCGACCTCCTCGTCCGCTCCCTGCGGCACAAGGAGTTCACCGGGGCCGGCATGGACACGGGCTTCTACGACCGCCACCTCGCCGAACTGACCGAACCGGCCCCCGACCCCCACGCCCCGCTCGCCGCCGCCCTCGCCGACGCGCGCACCCGCGCCTCCCGCTTCGGCGGCTACCGCAACCTGCCCTCCCAGCCGCAGGTCAGGCGGTACACGACCGCCGGCGAGGAGCACGAGGTCCGCTACCGGCACACCCGCGCGGGCCTGGAGGCGGACGGCGTACGCGTGGTGACGGCCACGCCCGGCCTCGTCGTCCTCGAAGTGGACGGCGTGCAGCGGAAGTTCGAGGTCACGCGCTACGGCGACCAGGTGTACGTCAACGCCACCGCGCTGACCGCCCTGCCCCGCTTCCCCGACCCCACCGCCCAGCACGCCCCCGGCACCCTGCTCGCCCCCATGCCCGGCACCGTCGTGAAGATCGCCGACGGCCTGGCCGCGGGAGCCGCCGTACAGGCCGGAGAGCCGCTGCTGTGGCTGGAGGCCATGAAGATGCAGCACAAGATCACCGCGCCGGTCACCGGCACGCTCACGGCGCTGCACGCCGTCCGCGGTGCCCAGGTCGACGTGGGTGCCCTACTCGCCGTAGTCGAGGTCTCTCAGGAGGACCAGTGAGCGCCACGTTG
This sequence comes from Streptomyces sp. NPDC057616, assembly GCF_042800575.1. Classification (NCBI taxonomy): domain Bacteria; kingdom Bacillati; phylum Actinomycetota; class Actinomycetes; order Kitasatosporales; family Streptomycetaceae; genus Streptomyces; species Streptomyces sp. NPDC057616. The sequence goes on from NZ_JBHVGU010000004.1 coordinate 213,033, forward strand.
GAAACCGCGGAGCACAAGGCCCTCCGCGCGGCCGTCGCCGCCCTCGGCAAACGCCACGGCCGCGACTACGACCGCGAAGCCCTCTGGGCCGAGGCCGCCAAACTCGGCTACCTCGGCGTCAACCTGCCCGAGGCGTACGGCGGCGGAGGCGGCGGCATCGCCGAACTCTCCATCGTCCTGGAGGAACTGGGCGCCTCCGGCTGCCCCCTGCTGATGATGATCGTGTCCCCGGCGATCTGCGGCACCGTCATCGCCCGCTTCGGCACCGGCAGCCAGAAGCAGGCCTGGCTGCCGGGCCTCGCCGACGGCACCCGCACCATGGCCTTCGGCATCACAGAACCCGACGCCGGCTCCAACTCCCACCGCATCACCACCACCGCGCGCCGTGACCCCGACACCGGCGACTGGCTGCTCAGCGGCCGCAAGGTCTTCATCTCCGGCGTCGACATCGCGGACGCCACCCTCATCGTCGGCCGCACCGAGGACGCCCGCACCGGCAACCTCAAGCCGTGCCTGTTCATCGTCCCGCGCGACGCCGAGGGCTTCCACCGGCGCGCGATCGACATGGAACTGAGCGCCGTGGAGAAGCAGTTCGAGCTGACCCTCGACGACGTACGGCTGCCCGCCGACGCCCTCGTGGGCGACGAGGACGCGGGCCTGCTGCAGCTCTTCGCCGGCCTCAACCCCGAACGCATCATGACGGCCGCCTTCGCGATCGGCATGGGCCGCTACGCCCTCGCCCGCGCCGTCGAGTACGCGCGCGACCGCCAGGTCTGGAAGACCCCCATCGGCGCCCACCAGGCCATCGCGCACCCCCTCGCCCAGGCCCACATCGATCTCGAACTCGCCCGCCTGATGATGCAGAAGGCGGCCCACCTCTACGACGCCGGGGACGACATCGGCGCCGGTGAGGCCGCCAACATGGCCAAGTACGCGGCCGGAGAGGCGTGCGTGCGGGCGGTCGACCAGTCCGTGCACACCCTCGGCGGCAACGGCCTCACCCGCGAATTCGGGCTCGGCTCGTTGATAACAGCCTCCCGTGTGGCTCGTATTGCTCCGGTGAGCCGGGAGATGATTCTCAACTACGTCTCCCACCAGACCCTGGGTCTGCCCAAGTCGTACTAGGCCGTCGCCTTGGAGGAACCGTGTTCCGCAGCGAGTACGCCGACGTCCCGCCCCTCGAACTCCCCATCCACGAGGCGGTCCTGGGCCGGGCCGCCGAGTTCGGGGACCGGCCCGCCCTGATCGACGGGACCGACGGCACCACCCTCTCGTACGAACAACTCGACCGCTTCCACCGGCGCATCGCGGCCGCGCTCGCCGAGGCGGGCGTGCGCAAGGGCGACGTGCTGGCCCTGCACAGCCCCAACACCATCGCCTTCCCGACCGCCTTCTACGCCGCCACCCGCGCGGGCGCCTCCGTCACCACCGTGCACCCGCTGGCCACCGCCGAGGAGTTCGGCAAGCAGCTCAAGGACTGCGCGGCCCGGTGGATCGTCACCGTCTCGCCGCTGCTGGACACCGCCCGCCGGGCCGCCGAACTCGCCGGCGGCGTCCAGGAGATCTTCGTCTGCGACAGCGCGCACGGACACCGCTCGCTGATCGACATGCTGGCCTCCGCCGCGCCCGAACCCCAGGTCGACATCGACCCCGCCGAGGACGTCGCCGCCCTGCCGTACTCCTCCGGCACCACCGGCATCCCCAAGGGCGTGATGCTCACCCACCGCCAGATCGCCACCAACCTCGCCCAGCTCGAACCGCTCATCCCGGCCCGCCCCGGCGACCGCATCCTCGCCGTCCTGCCCTTCTTCCACATCTACGGCCTCACCGCCCTGATGAACGCGCCCCTCAGGCAGGGCGCCACGGTCGTCGTGCTGCCGCGCTTCGAGCTGGAGACCTTCCTCGCGGCCATCCAGAACCACCGCATCACCGGCCTGTTCGTCGCCCCACCCATCGTGCTGGCCCTCGCCAAGCACCCGCTGGTCGCCCAGTACGACCTTTCGTCGCTGACCCACATCGTCAGCGCCGCCGCACCCCTGGACGCCGCCCTCGCCGCCGCCTGCTCCCAGCGCCTCGGCCTGCCGCCCGTCGGCCAGGCCTACGGCATGACCGAACTGTCCCCCGGCACCCACGTCGTCCCGCTGGAGGCCATGCGGGACGCACCGCCCGGAACCGTCGGCAAGCTCATCGCCGGCACCGAGATGCGCATCGTCTCCCTCGACGACCCCGACAAGGACCTGCCCGCCGGCGAGTCCGGCGAGATCCTCATCCGCGGCCCCCAGGTCATGAAGGGCTACCTCGGCCGCCCCGACGCCACCGCCCAGATGATCGACCCCGACGGCTGGCTGCACACCGGGGACGTGGGCCACACCGACGAGGACGGCTGGCTGTTCGTCGTCGACCGGGTCAAGGAACTCATCAAGTACAAGGGCTTCCAGGTGGCCCCCGCCGAACTCGAAGCCCTCCTGCTGACCCACCCCGGCATCGCCGACGCCGCCGTCATCGGCGTCTACAACGAGGACCACAACGAAGTCCCGCACGCGTACGTGGTGCGCCAGCCGAACGCGGCCGGCCTCTCCGAGGGAGAGGTCATGATGTACGTCGCCGAACGCGTCGCCCCCTACAAGCGCGTCCGCCAGGTCACCTTCATCGACGGCGTCCCCCGGGCCGCCTCCGGGAAGATCCTGCGCCGCGAACTGCGGGCCCTGAGGGAGCAGACGTGACCCTGGTCGGACGCACCCGCGCACGCGGCATCGAGACGCTCAGCCTCGACTCCACCGTCAACCGCAACGCGCTGTCGGCGGCACTCGTGGAAGAACTGGCGGACGCGCTGACCGAGTGCGCCAAGGACACCGACGTACGCGCCGTCGTCCTCACCCACTCCGGCAACACCTTCAGCGCGGGCGCCGACCTGCGCGACCCGCCGCACCCGGACGCCCTCGTGGGCGTGCTCCGGCAGATCGTCGCCCTGCCCAAACCCGTCGTCGCCCGGGTCACCGGGCACGTACGGGCGGGCGGCCTCGGCCTGCTCGCGGCCTGCGACATCGCGGCGGCCTCCACTGCCTCGACCTTCGCCTTCACCGAGGTCCGCATCGGCGTGGCCCCCGCCGTCATCTCCCTGCCCCTGCTGCCCCGCACCGACCCCCGCGCACTGGCCCGCTACTACCTCACCGGCGAGCGCTTCGACGCGGCGGAGGCCGCCCGCATCGGCCTGGTGACGGTCGCGGGCGACGACGCCGACGAGGCCCTCGCCCCGATCCTCGACGGCCTGCGCCGGTCCGCCCCCGAGGGGCTGGCCGAGACGAAGTCGCTGCTCACGGCTAAGGTGCTCGAGACATTCGACCGTGACGCGGCCGATCTCACCGCGCTCTCGGCCCGGCTGTTCGCCTCCCCGCAGGCCCGCGAGGGAATGACCGCCTTCCTGGAACGACGGGACCCGTCATGGGTGCTGTGAGACGGCTCCGAGAGAGGGACGCCACGACATGGACGCTGTGAGATGGCCGGCGTGACCTCGGTCGACCGTGTGCCCAAGCAGGACCGCAGCCGGGCCACCCGGCAGCGGCTCCTGGAGGCAGCCGTGGCCTGCCTCGCCGAACACGGCTGGGCCGGCTCCACGGTCTCCGTCGTCGCCGAACGCGCCGGCGTCTCCCGCGGCGCCGCCCAGCACCACTTCCCGACCCGCGAGGACCTCTTCACGGCGGCGGTCGAATACGTCGCCGAGGAACGCTCCACCGCGATGCGCGCCCTCTTCCCCGACGGCCCCTGCGGCGATCGCCGGGCCGTCGTCGGCGCCCTCGTCGACCTCTACACGGGCCCCCTGTTCCGGGCCGCGCTCCACCTGTGGGTCGCCGCCTCCAACGAGGAACAGCTGCGCCCCCGCGTCACCGAGCTGGAGGCCCGTGTCGGCCGCGAGACCCACCGCATAGCCGTCGACCTCCTCGCCGCCGACGAGTCCCGCCCCGGCGTCCGCGAAACCGTCCAGGGCCTGCTGGACATGGCCCGCGGCCTCGGCCTGGCCAACCTGCTCACCGACGACGGCGGCCGACGGGAACGGGTGGTGGCGCAGTGGGCGACGCTGCTGGACGAGGCGCTCCAGGACCGGGGCGCGGCCGCGGACGGCCTCAGGGACTGAGCCGCTCCACCTGCCAGCCGCCGTCCGCCCGCGCGACGTAGCGCAACCGGTCGTGCAGCCGGTTCTCGCGGCCCTGCCAGAACTCAACCGACCGCGGAGCGACCCGGAAGCCGCCCCAGTGCGGCGGGACCGGGACCTTCTCGCCCTCGGGGTAGCGCGCGGCCAGCTCGGCGTACGCCGCGTCGAGTTCGTCGCGCCCGGAGATCACCGTCGACTGCGCGCTGGCCCAGGCGCCGAGCTGCGAGCCGTGCGGGCGGGTGCGGAAGTAGGCGGCCGTCTCGTCACGGCCGGTGCGCCGGGCGACACCCGAGACGATGACCTGGCGTGCCATCGGGTGCCAGGGGAAGAGCAGCGAGACGTACGGGTTCTGCGCGAGGTCGGCGGCCTTGCGGGAGCCGTAGTTGGTGTAGAAGACGAAGCCCTGGTCGTCGAAGCTCTTCAGCAGCACGGTGCGCGAGCTGGGGTGGCCCTCGGCATCGGCGGTGGAGACGACCATCGCGTTCGGCTCGAAGAGGTGGGCCTGCGTCGCGGCCTGTTCGAACCAGCGCGCGAACTGGGCCACCGGCGTCGCGGGCAGGTCGGTCTCGGCGAGACCCTCGGCCCGGTACTGCCTGCGCATCGCGGCGGGGTCGAGGGGGACGGCGTCTCGGTCGGTCACGCGGTCATCTTGCCGTATGCCCGCATGCCGTCCGCAGGAGCGTCCGTCATGATGGGAGAGTCGGACGTGGCACTCAGTGCCGCGAAGTCTCCCCAAAACTGGCACTCGGGGATATCGTGCTGGTCCGTTCTGGTTGAGCGGCCGGTCGTACGGGGCATCACCACCCTGGCCACCCAGGACCACGAGTCGCACGAAGCGGCCGGGGATCCGCCGGCGGGCCGCCCCTTCTGTCGTGCCTATCCGCCGTACACATCACGAGGAGCCGCCTGATGTCCGACTTCGTACCCGGACTCGAGGGAGTCGTCGCGTTCGAGACGGAGATCGCCGAACCGGACAAGGAGGGCGGCGCCCTTCGCTACCGGGGCGTCGACATCGAGGACCTGGTCGGTCACGTCTCGTTCGGCAATGTCTGGGGGCTGCTCGTCGACGGCGCCTTCAATCCCGGTCTGCCGCCCGCCGAACCCTTCCCCATCCCCGTGCACTCCGGCGACATCCGCGTGGACGTGCAGTCGGCGCTGGCCATGCTGGCGCCGGTGTGGGGACTGAAACCCCTGCTGGACATCGACGCCGAGCAGGCCCGTGAGGACCTGGCCAGGGCGGCCGTGATGGCGCTGTCCTACGTCGCCCAGTCCGCCCGTGGGCAGGGCCGGCCCATGGTCCCGCAGCAGGAGATCGACAAGGCCCACTCGATCACCGAGCGTTTCATGATCCGCTGGCGGGGCGAGCCCGACCCCAAGCACGTAGCGGCCGTCGACGCCTACTGGACCTCCGCCGCCGAGCACGGCATGAACGCCTCCACCTTCACGGCGCGTGTCATCGCGTCGACGGGTGCGGACGTCGCCGCCGCGCTCTCGGGCGCCGTGGGAGCGATGTCCGGGCCGCTGCACGGCGGCGCGCCCTCGCGCGTGCTCGGCATGATCGAGGAGATCGAGCGGACCGGGGACGCCGAGGCCTATGTCAAGCACGCGCTGGACAAGGGCGAGCGCCTGATGGGCTTCGGGCACCGCGTCTACCGCGCCGAGGACCCCCGCGCGCGCGTGCTGCGGCGTACCGCCCGTGAGCTGGGCGCTCCGCGCTTCGAGGTGGCCGAGGCGCTGGAGAAGGCGGCGCTGGAGGAGCTGCACGCCCGCCGCCCCGACCGGGTCCTCGCGACCAACGTCGAGTTCTGGGCGGCTATCGTCCTCGACTTCGCCGAGGTCCCGGCACACATGTTCACCTCGATGTTCACCTGCGCCCGCACGGCCGGCTGGTCGGCGCACATCCTGGAGCAGAAGCGGACGGGACGGCTGGTGCGGCCGTCGGCCCGGTACGTGGGCCCGGCGTCGCGGGCGCCGCAGGAGATCGCGGGATACGAGGGCATCGCGCACTGAGCGCCGCGCCCCCTGGAAACGCAGACGACCCGCGAGCTCGGTTCCTCCGCCTCGGCGGAAGAGCCGGCCGGACGTACCGGCGAGCTCGCGGGTCGGGTGACTGCTGGGATTGGGCCGGCTGCACGTTTCTTTCACGTGCTGGTCCGGCACCGCACTGGATGTGGTGACGAGCCGCTAGCCCGCAGCCACCTCACGCGTCCGGTATTCATACATCTGCCGAACCACCTCCCTTCTCGTGTACGCCACACCCTAGGAACCACTGCGCGCACGATCAACCACTTTTTTGCCGCAGACCCGTGACCTAGCGTTTCGCGCATGACGCAGCGACGGGCGATTCTCAGTGGGTCGGACTTCGAGGAGCGGATCGGGTACGCGCGGGCCGTGGTGGACGGGGACCGGGTGCATGTCTCCCGGACCACCGGGTTCGACCACGAGGCCGGGTGCGGGTTCGCCGATGTCGGAGTCGAGATCGAGGTGCACGCGCGGCGGCAGGGGGAGCCGTCGTGAGCGGGCTGCGCATGGAGCCGGTGGCCGGGGACGCCATGCTCGAGCAGTGGCGGTACGTGCACAACGTGATCGTGCCGCCGGCGGCGATGTCGGTGGACGAGGCGCGGGAGCGGGCCGGGCGGTACCGGCTGGAGAACGCCTATGCCGGTGACGAGCTCGTCGGCTGCTCCACCGTGCGCCCGCCCGCCGGCGCCGACGCGGTGGCGACCGTCATCGCGCGCGTGCTGCCCGCGTACCGGCGCCGGGGGTTCGGCACGGCGCTCTACCGCAACGGACTCGCTTACGCGCGCTCCCTGGGGGCAGGCGTGGTCGAGACATGCGTGCTGGCGGTCAACGAGGACGGCCTGCGCTTTGCCGAAAAGCAGGGGTTCGTCGAGGTCGACCGGTATGTGCTCGACGGCGGGAACGATCTGTGGATTGATCTTCGGCTGGTGGACGCCGGATCATAGGAGTGGCCGGTGTTGCAACGATTCCTTCAATCTTGGGGAACTCGGTGTGTGCTGTGTCACGTTCAGGTTGGATGATTGCAAGTGAGCGAACCGACGCGCTGTAGGTGCGGACGCAGCTTGGCAGGGGGTCCAGGTGAGTGCTTCCCGGCGTAGTGGGACCACCGACGAGCTGGGGCCGGACGAGCCCGAGCCGGTGGGTCCGGCGGGCCCTGACGGCTCCGATCTGCTGGCCGCGCTGCTCGACGGGATGGACGCGGCGCTGTGTGCCTTCGACGCCGGCGGTGTGGTGACCCACTGGAACCGCGAGGCCGAGCGGATTCTCGGCTGGACGGCCGCCGAGGCGGTCGGGCGGCACGGGTTCGCCGGATGGGCGGTGCGCGAGGCGGACGCCCAGGAGGTCGAGGGGCGGCTGATGTCCGCCATGGAGGCCCCCGGACGGCAGGTGCACGAGTTCGCGCTGCTGACGAAGGACGGCGGGCGGGTGCTGGTGCGCACGCAGTCCGCCGCGGTACGCGGGCCCGACGGCAAGCCCGCGGGCGTGTACTGCGCCTTCAGCGAGGTGCACGCGCAGATCGACCTGGAGCGGTCGATCGCGCTGAGCGAGGCGCTGTTCGAGGACGCGAGCTGGGGTGTGGTGCTGGTCGACGCCGATCTGCGGCCCGCCGTGGTGAACGCGCACGCCGCGCGGGCGCTCGGCATAGGGCGTACGTCCGCGCTGGGCCGTCCGCTGGGCGAGCTGCTGGCCCAGGGCGTGGAGGAGCTGGAGAGCGCGCTCACGCATGTGCTCGCGGAGGGTGCGCCGCCCGCGCCGGCCGAGATCTGGGTGAGCGTGCGGACGGCGGACGGCGAGCAGCGCCGGTGCTGGCGCTGCGGCTTCGTCCGGCTGGCCTCGCCGCTGGCGGAGGAGCCGGTGCCGCTGGGTGTCGCCTGGCTCTTCGTGGACGTGACGGCGGGCAAGCAGGGCGAGCAGGAGGCGGCGCAGCTGCGGTTCCGCGCCAATCAGCTGCACCGGGCGGCGCGGGCCGCCGCGGAGAGCGAGGACCCGGGGGAGGCGGCGACGATCCATCTGGACTTCGCGCTCGCCGGGTTCGCCGATCACGCGCTGATCGACCGGGTCGCGGGCGGTGCCGTGGCCGACGGCGAGGGCGGTCCCGTACGGCTGGTGCGGGTCGCGGCGACGCCGTCCGGGGCGCCGGGGCCGAGCCAGATCACCGGGCAGGCGGGGCTGCCGGTGCGGTATGCGCAGGGGCATCCGGCGCTGCAGTGCGTGGAGCGGACGGGGTCGGTGCGGGCGACGGTGGGGGCGGTGCCGGCCGAGCAGGCGCGGGAGTGGGCGGTGGCGCGGCAGTGGCCCGCGGACACGGTGCACGCCTTGTGCGCGGTGCTGCGCAGCCGCGGGCGGACGCTCGGTGTCGTGACGTTTCTGCGCGGCGGTGGGCGCAGTTCCTTCGAGCGGTCCGACGCGGCGTACGCGGAGGACGTGGCCGTGCGGATCGCGGCGGCGCTCGATCTGGCGGGCGTCACGAGCGGGCGGGACGGCCGGGCCGGGTGACAGGGCCGCGGACCCCGGCCGGGTGGCAGGACCGTGGGACCCGGCCGGCTGACCAGGTCCGGTGCGCCTACTGCTGGTAGAAGATCCGGTCGCCGTACTCCTTCATCACCTGGGCGTTCCACTCGTGGCCGCCGTCGACGTTGCCCGAGCGCAGGAGCGGGGGCTCGATGCCGCGGTCGGCGAGGGCGCCGGCCGCCGTGGCCATGACCGACTGGAGGATCGCGCTGGTGACGACGGTGGACGCCGGGGCGAAGGGGGCCGGCACGGAGTCCAGGGCGAGGGTCGCGTCGCCGACGGCGATCTTCGAGTCCAGGACGACGTCGCAGTGGTCGCGCAGATAGGTGCCGGAGACGTGCCGGGAGCTCGTCCGCGTCGCGTACGCGACCGAGGTCACGCCGATGACCTTCACGCCGAGCTCGCGCGCCTTCATCGCCATCTCCACGGGGAGGGCGTTGCGGCCCGACAGGGAGATGATCACCAGGGCGTCGCCCGCGCGCAGCGGGGAGCATTCGAGGACGACGCTCGCGAGGCCGTCCACGCGCTCCAGGGCGGAGCCCAGGGTGGCGGGCAGGACGTCGACGCCGACGACGCCCGGCACGGTGAGCAGGTTCATCAGGGCGAGGCCGCCCGCGCGGTAGACGACGTCCTGCGCGGCGAGCGAGGAGTGCCCGGCGCCGAAGGCGAAGAGCCGTCCGCCCTCGGTGACGGTGTCGGCGAGCAGGGTGCCGGCCGCCGTGATGGACTCCGTCTCCTCGTCCCGGACCCGGCGCAGGAGATCGATCGCGGCGTCGAAGAACTGGTCGGCCAGTTTGCCGTCGCTCATGCGGGCCCTTCCGGTACGGCGTCGGGTGTCTGTGTCGCGGATCACCGTGCGGTCTGGACCAGTGCCGTGTCAATACGGTGGTGGGGGCCCCGTGGCACAGGTGGCCGGGGCCTCCCTTTTCCCGGCGCGGCACGCTTGTCAGTGGTATGCGTCAGAATTGGATCCAGGGCCAGCGCACGCGCCGGTAAGCCGTCGTTGCTTCCGGCAGATCTCACCGAGGGGCATGTATGTCCGGACTGATCGACACCACGGAGATGTATCTCCGCACCATCCTCGAGCTGGAGGAGGAAGGTGTGGTGCCCATGCGGGCCCGGATCGCCGAGCGGCTGGACCAGAGCGGGCCGACCGTCAGCCAGACGGTGGCGCGGATGGAGCGTGACGGCCTGGTGTCCGTCGCCACCGACCGTCACCTGGAGCTCACGGACGAGGGCCGCCGCCTCGCCACGCGCGTGATGCGCAAGCACCGCCTCGCCGAGTGTCTGCTGGTCGACGTGATCGGGCTGGAGTGGGAGCAGGTGCACGCCGAGGCGTGCCGCTGGGAGCACGTGATGAGCGAGGCCGTGGAGCGGCGCGTGCTGGAGCTGCTGCGCCACCCGACCGAGTCGCCGTACGGCAACCCGATCCCGGGCCTGGAGGAGCTGGGCGAGAAGGACGGCGCGAACCCCTTCCTGGACGAGGGCATGGTCTCGCTGGCGGACCTCGACCCGGGCTCCGACGGCAAGACGGTCGTCGTGCGCCGGATCGGCGAGCCGATCCAGACGGACGCGCAGCTGATGTACACGCTGCGGCGGGCGGGTGTGCAGCCCGGTTCGGTGGTGAGCGTGACGGAGTCGGCCGGCGGTGTGCTGGTGGGCAGCGGCGGCGAGGCGGCCGAGCTGGAGTCGGACGTCGCCTCGCACGTGTTCGTCGCCAAGCGCTGACCCTGGCCGGACCCCGGGAAACTGTCAACCTCCGTTGTTCCAGGGGTATTTGAGGTGTCGTACGGGCTTCCTCGCAATCTCCTCGACGCGAGGAGCCGGTGGCTGAAATTGCGAGCGCTCGGACGTATCGCGTGCAAGGCTGTCGCGTGAGGCATATGACCGGAGGGGCGGGAGGATGTGCCGCAGACGTGTGGAGGGCCCCGGCGCCTTACGGCGCCGGGGCCTGTCCTCCCCAGTGCTGACCCTGAGCCCCGAGCTCCCAGGGTCATCCCCACGGACCGTTTTCCCCGAGCGGTCCGCTCCCCGCAGAAGATCTCCCCTCGGCGGCGGCGATCATGCCTGCGGCGAGGTCACTCGTACGAGGGGTGTTGCTCGCAGATACAGCATTTTCGAATAACCATTCGATAGCCTGCGAGGACGGTCACGCGGGACGTGCGCTGGGGAGTGGCGCGCAGTGACCGCTCTCCGCAGGCAACGGCAGGACACGGTTCACGGAGCCAGGGGGGTACCAGAACCATGGCGCGACGCATCGACGTGACCGGGGCCGGCGGGGTACGCCTCGCGGCCTGGGAGTTCGGCGACCCGCCCAAGACCGATCAGGCGGACGGCACGACGGGCGAGAACACCCCGGGCGTGCTGTTGTTACACGGCCTGATGGGCCGCGCCTCGCACTGGGCGTCCACCGCCCGCTGGCTCTCCGAGCGGCACCGTGCGGTCGCGCTCGACCAGCGCGGTCACGGCCAGAGCGACAAGCCCCCGCGGGCCGCCTTCACGCGCGAGGCCTACGTCCAGGACGCCGAGGCCGCCCTGGAGCAGCTCGGCCTCGCCCCGGCCGTCCTCATCGGCCATGCCATGGGCGCGCTGACCGCCTGGCAGCTCGCCGCGGCCCGTCCCGACCTGGTGCACGGCGTGATCATCTGCGACATGCGGGCGTCGGCGCTGGGCGCGGCCTCGCAGCGGGAGTGGTCGGCGTGGTTCGAGGCGTGGCCGGTGCCGTTCGCCACACTGGCCGACGTACGCAAGTGGTTCGGTGAGGACGACCCGTGGGTGGAGCGGCCGAACGCAGCGCGGGGGGAGTTCTACGCCGAGGTGATGCACGAGTCCGCCGACGGCTGGCGGCCGGTGTTCGTGCCCGACCAGATGCTGAAGTCGCGGGAGACGTGGGTGTACGACGCGCACTGGGAGGAGCTGGCACAGGTGCGGTGCGCGGCGCTGGTCGTGCGGGGGCTGGACGGCGAGCTGGGGCGGGCGGAGGCTCAGGAGATGGTGCGGGTGCTGCCGCGCGGGGAGTACGCGGAGGTCGCCGATGCGGGGCACCTGGTGCACTACGACCAGCCGGAGGGGTGGCGGGCCGCGATTGAGCCGTTTCTCGATGCGGTGCGGGGGGCTTAGCGGGCGCCTGGCGGGGTGGGGGGTTCGGCTGGGTCGGCGGGTGCCGGTGCGTTGTGGTTTCTCGCGCCGTTCCCCGCGCCCCCAAGGCCGCAACCTGCAGGTGCCGTCAGCCCTTGCTCACCGCCGTGAGGATCTCCGGCAGGCGGGCCGCCGTGCGGGGGGCGGCCAGGCGCAGGCCGGACCAGGTGAGGGCGACGCCGTAGGCCGCGCCCAGCGGGAGGAGGAGCCAGCCCCACCGGTCGCCGTCCCTCGCGACGTTGACCCAGATCGCCGCCACGATGACCGGTGAGCACAGCAGGGCCGCGGAGATCATGCCGCCGAAGATGGAGATCCAGGCGAGGCCGGTCTGGCCGGGGGCCACGTTCTTGTAGCCCTCCTGCGGGATGGAGTACGGGAAGCGGGCGGAGGTCCAGGCGCCGGTGGCGAGCATCGCGCCGAGCAGCGCGAAGGACAGGCCGAGCACCTCGGGCAGCCGGGGCCAGTCGCCGAGCATCGCGGTGGTCAGGACGGTGACGAGGGTGGCGTACGGCAGGGTGATCACCAGCAGAGCCAGCGCCCGCCCGCGCAGCTCGACGTAGGCGTCGTACGGCGAGGAGATCGTCGTGGCGACCATCCAGAACGCGGAGGTGTCCTGCCCGAACTGGTTGTACATCTGGATGCCGAGCATTCCGGCGGCGAAGCAGGCGAAGTAGATCGAGCCGGTGCCCTGGAGGGCGTTGAACACCGGCACGATGACGCCGATCGCCAGCGAGGTCACCCAGGCGGCCTTGGTCTTGGGGTCGCGCCACACGTAGCGCAGGCTGCGCTCCATGACCGTGCCGGTGCGGCCGGCCGGCAGCAGCCGGGCGAGGCCGCCCGCGGAGCGCTCACGGGTGCCGGGCCGGTCGGTGGCGGCCTGGAGCGTCGAGCCGTCGGGCGAGGTCATCAACTTGGTCAGGTGGCGCGACCAGACGGCGATCAGGGCGAACAACGCGGCCGCGCTCAGGGCCAGTTGTGCGAAGGCGGCACCGTACGAGCCCTCGCTCACCGACCGGACCGCGCCGATCGCCGACGCGGGCGGCACCCACTTCAGCACGTCGGCCACCGGGTCGAGCTGCGAGAGGCCGGACGAACCCAGGTGCTGGGCACCGAAGTTGACCAGCTGCGCCCCGATCGCGATGACCAGTCCGCTCAGCACCGCCAGGTCACGGCCCTTGCGGCTGGTCAGCAGGCGGATGTTGGCGGCGGCGACGGCACGCGCCAGCGCCACGCAGACCAGCAGCGCGAGGACGACGGCCACGACGCCGACGGCGTAGGCCGCGCCGCCGTGCGCGACCGCGACCACCGAACCGGTCAGCAGGAGCAGCGTGAACAGCGGTCCGATGCCCACGAGTGAGGCCGCGAGCAGCGCCCGCACCAGCGGCCTTGGCCGCAGCGGCAGCATCACCAGGCGGGTCGGGTCGAGGGTCTCGTCGCCGCTCGGGAAGAACAGCGGCATCACGGCCCAGCCCAGCGCCAGGACGGCCACGAGGAGGGCGACCACGGACAGGGCGTGCGGGTTGCCGTGCAGCGCGATCAGCCCGAGCAGCTGCAGCGCCCCGAAGAGCACCACGGCCACGGCCGACACGATGTAGGCGGCCCGCCGCCCGCCGGACTGCTTGAGGCCGTTGCGCAGCAGCGACAGCTTCAGCCGTACGACGACGGGGGTGATGTTCGCTTCGGTCGTCATCGGGCCCCGCCGCCCAGCCAGTCGAGGTCGGAGCCGGTGTCGCGGCCGCCCGCCCCGACGAGTTCGAGGAACGCCTGCTGGAGCGAGGCCGCCTCGCCGCGCACCTCGGCGAGGGGGCCGTGGGCGCGGATGCGGCCGGCGGCCATGACGGCCACCCAGTCGCACAGCGACTCCACGAGCTCCATGACGTGGGAGGAGAAGACGACGGTGGCGCCCGAGGCGGTGTACCGCTCGAGCACCCCGCGGATGATCTGGGCGGACACCGGGTCGACGCCCTCGAACGGCTCGTCCAGGAAGAGCACTTCGGGATTGTGGAGGAGCGCGGCCGCGAGGCCGATCTTCTTGCGCATGCCCGTCGAGTAGTCGACGACGAGCTTGTGCTGGGCGCCGGCCAGGTCGAGCACGTCGAGCAGCTGGGTGGCCCGCTTGTCGACCTCGGCGCCGGGCAGCCCGCGCAACCGCCCGCTGTAGGCGAGCAGTTCACGCCCGGAGAGCCGCTCGAAGAGCCGCAGGCCCTCCGGCAGCACCCCGATCCGCGCCTTGACCGCGGCGGGGTCCTGCCAGACGTCGTGCCCGACGACCTCGACACTTCCCTGATCGGGCCGCAGCAGGCCCGTCACCATGGAGAGAGTGGTGGTCTTCCCGGCGCCGTTGGGCCCGACCAGACCGATGAACTTGCCCGCCGGCAGCTCGAGATCGATCCCGGCGACGGCGACCTGCTGCCCGAACCGCTTCCAGAGCCCTCGCACGCGCACAGCGGCGGCAGCGACCTCATTTCCCTCTGTCATGCGGGAAACCCTAGGGGTTCGGCCCCGGACGGGAGGTCAGCGGTCGCGTCCGCAGGCGTAGGCGAGGGGGGAGATCAGTTCCTCGGCGTCGGGCAGCCAGCGGTTGGCGGGGGTCGGACGGCAGGCCCACTGCACGGCGCCGCGCGAGCCGAAGCGGGTGGGCGGCCCGGCCACGTACGCCCCCTCGCCGAGCGCGACCAGGTCCAGCGAGGCCGGCGACCAGCCCAGCTTGCGCACCAGTTCGGGCACCTTCACGGCCGCGCCGGGCAGCACGAAGAAGTGCATGCGCCGGTTGGGGCTGACCGTCACGGGGCCGAGCGTCAGCTCCATGCGCTCCATGCGCGCCAGGGCCAGGAAGCCCGCGCTCTCCGCCACCTCGATCGCGTCGAACGTACGGCCCGTCGGCAGCAGGATCGACGCCGTCGGCTGCTTCTGCCACATCCGGCGGGCGACGGTCGCGCTGCCCGTGGCCAGCGTCGCCCAGTCCTCGCGCGCCGGGTGCGCCCCGGGTGCGGCGCACGCGGGGACGGAGCAGGAGCAGTGCTGCACCCCGTCGACGGCCTCCAGCCAGGTGCCGGGGAAGACGTCCCAGTGGCGCTCCTCGGCGTAGCGTACGGCGGTCTCCAGCAGCGAATCCCCGCGCTGCTTCGGAATCTGAGCGGCTTCGGTTCCCGCGATCGTCTCTTCCACGATGAACTCAACTCCCGCACCCACCTCGGGTTACGGCCGTATCGCGCGCGGGGGAGGAGCATCGATTCCACGGCTGGGGCGCATGGGTGCATGTGCGGGGGCGCGCGGGAGGAACCCCCGCGGGATCTGGGTAGCCACATGCGGGGTTGGCATCAGGCTTTACCCCGGCAATCCGCGCAAGCCTCGCATTTTACGTACGGCACCGGGGCATTGATCTTCACGGCCGGATCTTTTCGCTTCAGGGGTTGTTCCCAGGGGGTACGCCATGGCCGCAAGGCCTCTCGTCGCGCGACAGCCGAACGAACGGTTGCAGGCGCTCATCCAGGAGGCGGGGTGCTCGAACGCCGGGCTCGCCCGCCGGGTCAACATGTGCGGCGCCGAGCACGGTCTCGACCTGCGCTACGACAAGACGTCCGTGGCCCGCTGGCTGCGCGGCCAGCAGCCGCGCGGACGCGCCCCGGCGATCATCGCGGAGGCGCTGGGCCGCAAGCTGGGCCGCACGGTCACGATCGACGAGATCGGCATGGCCAACGGCAAGAACCTCGCCTCGGGCGTCGGCCTTCAGTTCTCGCCGACGGTGCTGGGCGCCATCGAGCAGGTCTGCGAGCTGTGGCGCAGCGACGTGGGGCGCCGGGACTTCCTGTCCGGCTCGTCCGTCGCCGCGTCCGCGCTCGTCGAGCCCAGCCGCGACTGGCTGATCTCCGCGCCCGACTCACAGGTCTCGCGCTCGGCGGGGCCGCGGGTGGGGCAGTCCGACGTGGCGGCGGTGCGCGCGATGACGCAGGCCCTCACCGACCTGGACCACCAGTACGGCAGCGGGCATGTGCGCCCGGTCGTCGTGCACTACCTCAACAGCGTCGTCTCGGGGCTGCTGGCGGGGTCGTACCGGGAGGCGGTCGGGCGCGACCTGTTCGCCGCGGTGGCCCGGCTGACCGAGCTCGCGGGGTACATGGCCGTCGACACCGGCCAGCCCGGGCTCGCCCAGCGCTACTACATCCAGGCCCTGCGCCTGGCCCAGGCCGCGGGCGACCGCGGATACGGCGGATACGTGCTGGCCGCCTCCATGAGCCACCTCGCCGCGCAGCTCGGAAACCCGCGGGAGATCGCGCAGTTGGCGCGGGCGGCGCAGGAGGGGGCGCGGGGGCGCGTGACCCCGCGCGCGGAGGCGATGTTCCATGCGGCGGAGGCGCGCGGGCACGCGCTGATGGGCGACGCGCGTGCGACCGCGGCGGCATCGGGCCGGGCGGTCACGGCACTTGAGGCCGCCGACTCCGCGTCGGGCGACGACCCGGCGTGGATCACGCACTTCGACGAGGCGTATCTCGCCGACGAGTTGGCGCACTGCCACCGCGACCTCGGACAGGCCGACGCGGCCGCCCGGCAGGCGCAGGAGGCGCTGGACCGGCTCCCCGAGACGAAGGCACGCAGGCGGGCCATCGGCTACGTCCTGCTGGCCACGGCGCTGGTGCAGCAGCGCGAGATCGAGCAGGCCTGCACCACCGGGCTGAAGGCCGTGGGCCTTCTGGAGACGCTCCGCTCCAACCGGGGCGCGGAGTACCTCGAGGACTTCCAGCAGCGGCTGGAGCCGTACCAGGACGAGCCGGTGGTAAGGGAGTTCGGGGCGCGCATGGACCTGCAGGCGGCGGCCTGAGCGCCGCGCGAGCCGCGAAACATGGACAAAAGCAGCGCTCTGTAGACCGGTTTTGTTACTGCTGTCACAGGGAAGGAGGTTGGGCCCAGAGCTGCGTGGCACCCGGCTCGGGGGACCCGGTAGCGTGAGCCGACGATTCCGAAGGTCCCCCATTCGTAGGAGTCCCGGTGACGCAGAGTGGACAGGGCGAGGAGCCCTCGCAGCGCGAAGCGCGCGAAGGCATCGTGCTGCCCTCGGACGGGAGCGAACCGCTGCTGCCGGGCATGCTGGGCGCACAGGCCGCGGCAGGCCCGTACCAGGCCCGGCACGGCGGCGCGCACGACGCCACCGGCTCGTACGGCGGTCCGCAGGCCGGAGCCCCGACCGGCGGTCAGGCCTGGGGCACGCCTTGGGGTCCCGGTGAGCAGCAGAGCCCGGCCCCGTCGCCGGGCGAGGGCTGGGCGGCGCCGGGGACCCAGACCTGGAGCACGCCCGAGCAGCACCAGCCGCAGGCGGACCAGTGGGGCACGCCCGACGCGTCGGTGCCGCCGCCGGAGAGCTCGTCCTACGGCGGCCACGGCGCGGCCCTCTCGCCGCCCCGGCAGGGCCGCCACTCCGCACCTCTGCCGCCCGCAGACCAGGGTGCCTACGGTCAGGCGAGCGCGCCGCTGCCGCCCGCCGACCACGGCGCCTACGGCGCTCCCGCCGCCGGAGCGTACGGCGGCCCCCTGCCGCCCGCCGCCGACGAGGGCGCCACGCAGTTCATCCCGCCGGTGACCGCTTCGGCCGACGAAGGGGCGACGCAGTACATACCCCCCGTCGGGCCAGGAGCGCTGCCGCCCGAGGTGGGCGGCGCACCCGCCGGCTCCGAGGCGACGCAGTTCCTGGGGCACGCGCAGCAGCCCGGTGCCGGGCCGATGCCGCCCGCGTCCGGACCCGACGCCGAGGCCACGCAGTACATCGCCCCGGTGACCGACCAGCCCGGCGCGGCGCCGTACGGCATGGCGCAGGGTGAGGACCGGCAGCCGCCCGCGGAGTTCGACAACCTCTTCCGCAGCGGTCCGGGCGGCGAGAGCCCGGCCGCGGCCACCCAGCAGATGCCGCGCTTCGAGCAGCCCCAGCAGCCCGCCTACGGCCGCCCCCAGCAGCCGGGGTACGTCCCGCCCGCCCCGCCCGTGGACGAGGGCCGGGGCCGGCGCGGCGGCGACCGGGGCGGATCGAAGCGGATACCGGTCATCGCGGCCATCGGCGTCGGCATCGTTGTCCTCGGCGTGGGCGCCGGGGCGCTGCTCGGCGGCGGGGGCGGCGACGGCAAGGACAAGAACCAGACGGTCTCCGCCACGGCCCCGGCGACGGAGGGCTCCGCCTCGGCCGCCGCGGACCCGGCGAAGCAGCAGGCCGTCGCCCTGGACAAGCTGCTGTCGGACAGCGGCGACAGCCGGGCCTCGGTGATCCGCGCGGTGGCCGACGTCAAGGGGTGCACGAACCTGGGCCAGGCGGCCTCGGACCTGCGCTCCGCGGCCAAGCAGCGCAACCAGCTGGTCACCCGGCTGTCCGGCCTGACCGTCGACAAGCTGCCGAACCACGCGGCGCTGACCACCGCGCTCACCAAGGCGTGGCAGGCGTCCGCCGCCGCCGACAACCACTACGCGGCCTGGGCCGACCAGGTGGGCGGCAAGAAGGGCTGCAAGAAGGGCCAGGCCCGCTCGACCCCCCAGACCCAGGCCGGCAACCGCGCGAGCGGCACCGCGAGCCAGCAGAAGGTGCAGGCGGCCGGGTTGTGGAACGCCATCGCCAAGACGTACGGACTCACCCAGCGCCAGCCGACCCAGCTCTGAGCGGCGGGCGGGACGCGCGCCGAGGGCGTGGAGGTGCACTCAGTGCACGTCCGCGCCCTCCAGCGTCCCGGTCGCGTTGACGAACCCCTTGTCCGCGGCGACGAGTTGGCCCTGGCGGACCACCTGGAGCGTGACGTCGGCGTTGACCAGGCGGGGGAAGCCGATGGCGGCCAGCCGGCTCTCGTCGGCCCAGTGCAGCGTCGGCGTGAGGCCGCCCGTGCTGACCTTCAGCCCGTCGTCGAGGGCCTTGCGCACGGTGTCGGCGGTGACGTCGCCGCTGCCGAGCGACTCGACGGCGGCCTTGAACACCGTGTACGCGATCCAGGTCGTCTGCACCCCGGCGTCCGCGGGGTCGATGCGGTTGTCGCCGAAGGCCTGCTCCTGGATCACCTTCTTCATGGGGTCCCACCGCTTGTCGTTCGCCACCGGGTACCAGCCGGTGACGTACGAGCCCTCGTAGGGCCCGGACTGACCGCCGGACTCGTTGATCACCGTCTGGTCGACGCTGTCGAGCGTGGCGGCGGTCTTCACCGCGGGGTAGTCCTCGCGGTCGCGCCGGAAGGAGTCCATGAAGGTGTCGGTGCGGTCCCCGAGCGCGGGGATCACGCATCCCTTCTTCGCCGGGTCGGTGGTGGTGGTCTTCAGCGCCTTCTGCGAGGGCCAGGAGTACTCGGTGGTGTCGTCCGCCGCCCGCTGGTCCGTCGCGGCCGGGTGCCCGCCCGCCTTGAGGCCGGAGTCGAGCATGGCGGGCAGCTCGTCGCCCGCGATGCTGTCGGGCCGCACGAGCGCCACGGGGCCGCAGCCGCCGGAGAGCTCCTTGCCGAGTCCCGCCAGCAGGGCGGGCTGGCCGCCGTTGACGGGGTAGGACAGCGGGCTGGTGAATTCGGCGGTGGTGACGCCGTAGCCGCCTATGTAGGGGATGCCGGCGCTCTCCAGCGTCGGCAGGTAGGAGTCGCCGTACTGGCTGTAGGAGCCGACGACCGCGACGACGTCGTTCTTGACGGCGGTGGTCGCGCACTGCGCGGCGGCCACGCTGTCGTTGTGGTCGTTGCAGGTCAGGACCTTCAGCCGGTGGCCGGCGATGCCGCCGTGGGCGTTGACCCAGCGGGCGTAGGCCCGGGCGAAGGCGGGCATGCCGGGCTTGTTGGTCGCGCCGGTCTGCTCCGGGGCCCAGGTCATGACCGTGATCGGGCCATCCCCGGAGCCCCCCGTGGCACCGGGGATGACCCCGCATCCGGCGGCGAGGGACGCACACGCCGCCAAGGCCCCCGCCGACAACACGGTGGCTCTGCGAGGCCTGGTGCGCAGGGGACGGATGGTGTTGCGGATACGTCGCCGACCGGTCATGGACACACACGCTTCCGCCACATCGCCAACCCGGGGGTGACCCTCGGTTATCGAACGGTGGCGTCAAGGTGAATTACGGGGGCCGATGAGGCGCCCGGGCGGAAGAACGTACGATCGATGACCGTGCAAGCTCCGGAGAACTCTTCCCGCCGTGGCCGTCGCTCCTCCACCATGGGCGGCATGCCACTCAACGACATGCCGTGGTGGCGCTGGCGCAGCAATGTGCGCTCCGCGCTGCACATGCTCTCCGATCCGGTGTTCCAGCGTGACGTCTGGCTGGCCGGCGTCGACGGGTACGGGGACGTGACCGACGCCGTCTACCGCCTGGTCGAGGACACCTGGCTGGACAACTGGTCCGCCGAGAAGTACGTCGGCACGATCTTCCGGGACTCCCAGGAGGCGGCCCTCGTCGACACCGCCGTGCTGCGGGTGCTGCGGATCATGCACCAGGTCGGGCCGGACGCCCAGGTCTCCGCGTACTTCGACAACCCGGGCTGGCCGGAGGCGGTCCGGGCGGCACGGGACGCGCACGTGCGGATGGCGGCGGCCGACGGCGAGGACGCGGACACCCCGCCGCGCACCCTCGAGGTGCTGCGGATCATGACGCGGTCCGCCTGACGGACCCGGGCCCGTCCGCGGGCCCGCGTATGGGACCCTGTCCTGCATGAACGAGCAGTCCACCCGAGCCGCGGCGGCCAGTGACCAGTACGTCCTCACGCTCTCCTGCCCGGACAAGCAGGGCATCGTGCACGCCGTCTCCAGCTACCTCTTCATGACCGGCTGCAACATCGAGGACAGCCAGCAGTTCGGCGACCACGACACGGGTCTGTTCTTCATGCGCGTCCACTTCTCGGCCGAGACCCCGGTGACGGTGGACAAGCTGCGGGCGAGCTTCGCGGCCATCGGCGACTCCTTCCACATGGACTGGCAGATCAACCGGGCCGACGAGAAGATGCGGATCGTCCTCATGGTCAGCAGGTTCGGGCACTGCCTGAACGACCTGCTGTTCCGGGCGCGGATCGGTGCGCTGCCGGTGGAGATCGCCGCCGTGGTGTCCAACCACACCGACTTCGCCGAGCTGGCGGGCTCGTACGAGATCCCCTTCCACCACATCCCGGTCACCAAGGACACCAAGGCGGACGCGGAGGCGCGGCTGCTGTCGATCGTGCGCGAGAACGACGTCGAACTGGTCGTGCTGGCCCGGTACATGCAGGTGCTCTCCGACGATCTGTGCAAGCAGCTGAACGGGAAGATCATCAACATCCACCACTCGTTCCTGCCGAGCTTCAAGGGCGCGAAGCCGTACCACCAGGCCCACATCCGGGGGGTCAAGCTGATCGGGGCCACGGCGCACTACGTGACCGCCGACCTCGACGAGGGGCCGATCATCGAGCAGGAGGTCGAGCGCGTCGGGCACGACGCGACGCCGGACCAGCTGGTGGCGGTGGGGCGGGACGTGGAGTGCCAGGCGCTGGCGCGGGCCGTGAAGTGGCATGCGGAGCGGCGTATCTTGCTGAACGGGCGCCGCACGGTGGTGTTCGCCTAGGAGCCCGGGGGTTCGGGTGCGTCGGCGGCTGCGGGTCGTCCGTGGCTGATCGCGCAGTTCCCCGCGCCCCCAGGAAGCGGTACTGCAAGCGTCCTCAGGGTCGCGGGGAACCGCGCGACAAGCCGCGACGCACCCGCAGCCGCCGACCAAACCCGCACCCACCCGCACAACCGGCGAACTACAAACGACTCAAAGAGGCCGCGGCGAACAGCACATCCCTGATCGCCTCCTTGTCCCCGACCTGCCCGACCGCCGCATCCGCCGGAGGCACATGCCCGGCCGCCAGGCGGCAGAACTCCACGCCGTCCAGGGCGATATGGGCGACCTCGTGCTCGGCGGAGCCCACCGCGGCGGGCGAGTCGAGGGGGATCAGCCACTCGCCGCCGCCCGAACCCTCGATCTCCAGGCGCAGGCTGCGGCCGGGCTCGCCGGCCGGGACGAGGTGGCGTCCGTGGGTGGGCGAGGCCAGCCCCGTCCGGCGGCGCTCGGCCAGCGCGGCCGGCAGCACGCGGGCCGCGAGGTCGATCATCCGGTGCAGATGGCGCGGGGCGGGCGGGCCGTACGGGTAGTCGACCGCCTCGGCGATGTCCTCCGCGTGCACCCAGCACTCGAAGGCCCGGTCCACCATCGCGTCGTGCAGCGGCAGGACGAAGTCGCCGTAGGAGACGGCGAGGCGGGCGGAGCCGGTGCCGCCGCCCGCGAAGGCCACCGTGCGGACGAGGTCGTGGGTCTGCTCCCGCCAGGGCGCCCGCACGGAGCGGCCGGGCGGGACGTGCGTGGTGCGCCAGTACGTCTCGGTGCGGGTCCGCGGCGAGGGGCCCTCCGCGGCGCACTCGCCCAGCGGGTCGTCCAGGCCGAGCGCGATCGCGACCAGGCCGTCGACCGAGAGCAGGTGGGCGATGACGCCGGCGACGGTCGTCCGGCGGCTCGCCGGGCCCTCGCCGTCGAACCAGCGCAATCGCACGGGCGCGTGCCACTCGGCGTCCCCGATGTCCTGCAGCAGGGCGTCCAGGCGGGCCGTCTCGGCGTCGTAGGGAGCGGCCCATCCGGGCACCGGGATGCGCGGCGGGCGCCGGTCGAGACAGCTGTCCAGGACGCGGGTGCGCAGGGCCGGGTCCAGGTCGAGGCTCTCCTGCGGGTGCAGCAGGCCGACCGCGTCGCGCAGCCGCAGCGCCTCCTCGGCGCAGGTGCCGCACTCGCCCAGGTGCTCCTCGACGGCCGCCGTCTCCTCCGGCGAGCAGGCGGACAGCGCCCAGGCGCCGAGGAGCGACTTCAGCACACGGTGCTCCAGTACGAGTGGGACGGGCCGCGGCGCCGGTTCGTCGGGGTTCTCCAGCGCGGGCAGCGGCCGGCCGCCGTCCTCCACCGAGGAGCGGGGCATGGGTATGCGCGGCGGGCGGCCGGGGTCCTTGCCGGGGCCGCCGCCCTGTGCGGGGCCGCCCGGGCCGCCGGGCTCGCGCTGCCGCCCGGTCGCGCCGCCGTGCTCCTCCTTGTCGTCCTTGCCCTCGAAGCCCCCGGACTCGAAGCGGTCCGCGTTGCCTGCGTCGTTCACGCCGCACCCCCGTAGCCGGGCGGGGCCCCGGGTGCGCCGGCGTCGTGGGCGGTGGACAGCAGTTGCAGGCCCAGGCGGAGCCGCCGGCGGGCCTCGTCCTCGGTGACACCGAGGTCGGCCGCGGTCTGGCGGTAGTCGCGGCGCTGGAAGTAGGCCAGCTCCAGGGCGGCACGCAGCGGGACGGGCATGGACTGGACGATGTAGTCGGCGCGGGCGGCGATCGAGGCGCGGCGGACCCTGCGCTCCAGCTCCTCGGCGGAGCCGCCGGAGCCCTGGGCCATGGCGGCGGTCTCGGTGGCGCGCAGCCGCTGGACGGCGAGGCGGTGGGTCAGCGTGGCGACCCAGGAGCGCAGCGGGCCCTGCCTCGGGTCGTAGGACTCGGGGTGCTCCCAGACGTGCACGAACACCTCGCGGGTGACGGTGTCGGCGGCGCGCTCGTCGCCGAGGACGCGGTGGGCGAGGCCGTGGACGAGCGAGGCGAACCGGTCGTAGAGCTCGCCGAGGGCGGCCGCCTCACCGCGTGCGAGCCGCTGCTGCATCTTGCGGTCCCAGCGGGGCGGTACGTCCTTCTTCGCCATGCGGCCCCCTCACCCGTACCCGTGTGTCTGCGTCGTCCCAGCCTGCGTCCATCGTCTCCTCGAATGTAGTCGGCACGTCCGACGGCGTACGCCCCTTTGTGCCATTGGGCGCCCCCAGCGCGGCCGGAGGTGATAGTGCGGACTCGCCTACCCGGTCCGCATCTGATCGAACAGGATCGAAGCCGAACAAAACAAGCCGTTTCCGATCGGTTTTCGTTTCTTGTGACGTGTTTCAGGGAACGGCGGCTGGGCAGCCGCGCTGCAAGGAAGCGAAGGGATGGCTTCCGTTTGAGTGGGGGGCCGGCGAACGAAGGGCATGGTGGTGGCGTTCTATGTGACCGGCGGCGAGCAGGGCGACTGGACCGTGCTCAGTGTGTCGGGCGAGCTGGACCTGGTGACCTCGCCGGTGCTGCGGCAGCGGGTGCACGGCGTCGTGGCGGACGGCCGCCACAGCCTGGTCCTCGACCTCTCCGACGTCTTCTTCTGCGACTCCAGCGGCGTCGGCGTGCTCATCGCCGCCCGCCGCCTGATCCGCTCCTGCCAGGGCAGCCTGCGGCTGATCCTCCCGGCGCAGGGCGCGGTCGACGGCTCCCACGTCAACCGGGTCCTCGGCGCCCTCGGCGTGCGCCGCCTGTTCGACGTGTACGCCGACGTGGACGACGCCGTCTCCGAGGAGGCAGGCCCGCTCTCCGCGTAGCAAGCACCGGGGCCTTCTGCCACATCGTTGTTCCAAAATTCCCCCGGTCTTGGCACAAGCGCCGCTTTCCCCCGCCCGGAGGCCACGGCGCGTCGTACGCTCGCGTCCAGATAGACCCCGACGTGACGTGAGGCGGCCCGACAAGACATGGTCAGCAGCGAGTACGAGCGCAGGATCGCGGCCCGGTTCGCCACCTTCGACCAGGACGGCAACGGTTATATCGACCGCGAGGACTTCAACGTGGCGGCCAAGGCGCTGCTCACCGAGTTCGGTGTCGCGGCCCGCTCCGACAAGGGCCAGGCGCTGTACGCGGGCGCCGAGGCGTTCTGGCAGGGCATGGCCGGCATAGCGGACCGCGACGGCGACCAGCGCATCGACCGCGAGGAGTTCGTGAACGGCGCGGTCAAGCGGCTGCGCGACAACCCCGACCGGTTCGCCGAGATCGCCCGGCCCTTCCTGCACGCGGCGCTGGCCGTCGCGGACACCGACGGCGACGGTGCGGCCACCGTCGAGGACACCGCGCGGGTGCTGCGGATCCTGGGCGTGGGCGAGGACGTCGCCCGGGCGAGCGCCGCCGTGCTCGACACCGACGGCGACGGCAGGGTCGGCGAGTCGGAGATCGTCCCCGCGTTCGCCCGCTACTTCACCGTCCCCGAGTAGCGCTCCCGCAGCCGGTACTTGAGCACCTTGCGCAAGGTGTCGTTGCGCGGAAGGGCGTCCACCACCTCCAGCTGCTCCGGCAGCTTGTGCACCGAGAGCCCTTCCGTGCGCAGATAGGACGTCAGCGCGTCCAGGGTCGGGTCGCCCACCCCGGGGCGCCGCTCCACCACGGCGCAGACCCGTTCCCCGCGCTCGGCGTCCGGCAGCCCGATCACGGCGACGTCCCCGACGGCCGGGTGGGCGGCCAGCAGGTCCTCGATCTCCTTGGCCGAGATGTTCTCGCCCTTGCGGATGATCACGTCCTTGAGCCGTCCGGTGAGCACCAGATGCCCGCTCGCGGTCACCCGCCCGAGGTCACCGGTGCGCAGGAACCCCTCCTCGTCGAACGCCTCCGTGGTCTGCGCCGGATCGAGATACCCCTGGCACACCGCCTCCCCGCGCAGCCGCACCTCCCCGCCGGCGATCCGTATCTCCATCCCCTCCGGCGGCCGGCCCTCCGTCGTCGCCAGGTTCTCCGCGGTGTCGTCCGGCGCGCCCATGGTGATCATCGGCACCTCGGTCATGCCGTACCCGTGCGTGAGCTGCACGCCCATCTCGCGGACGACGGCGTGGTACACCTCCGGCGGCTTGGGCGCCCCGCCGCCCGCGAGCAGCCGTAGCGAGGGGATGACCTTCTCTCCCGGCTGCTTGCGCTGCTCGGCGAGGAACATCGAGTAGAAGGCCGTGGAGCCGCCCGCGACCGTCACGCGGTGCCTGCGGTAGCCCTCCAGCGCGTCCGGCAGCGCGAACTGCTCGAACATCACCGCGGGGAAGCCGTACAGCAGCAGCATCACGGTGTAGTCCGGCCCGGCGATGTGCGCGTACGGGAAGGCCATCGAGCCCACGTCGTCCTGCGACAGGTGCAGCGCGTGCGCGAGGCACGAGCCGCCCGCGATCAGCGAGCGGTCGGTGTGCAGCACGCCCTTGGGGTCGGAGGTGGTGCCCGAGGTCCAGTAGATCCAGCGCACGGAGGTGCCCTCGGCGGGCGGGGCGGGCAGGACGGACGGGTCGCCCTCGGGCAGGTCGTCGTACGCCTCGAAGACGCCCTTGGCGCCCAGCCGCCGGGCCATCGCGGTGTGGTCGAAGCCGCGCCACTCGCCGGGGACGGCGAAGTACTCGGCCTTGGACTCGCGCAGCGCGAAGGCGACCTCGCGGTCCCGGTAGAAGGGGATGATCGGCGTCTGCACGGCGCCCAGGCGGGCCAGGGCGAAGGTCAGCAGGGCCGTCTCCAGACGGGTGGGCAGCTGCCAGGCGACCACCGTGCCGGGGCGTACGCCCATGTCGTACAGGCCCGCCGCCACGCGCTCGGCCCCCGCGCGCAGCTCGCCGAAGCTCAGGCAGCGGTCGTCCTGCAGGAGGACCGGGCGGTCGGGGGTCAGGTCTGCGCGGCGGGCGAGCAGGTCCCAGAGGGTGCGGGACGCGCTGAGTGCGTGGGCGGTGTCGGTCACGGCGGCCCCCTCGGTTGAACTGACGGACTGTCAGATCGTGCGCAGAGCGTAGGGCTCGGCGCCTTGTCGGTCCAGGGGTGCGGGACTAGCCTGCTTGGTGAATCTGACGGTCCATCAGAAAACAGTCGCGTCAGGCGGAGGGGACCCATGACCGAACTGCCCCGCATCATCAGCGTCGACGACCATGTGATCGAGCCCGCGCACCTCTTCGAGACGTGGCTGCCGGCGAAGTACCGCGACCGGGGCCCGCAACCCCTGACCGCGGGCATCGGCGAACTCGCCTACGTCGCCGGCAAGTACCAGATCACGATGGACCCGGAGGGCCAGCCGACCGACTGGTGGATCTACGAGGACCTGAAGTTCCCGTACAAGCGCAACATCGCCGCCGTCGGCTTCGACCGCGACGAGATGACCCTGGAGGGCATCACCCGCGAGGAGATGCGGCGCGGCTGCTGGGACCCCAAGGCCCGGCTGGACGACATGGACCTCAACCACGTCGAGGCCAGCCTCTGCTTCCCGTCCTTCCCGCGCTTCTGCGGGCAGACCTTCGCCGAGGCGCACGACAAGGAGGTCGCGCTGGCCTGCGTGCGCGCCTACAACGACTGGATGGTCGAGGAGTGGTGCGGCGACAGCGGCGGCCGGCTCATCCCGCTGTGCCTGATCCCGCTGTGGGACGTGGAGCTGGCGGTCGCGGAGATCCGGCGCAACGCCGCCCGCGGGGTCCGGGCGGTGACCTTCTCCGAGATCCCCACCTACCTCGGCCTGCCGTCCATCCACTCCGGCTACTGGGACCCCTTCTTCGCGGTCTGCCAGGAGACCGGCACGGTCGTCAACATGCACATCGGCAGCAGCTCCCAGATGCCGGCCGCCTCCCCGGACGCGCCGCCCGCCGTCCAGGCGTCGCTGAGCTTCAACAACGCCATGGCCTCGATGATGGACTACCTTTTCAGCGGGGTGCTGGTGAAGTTCCCGCGGCTCAAACTCGCCTACTCCGAGGGGCAGATGGGCTGGATCCCCTACGCCCTGGAGCGCGCCGACGACGTGTGGGAGGAGCATCGCGCCTGGGGCGGGGTCAGGGACCTGGTGCCCGATCCGCCGTCGACGTACTACTACCGGCAGATGTTCTGCTGCTTCTTCCGCGACAAGCACGGGGTCGCCTCGCTGGACGTCGTCGGGCGGGACAACGCCACCTTCGAGACCGACTACCCGCACGTCGACTCGACCTTCCCGCACACCAAGGAGATCGCCCTCGACCATGTGAAGGGCCTCGACGACGAGACCGTCTACAAGCTGATGCGGGGCAACGCCATCCGCATGCTCGACCTCGACCTGGACCGCTAGTGGACCTGTCGTACACCCCGCAGGAGGAGGAGTTCCGGGCGCGGCTGCGGGGGTGGCTCGGCAAGGTGCTGCCGGCCCTGCCGCCGAAGCCGTCCCCGCAGGACTGGCCCGCGCGCAGGGCGTACGACCTCGGCTGGCAGCGGATGCTGTACGAGGCCGGGTACGCCGACGTCCACTGGGACAGCACCCCGACCACGCGGCTGATCTTCCTGGAGGAGACCGAGCGGGCCGGTGCGCCCTACGTCGGGGCCAACTTCGTCGGGCTGCTGCACGCGGGGCCCACGATCGCGGCCGAGGGGACGCCGGAGCAGCGGGCGCGCTGGCTGCCGCCGGTGCTGCGCGGCGAGGAGGTCTGGTGCCAGGGCTTCAGCGAACCGGACGCGGGCTCCGATCTCGCGGCCCTGCGCACCCGCGCGTGGCGGGACGGCGACGACTACGTGGTGCGCGGCTCGAAGATCTGGACCTCGCACGCCGAAGTGGCCGACTGGTGCGAGCTGTTGGTGCGCACCGATCCCGAGGCGCCCAAGCACCGGGGCATTTCCTGGCTCGCGATGCCCATGGACGCCCCGGGCATCACCGTACGGCCGCTGCGGACGCTGGCCGGGTCGGCCGAGTTCGCCGAGGTGTTCCTCGACGACGTACGCGTGCCGGTCGCCAACCGGGTCGGCGCGGAGAACGACGGCTGGCGCGTGACCATGGTGACGCTCTCGTTCGAGCGCGGCACTGCGTTCGTGGGCGAGGTCGTCGCCTGCCGCCGCGTGCTGGGCGAACTCGCCGCCGAGGCCCGGGAGAACGGCCGATGGGACGACCCCGCGTTGCGGCGCCGGCTCGGCAGGCTCAACGCGGAGTTCCGGGCGCTGTGGCGGCTGACGCAGTGGAACGTGAGCGAGGCGGAGGCCTCCGGCGGTGTGCCGGGGGTGGGCGGGTCGGTCTTCAAGCTGCGTTACTCGCACGCGCGCCAGGAACTCTTCGACGCGGCGGCGGACGTACTCGGGCCGGACTCGCTGGATCTGGAGCGGCCGTGGACGGTCGATCGGCTGTCGTCGTTGTCGTACACGATCGCGGCCGGGACGTCGCAGATCCAGCGGAACATCGTGGGCGAGCGGGTGCTCGGGCTGCCGAAGGGGCGATGAGCATGCGGTTTCAACCGACCCAGGAGCAGCGGGCGTTGCGCGCCACGGTGCGTTCGGCTGTCGGTCGGCGGGCGGGTGGCGGTTCGTCGTGGCCCCTGGGCGGGGGTGCGGAACCCGGGGATTCCCAGCCCCGCGTCGATCGGGAGATGTGGCGGGCCCTCGGAGAGCTCGGGTTCTTCTCGTTGCGGTTGGCGGAGGCCGACGGAGGGGTCGGACTCGGGCTTCCCGAGGCCGTGTTGGTGTTCGAGGAGGCCGGGCGGGCGCTGGTGCCCGGGCCGCTCGTCGCCACGCACCTGGCGGCCGGGGAGGTCCCGGGGGCGGCGGAGGGGGAGGTCGTCGTGGCCGCCGCCGACGGCCGGCTGGTGGAGTGGCTGGACGAGGCCGACGTCGTACGGCGGGGCGCCGAGGGCGCTGTGCCGCTGCGCTCGGTGGACCCGCTCACGCCTCTGCACCGGGTGCCCGCGCCGGCCCGTACCGATCCGGTCGCCGTCCTGCTGACCGCCGCCGAGCAGCTCGGCACGGCCACGCGCGTGTGCGAGCTGGCCGTGCAACACGCCCGGACGCGCGAGCAGTTCGGGCAGCCGATCGGAGCCTTCCAGGCCGTCAAGCACCTGTGCGCGCAGATGCTGGTACGGGTCGAGGTCGCCCGCGCCGCCGTCTACGCCGCCGCCGTCACCGCCGACCGGGCCGACATCGCCGCGGCCCGGCTGCTCGCGGACGAGGCCGCCGAGCGCGGCGCCCGCGACTGCCTCCAGGTGCACGGCGGCATGGGCTTCACCTGGGAGAGCGAGGTCCATCTGCATCTGAAGCGGGCCTGGGTCCGGGCACAACGTGCCGGCGGAGCTACGGAGAGTGAGGAGCTGCTCGCGGCCGATCTGACCGTGTGAGAGCCGTCGGCCTGCGGTGCCACGGAATCCGACCTCGCAGATGTCGCGGATTGTGGCATACCGGAATTACGGAGCGTTGATATCGGGTTGTGTCCTATGCGTGACCCGTCACGTCCTGGAGTCGGTGTCCCGCTCCGGTACCTTCTGTGGGATGCGAGTGGTTCCGAGCGCGTGCCGTGCCGGTGTTGCCCCCGGGGTGATGCCTCAGCAGGCCTGTTCGACTCCTCGCGGTGAGCGTCGCACAGTATGCCGCACGGGTACTCCTTCGCGCTGGAATATGCCCGAAGCGCTTGTTGGGGTGACTGTACGTCAACCATGCTGTCTTTTAAGGGATTCACGTTCCGTGACCCCTGCTCTGGGCTCTGCACTGGCCGTTGTTATGGCCATGCGGAAAATGGCTACGATCGTGGCCCTCGTCGCGGCGCGCACGTGGCGCGAGGTCATGTGTCCGCCGGTTCGGATGGTGTGAGCGGTGCAGGTGCTTCAGGTGCAGCTGGAAGTCCGGCCCGACCCCGCTGAGGTGGGGCGAGCCCGCAGGTGGGCCCGTTCGCGTCTCGCCGGGTCCGGCATAGAGGCCGACGAGCCGCTCGCCGAGACGCTGATCCTGCTCGTCTCCGAACTGGTCACCAACGCCGTGGTGCACACCGGCTGTCCGGCCGTCCTGCGCCTGTCGCTGCCCGGTGTGGCCGGCGAATCGGCCACCGTCCGGCTGGAGGTGGCCGACAGCAGTGACCGGGCCCCCGTGCCGCGCTGCGCCGACGGTGACGCGACCGGCGGCCGCGGCCTCGCCCTCGTCGACGGTCTCGCCGACCGCTGGGGCTGGAGCCCCGAAGGGGCGGGCAAGCGCATCTGGTGCGAACTCGACCGCTGCGCACAGTCCCGCCAGGAGGCGGAGTCGTGCATGGGTGGCGTGCCGGTGTACGAGGGGCTGGCGTTCGAGGCGGTGTGACCGGCGCACGGAAGCAGGGATTCCGGTCAACCGCGGTGCACGGTCGCAGAGGCCGCCCCCCTGTCCGGTCCGGCCAGGTGTGATGCGCCGGGACGTGCTTCCGTGCGCGCCCATGGCAAATAGGGCTTAAGTAATAAATCTCCGTACGGGTGTTGACGCAACGTGTCCGTTTGATCACGCTGTTGGTCTGCGGGTCGCCGTGAGGGGACGGCGAGGGCTTCGGTGACGGGAGCCCTCGTCGAGCGCGGGTCGCGGTTCGGCGCCGGTTCCGTTCAGGGGCCAGGTGGAATCGGCGGGGTGCGCCGAAGTCGGTCGGCGGTGCGTGGTGCCGTGCTCGGGGCGGGAGCGCCGCGCCGCCGGCCGCAGCTCCTCACAGAACGGCGACGGGGGCCACGGGAGTTCCGGTCGCGCCGACGAACGGCTCGGGCATCGCCGACAGCAGGAACGCGTACCGGCCCGCTTCTCCACAGGCTGTGGACAACTCTTCCAGATTCCAGTTCTGGCCCTGCAGCATGCCCATCTCCACCAGGTCGAGCGCGTGCACGGGCAGCCACAGGTCCTCGATCTCGGGAGGGAAGATCTCGAAGGTCAGGGTGTCGTTGGCCACGGCGGCGACATCGCGCGCGTGGAACCACTCCGGCGTACGGACCGAAAGGCCCGGCGAGGGGTAGCCGTACGCCTCCCGGTCGCCGGCGAGGCAGAGCTGGATCTGGCCGGTCCGTACGAGGACGATGTCGCCGGACCGTACGCGCGTACCGCCGAACTCCTCCGCGGCCTCCAGGTCCTCGGGCGTGACCGCGTGCCCGCCGTCCAGCCGGTCCACCCCCCGTGCGCGGGCCACGTCCAGCAGCACCCCGCGCGAGACGATGTGCCGCGCCTTGTCGATGCCGGCGAACTCCGCGCCCCCGTGCGCGGTGACGGTGCCGGCCGGGCGGCCGTTGTAGAGCCGGCCCGAGTGCGAGACATGGGGCAGCGCGTCCCAGTGGGTGGCCGCCTGCAGGCCCATGGTCACGGCGTCGTCGCTGCAGGCGACCGTGCCCGGCCCGAACAGCTCCTGGTTGATCTGCACCATCGTGTGCAGGGGGTTGACCCGGCCCGGGATCATCCCGGTCTGCACGCCGTCCTGCCTCAGGGGCAGGGCGAGCGGGATGCGGCGGCCCGAGCGGACCGTCGCGGCGGCCTCGCGCACGACCTCGTCGGTGATCAGGTTGAGCGTGCCGATCTCGTCGTCGGAGCCCCAACGACCCCAGTTGTTCACGCGCTTGGCGATCTCGTGGAACGAATCCGGCAGCGACATCGGTCCTCCCCGGGGCTTGTCTCCAGGTATCTGACGGGTCATAAAATCTAACGGTCCGTCAGAAACCGCGGGAAGGGGCCGGACGTGGGGAACTTCTTGGCAGGCAAGGTCGTCGCCGTGACGGGTGCCGGGCGGGGCATCGGGCGGGCGGTCGCCCTGGCCGCCGCGGCCGAGGGCGCCCGGGTCGTCGTCAACGACTACGGCGTCTCCGTCGACGGCGCGTCCCCGGCGAGCGAGATCGCCGAGGCCGTCGTCAAGGAGATCGAGGCCGCGGGCGGGGAGGCGGTCGCCGTCGCCGACGACATCTCCACGATGGCCGGCGGGCAGCGGGTGGTGGACACCGCGCTGGCCTCGTACGGGCGGCTCGACGGGGTCGTGTGCGTCGCCGGGATCCTGCGCGAGCGGATGCTGTTCAACATGTCCGAGGAGGAGTGGGACCCGGTCGTCGCCACGCATCTGAAGGGGACGTTCACCGTGTTCCGGGCCGCCTCGGCGGTGATGCGCAAGCAGCGTGCGGGCACGCTGATCGGGTTCACCAGCGGCAACCACCAGGGGTCGGTGTCGCAGGCCAACTACAGCGCGGCCAAGGGCGGGATCATCTCGCTGGTGCGGAGCGCTGCGCTGGGCCTCAACAAGTACGGGGTGACGGCCAATGCGGTGGCGCCCGTCGCCCGTACGCGGATGTCGGCGAACGTGCCGATGGAGCTCGCGGAGATGGGGGAGCCGGAGGACGTCGCTGCCCTTGTCGTCTATCTGCTGTCCGAGCGGGCCAAGGGGCACGGGGTGACCGGGCAGGTGTACACGATCGCCGGGGCGAAGCTGGCGGTGTGGGCGCAGCCGCATGAACTGCGTGCGGCCTACGCGGAGGGGGGGTCCTGGACTCCGGAATCGATCGCGGAGTTCCTGCCGGGGTCGGTCGGTGTGGATCCGATGCCGATGCTTGAGCGGCTGGCGGCGATGGAGCGGGCGGCGGTGCGGGGGGAGCGGCCCAACGCCTGAGGGGTTGGGGGGTTCTGTTGTGTGGCGGGTGCGGGTCTGGTGTGGCGTGTCGCGCAGTTCCCCGCGCCCCTGAAGGCGTTGCGGCCGAGGAGGGTCCGTGGAATTCGGGTTCAGTGCTGAGGACGAAGGCTTTCGGGGTGAGGTGCGGCAGTGGCTTGCGGAGCATGCCCCGGGGGCGGCGGGCCGCCGGGACTGGGAGCGGACCCTGGGCAAGGACGGATGGGTCGGGATCGGGTGGGGGGAGGCCGGGTTCGGGAACCGGACCGCCTCGCTCACCCAGCAGGTGGTCTGGGCCGAGGAGTACGCCCGGTCCGTCGCGCCGCCGCGGTCCGGGCACATCGGGGAGAACCTGCTGGCGCCGACCCTGCTGGCGCACGGGACGGCCGAGCAGAAGGCGCGTTTCCTGCCGGCGATCGCCGAGGGCCGGGAGCTGTGGTGCCAGGGGTACAGCGAGCCCGCGGCCGGTTCGGACCTCGCCGGGATCCGCACGAAGGCCGAGCGGGGCCCGGACGGGACGTACCGGATCAGCGGGCAGAAGATCTGGACCTCGCTCGCCCATGAGGCCGACTGGTGCTTCGTGCTGGCGCGGACCGAGCCCGGCTCGACGCGGCACCGCGGGCTGAGCTTCCTGCTCGTGCCGATGGACCAGCCCGGGCGCGTCGAGGTGCGGCCGATCCGGCAGATGACCGGCACCAGCGACTTCAACGAGGTGTTCTTCGACGGGGCTTCGGCGCGTGCGGAGCACGTCGTCGGGGACCCGGGCGGCGGGTGGCAGGTCGCGATGAGTCTGCTGGGGTTCGAGCGGGGCGTGTCCACGCTCGCGCAGCAGATCGGGTTCGCGGCCGAGCTGGGGCGGATCGTGGAGGCGGCGGTGAAGTCGGGGGCCGTCGCCGACCCCGTCGTACGGGAGCGGCTGGTGCGGCAGTGGGCCGAGCTGCGGGCCATGCGGTGGAACGCCCTGCGCACGCTGGGGAGTTCGGGGGATGCCGGGGCGCCCAGCGTGGCGAAGCTGCTGTGGGCCGGCTGGCATCAACGGCTGGGGGAGCTGGCCATGGAGGTGCGCGGGGCGGCCGCCGCGGTCGGGCCGGCCGACTGGTCGCCCTCGGCGCCGTACGAACTCGACGCGTTGCAGCACCTGTTCCTCTTCTCCCGGGCCGACACCATCTACGGCGGCTCGGACCAGGTTCAGCGCACGATCATCGCCGAGCGGGTGCTCGGCCTGCCGAGGGAGCCCAAGGGAGTCGCCTGATGCGCGGAGTGCTGTTCGACGGCAAACGGGTCGAGGTCGTGGACGACCTGGAGGTGCGGGACCCGGGGCCGGGGGAGGTGCTGGTCGCGATCTCGGCGGCCGGGCTGTGCCACAGCGATCTGTCCGTGGTGGACGGGACCATCCCCTTCCCCGTCCCCGTGGTGCTGGGGCACGAGGGGGCGGGTGTGGTCGAGGCCGTGGGCGCCGGGGTCACGCACGTCGCGACCGGCGACCACGTGGCCCTGTCCACGCTCGCCAACTGCGGTACGTGCGCGGAGTGCGACCGCGGGCGGCCGACGATGTGCCGGCAGGCGATCGGGCGGCCGGGGCGGCCGTTCACGCGGGGCGGGCGGCCGGTGTACCAGTTCGCCTCCAACTCCGCGTTCGCCGAGCGGACGGTGGTGAAGGCGGTGCAGGCCGTCCGCATCCCCAAGGACATCCCGCTGCCGTCCGCCGCCCTGATCGGGTGCGGCGTGCTGACCGGCGTGGGCGCGGTGCTCAACCGGGCGCGGGTGGACCGCGGGGAGTCCGTCCTCGTCATCGGCACCGGCGGCATCGGGCTCAACGTCATCCAGGGTGCCCGGATCGCCGGTGCGTCCACCGTCGTCGCCGTCGACGCGAACCCCGCGAAGGAGGCGGTGGCCCGGCAGTTCGGGGCGACGCACTTCCTGACGTCGACGGACGGGGTCAAGGAGATCCTGCCGACGGGGGCCGACCACGCCTTCGAGTGCGTCGGGCGGGTGGAGCTGATCCGGCAGGCGATCGACCTGCTGGACCGGCACGGCCAGGCCGTGCTGCTCGGCGTCCCGCCGGCGACCGCCGAGGCGTCCTTCCTCGTCTCCTCCATGTACCTCGACAAGTCCATCCTCGGCTGCCGGTACGGGTCGTCGCGGCCGCAGCGGGACATCGCCCTGTACGCCGAGCTGTACCGGGCGGGCCGGCTGCTGCTGGACGAGCTGGTGACGGAGACCTACCCGGTCGAGGACTTCGCGAAGGCCGAGGCCGACGCGGAGGCGGGGCGGGTCGCGCGCGGGGTGCTCACGTTCTGACGCCGGTGCGGAAGGTGCGGCGGTAGGCGGTGGGGGTGACCCCGAGCGCCGCCTGGAGGTGCTGCCGCATCGACTGCGCCGTGCCGAACCCGGCCTGCTGGGCCACCTGGTCCACGGACAGGTCGCTGGACTCCAGCAGGTGCCGCGCCCGCTCCACGCGCTGCTGGGTCAGCCACTGCCCGGGGCTGACGCCGGCCTCCTCGCGGAAACGGCGCGTGAAGGTGCGCACGGACATGGACTCCTGGGCGGCCATGTCGCGCAGCTGGATCGGCTCGTGCAGGCGGCCCAGGGCCCAGGCGCGGGCGGCGGTGGTGGTGGCCAGCTGGGGCTCGGGCACCGGGCGTTCGATGTACTGCGCCTGCCCGCCGTCCCGGTGCGGCGGCACGACCGTGCGCCGGGCCACCTCGTTGGCGACCGCCGCGCCGTGGTCCCGGCGCACCATGTGCAGGCACAGGTCGAGGCCGGCCGCGACGCCCGCAGAGGTCAGGATGTCGCCGTCGTCGATGAACAGCACGTCCGGGTCGACGTCGATCTTCGGGAAGAGGCGCTGGAGCTGGTCGGTCTCCGCCCAGTGCGTGGTCGCGGGCCGGCCGTCCAGATAGCCGGCGGCGGCGAGGACGAACACGCCGGTGCAGATCGAGGCGAGCCGGGTGCCGGGCCGGATGTGGGCGAGGGCGGCGGCCAGCTCGGCGGTGAGCACGCCCTCCTCGAAGACCGGGCCGAGTTCGTACGACGCCGGGACGACGACCGTGTCGGCGGTGGCCAGCAGCTCCGGGCCGTGCTCGACCATGATCGAGAAGTCGGCGTCGGTCCGCACCGGGCCCGGCGGCCGGACCGAGCAGGTCATGACCTCGTAGAGCCGCCGTCGCAGGGCGTCCTTCGGGCGGCCGAAGATGCCCAGCTCGAAGGGGAGCAGTCCGTCCATGGCGAGGACGACGACGCGGTGCGGGCGGAACTCCGCGGCCGTGTCCATGACCTTCTCCGTGACCTTCTCCATGGCCCGATTCTAACGAATGCTGTCCTTCGGGCCAGTGGTTGCGGTCGGTCCGGGCCTGGATGCTCTATGTCGTGACCCAGACAACCGAGGCCGCGGCCGCCGCAGAGGACAACCCGGTTACCCGGAAGCCGCGCCCGCGGCCCGGCCGCCGCATGCCCGTGCACATGGCATGGTTCGTCGCCGCCGTCACCTTCGTGACGATCATCGGCGCGGCCGCCTTCCGTTCCCTTCCCGGGCTGCTGATCGACCCGCTGCACGAGGAGTTCGGCTGGTCGCGCGGCACCATCGGCGCGGCCGTCTCCGTCAACCTCGCGCTCTACGGCCTCACCGCCCCGTTCGCGGCGGCGCTGATGGACCGCTTCGGCATCCGCAAGGTCGTCGCCGTGGCCCTGACCGTGATCGCGCTCGGCTCCGGCCTGACGGTGTGGATGACGGCGGCCTGGCAGCTGATGCTGTGCTGGGGCCTGCTGGTGGGCCTCGGCAGCGGCTCGATGGCCCTGGCTTTCGCCGCCACGGTCACCAACCGCTGGTTCACCGAGCGCCGGGGCCTGGTGACGGGCATCCTCACGGCCGCCTCGGCCTCGGGGCAGCTGATCTTCCTGCCCGTGCTGTCCTGGATCGTGGAGACGCACGACTGGCGGCCGGCGGCCGTCACGGTGGCCCTCGCCGCGCTCGCGGTGGTCCCCTTCGTCTGGCTGCTGCTGCGCGACCACCCGGCGGACGTGGGCCTGAAGCCGTACGGCGCCGAGGAGTTCGTGCCGAAGCCCCCGCCCACCCGCGGCGCCGCGCGCCGGGCGGTCGGCGTCCTGTTCACGGCCTCCCGCACCGGCACCTTCTGGCTGCTCGCCGGGACCTTCGCGATCTGCGGGGCCTCCACCAACGGCCTGATCCAGACCCACTTCGTGCCCGCCGCCCACGACCACGGCATGCCCGTCACGGCGGCGGCCTCGCTGCTCGCGGTCATCGGCGTCTTCGACGTCGTCGGCACGATCGCCTCCGGCTGGTTCACCGACCGCTTCGAGCCGCGCCGCCTGCTGGCCGTCTACTACGCCCTGCGCGGCATCTCGCTGCTGTTCCTGCCGATGCTGCTGGCGCCCTCGGTCCACCCGCCGATGCTGTTCTTCATCGTCTTCTACGGCCTCGACTGGGTCGCCACCGTCCCGCCGACGGTCGCGCTGTGCCGCGAGCAGTTCGGCGACGACAGCGCCATCGTCTTCGGCTGGGTCCTCGCCTCCCACCAGGTCGGCGCCGCGCTGGTGGCCTTCCTCGGGGGCGTGGCCCGCGACGTCTTCGGCTCCTACGACATGGTCTGGTACGCCTCCGGGGCCCTGTGCGCGGCGGCGGCGCTGATGGCGCTGGTGATCCGGCGCAGGCCGGCACCCGTCACCGCGGTGGCCGCCGCGACGGCCTAGCGGACGTGGCCCTGACGGTCTGGTGGAAGCCGCCCCGGTGGAAGAGCAGGGGCTCCCCGTCCTCGTCGCTCGTGCCCAGCGCGTCCACCCGGCCCACCACGATCAGATGGTCGCCGCCGGTGTGCACCGCGTGGATCGTGCAGTCGATCCACGCGAGCGCACCGGCCAGGCGCGGGGAGCCGGAGACCGGCGCCGCGTCGTGGGCGACGCCCGCGAACTTGTCCGCGCCGCTCACCGCGAAGGACCGGCACAGCCCGCCCTGGTGGGAGGCGAGGACGTTGACGCAGAAGACGCCCGCGCGGGCGATCCGCGGCCAGGTCGTCGACGTACGGCCGACCATGAAGGCGATCAGGGGCGGGTCGAGGGAGAGGGACGAGAACGACTGGCAGGCGAAGCCCGCGGGGGCGTCCTCGCCGGGTGCGGCGGGAGCCGTGACGACGGTGACGCCCGTCGCGAAGCTGCCGAGCACACGCCGGAACTCGGCCGGGTCGAGCGGCGCCCGCTCGTCCTCGCCGACGCATCTGAGTTCCGGGCGCGGCAGTGCGTCCACGGGGGCCGGAGCCCCGGCCGACCGGAGGTAGCGGACGGCCGCTGCTGCCGCCCCTGCGTGTCCCATCACGCCTCCCATTGAAGCTGACGGTACGTCAGATGTGAAGGGTCAACGGCCCCTGTACTCGGGGGTGGTGCGCTGCACGAAGCTGCGCACGCCCTCCTGCGCGTCCTCGGTCGTCATGTTGATCTCCTGCGCGGACGCCTCCGCCGCGAAGGCGGTGGCGCGGTCGCCGTCGAGCGAGGCGTTGACGAGCTGCTTGGTGAGGGCGAGGGCGCGGGTGGGCCCGGCGGCCAGCCGCGCGGCCCACTCGCGGGCCGTCTTGTCCAGCTCCTCGTCCGGGACGACCCGGTTGACCAGGCCCAGGCGTTCGGCGTCGGCGGCCGCGAGCGCGTCGCCGAAGAACATCAGCTCCTTCGCCCGCTGCGGGCCGACCAGCCGGGGCAGCAGGTAGGCCCCGCCGCCGTCCGGCACCAGGCCCCGCCGTACGAACACCTCGATGAAGCGCGCCGATTCGGCGGCCAGGACGAGGTCGCAGGCGAGCGCGAGATGGGCGCCGAGGCCCGCCGCCGTGCCGTTCACGGCGGCGAGCACCGGCTTCTCGCAGTCGAGGACGGCGGCGACCAGCCGCTGCGCGCCGAGGCGCAGGGTGCGGGCCACGTCGCCCGCGACCCGCTCGCCCGGACCCGCACCGCCCCGCAGGTCCGCCCCCGCGCAGAAGCCGCGGCCCGTGCCGGTGAGGACGACGGCCCGTACCTCGGGGTCGGCCGAGACGTCCGCGAGCAGCCCGATGAGCCGGTCGCGCTGCCCGGGGGTGAGGGCGTTGAGGGCCTCCGGCCTGTTCAGCGTGAGGTACGCGACCTGGTCGACCCTCTCGTGCAGCACCCACGTCCGCTCGCTCACCGGCACACCGCCAGGGCGTCCAGGGCCACGGCTCCCTGCCCCTGGGGCAGCACCATCAGCGGGTTGATGTCGAGCTCGGCGAGGTCGCCCCCGAGCTCCAGCGCCATCCGCTGCACCCGCAGCACCACTTCGACGAGGGCGTCGAGGTCGGCGGGCGGGCGGCCGCGCACCCCGCCGAGCAGGGCCCGCCCGCGCAGGTCGCCGAGCATGTCCCGGGCCTGGTCCTCGCCGAAGGGCGGCACGCGGACGGCGACGTCCTGGAGGACCTCGACCAGCACCCCGCCGAGCCCGACCGTGACCGTCGGCCCGAACAGCTCGTCGTGCGTCACGCCGACGACCATCTCCACGCCCCGCTCGACCATCTGGCAGACGAGGACGCCGTCCAGGGACACCTCCTCGTAGCGGGCGATGTCCGTCAACTCGCGGTAGGCGTCGCGCACCTGGCTCGCGGAGGTGAGCCCGACCTTCACCAGCCCCAGCTCGGTCTTGTGGGCGATCTGCGCGCCGGACGCCTTCATCACCACCGGGTAGCCGACCAGGCTCGCCGCGCGGACGGCCGCCGCCGCGCTGGTCACCAGCTGCTCGCGCGGGACCCGGATGCCGTACGCCCGCAGCAGCTGCTTCGCCGCGTGCTCGCTGAGCTGCCGGCCCGGGCACATCAGCGCCTGCGCCTTGCGGAACGAGGGCGAGGTGGTGCGGGGGGCCTCGTCGAAGGGGGAGCGGTAGCCGGTGACGAAGCGGTGATGGTCGAGGTAGGCGCGCACCGCGGTGATGCAGTTCGCGACGGTGCGGAAGGTGGCGACCCGGGAGGAGCCCAGCAGGACCTCCCGGTAGGCGGGTTCGGTGCCGACGGGGGATCCCCACACCACGCAGACCAGCTTGTCCGTGCGCTCGGCCGCGTCCACCAGGTCCCGCACCAGACGGTCGCTGAGCGGCGGGAACGGGCCGGTGATCGGGCAGATCAGGACCCCCACCTCGGGGTCGTCGAGGATCGCGTCGATGATCTTCCGGCCGCGTTCGTCGCCGACCGGGTGCCCGCCGTTGTCGACCGGGTTGGCCACGCTCAGGTACTCGGGTATCCACCGGTGCAGCTCGGTCTGCTTGCTCTCGGACAGCTCCGGCAGCCGCAGGCCCGCCTCGGTGGCCAGGTCGGCGAAGTGGGCGCCGGTGCCGCCGGAGATGGAGTAGACGACGACGCCCTCGGCGCGCGGCGGCCGGGCGCGCGCCAGCAGGGCGGCGGTGTCCTGGAGTTCGTCCAGCCCGTCCACCCGGATCACCCCGAACTGCCGCATCGCCGCGTCCACCACGGTGTCCGCGCCGGTCAGCTTGCCGGTGTGGGAGGCGGCGGTGCGGGCTCCGGTCTCGGTGCGGCCCACCTTGACGGCGACGACGGGCACCTTGCGCCGGGCGGCCCGGTCGGCCGCGAGCAGGAACGAGCGGCCGTCCTTCAGCCCCTCCACGTAGCAGGCGATGGCGCCGACCTCGGGCCGCTCGGCGAAGTAGGAGATGAAGTCGGCGGTCTCCAGGTCGGCCTCGTTGCCGGTGGGCGCCCAGTGGGAGAGGCGGATGCCGAGCTCCTGGAGGGAGAAGACGGGGCGGCCCTGGTGCCCGGACTGGGTGATCAGCGCGATGGCGGGTCCGTCGAGGTCGTCCCGGAAGCGCTCGAAGGCGTTGAGGTTGGTGTTGGGGCCCAGCAGCCGCATCCCGGAGCGGGCCACGGCGGAGGCGAGCCGCTCCTGCGCGGCCGCGCCCTCGGCACCCGTCTCGGCGAACCCCGAGGCGAAGACGACCGCGAACTTCGCCTTGGCCTCGGCCAGTTCGCCGAGCACGGCGAAGGGGTCGGCGAGCAGCAGGACGGCGAGGTCGACCTGCTCGGGCAGCTCGGCGACCGAGGGGGAGCAGGGGATGCCGAAGACGGACGGGCGGGTGGGGTGCACGGGGTGCAGCCGCGCCCCGACCCGCTCCGCCCACGCCACCAGCTGGCGGGTGATGCCGGTGTTGGGCCGCCCCTCGGTGTCCGAGGCGCCGATCACGGCGACGGACTCGGGGCGGAAGAACCGGTCCAGGTCGGGTACGTCGGCGTACAGCGGCCGCCCGCCGACGTCGAGGTCGTCGACGTCCGCGGGCCGGCCGTGGACGGCGGGTCCGGGTTGCTCGCCGCAGGCGATCACCCGGGCCCGGCGGGAGTCGGTGGTGAGGGTGCCGTGGGTTGATCCAAGCATCGGTCCGCCCGCTCCTGTGTGACAGCAATAACTGACGCACTGTCAGATTACTGAACTGACGCCCAGTCAGGAACGGGTCGGGTCGCAAATGGTTGCGGCCCGCTACAACTCCGCCAGCACTTCCCTCGCCACCCGCTCGCCCGAACGCACCGCTCCGTCCATGAATCCGTTCCAGTGGGTGGAGGTCTCGGTGCCCGCCCAGTGGATGCCGCCGAACGGCTTGCGCAGGCCGGCGCCGTACTGCGTGAGTACGCCCGGGGGCGCGTAGGCGACCGGGCCGCCGCGGGAGAAGCCCTCGTTGTCCCAGCGCTGGAGGACGAAGGCGGTCGGCGACTTGGCCTTGTCGCCGAAGTAGCCGGCGTAGTCCTTCAGGACGGCGGCCTTGACCTCGTCGGTGCTCGCGGCGTCGTAGGCGCGCATCTCGTCGGCCTCGATGAAGCCCATCAGGGCGCCGTAGGAGGCGTCCGGCGGGGAGTTGTCGAAGGTCGAGCGGACCACGCCGGAGTCGCTGACGACCTGGCCGTTGAGGCCGTCGGCCCGCCAGAAGGGGCTGTCGTAGACGGCGATCGCCTTGCCGATGGAGCCCATCGGCAGACGCTGGCTCAACTGGTCGCGGGCGGCCGGGAGCAGCGGGTCGTAGGAGATGCGGGCCGCGAGCGGCGGCGGTACGGCGACGACCACCTTCTTCGCGGTCACCGTGATGCCGTCGGCCGTGACGAGGTACGAGCCGCCGGACTGCTTGACGGAGCGCACCGGTGCGCTCAGCACCACGCGGTCGCCGAGGGTGGCGGCCAGCTTGATCGGCACCTGCTGGGAGCCGCCGACGAAGCGGGACTCCTGGGCGCCGCCTGCGGTGTCGGTCAGGCGCTCCAGGGTGCCGGTGTTCGACTCGTTGCCGGCCGCGGCGATGTAGAAGAGCACGAAGAGCAGGGAGAGTTCGCTGGGCTGCGCCGAGAAGATCGACGTACAGGCCACGTCCAGCAGGAACTTGGCCGACGGGACGATCGCGTTGGCGTTCAGCCAGCTCTCGAAGGTCTGCTTGTCCCACTCGGCCGCCTTCGGCGCCGTCCAGGGCGCGTCCAGCGGGATCTGCTTGGCCATGTCGTCCAGGGACGCCTGCACGATCGCGGCGTTGGCGAGGCCCGCCGCGTCGATCGGCGGCACCGAGCCGAGGATGCCGTCGGTGGCGTACGGGGTCCTCCTGCCGTCCTTGTAGAGGAGGTTCTTGCCGGTGTTGTAGGTGGTGAAGGTCGCCACGCCGAGCGAGTCCGCGAGCGCCTTGATGCGGTCCTGGGTGGGGCCGATGAACTCCCCGCCGCCCTCGGTGTAACCGCCGCCCGGCAGCGGCAGGTTGACGACGCGGCCGCCGACGCGGTCGCGGGCCTCCAGGACGGCCACCGTCCTACCGCCGGCCACCAGGTCGCGGGCGGCCGTCAGGCCGGCGAGCCCGCCGCCGACGATCGCGACGTCCACGGTCCGCGAGGCGGCCGCGGCCGCGGGGCCCGCGGCGGTGCCGGTGAGGGTGGCGGCCCCGGCAGCGGCGGCGGCGCCGCCGAGCAGGGAACGCCGGGTCAGGGGACGGGGGTTGTGCTGTCTTTCGCGTGCCACGTGCATCCTCCGTGTGGAGAGAGTGTGGTGCCAGAAAGTGAGCAGTGTTCAGATTCTGGCCCCGTGAGGCGGCACGCTTCAACGCTCCCGTCACATCCGGCTCATGGGCAACGGGAGCGCCGAGGAGGGAAGTTGAGGATTCCTACGTCATCCGGGCAGCGGGTTCCCGGGTCATCCGGGCAGACGGGAGAGGGTGTCCCCGCTCTTCTTCACGACGGCCTTCGCGATCTTCTCGGCGTCCATGGCCACCTCGCGGAGCGTGCCGCTGATGGGCGTGGTGAAGCCGGTGAAGTACAGCCCGGGGGCCTGCTGCGCGGCGCGGGCGCCGTGCGGCACGGGTCTGCCTCTCTCGTCGAGGACGCCGAGATGGCCGACGAGGCCCTCCAGCGCGCGGGCGTACCCGGTGGCGGCGACGACGGCGTCCGGTGCGACGCGGGTGCCGTCGGCGAGGACGACCTTGCCGCCCTCGAAGCTGTCGACGGCGGCCACGACCTCGACCTTCCCGGAGCGCACGGCGTCGATCAGGCCGACGTCCTGCACCGGGATCGCCCCCTCCTTGACCCGGGTGTAGAGGCCGGTGTCCGGGCGGGGCAGCCCCTTCTCCGCGAGGTCGGGCACACTCAGCTTCGCCAGCGGCCGGGCCAGCCGGTCCACCACTTTGGTCGGCAGCCGCCGCACCAGCACGCCCGTGTACTGGGCGGCCCACCCGGCGGTGGACCGCCGCACGATGTGCGGAGCCGTCC
Organism: Streptomyces sp. NPDC057616; assembly: GCF_042800575.1. Lineage (NCBI taxonomy): Bacteria > Bacillati > Actinomycetota > Actinomycetes > Kitasatosporales > Streptomycetaceae > Streptomyces > Streptomyces sp. NPDC057616. Next base: position 256,696 of record NZ_JBHVGU010000004.1, read on the forward strand.
GCACCGACAGCCGCACCCGCGAGGCGCCGCCTTCCACCAGGTCGACGGCGATCTCGGCGCCGGTGTTGCCGGCCCCGACCACGAGGACGTCCCGCCCGGCGTACGGCGTGGCGTTGCGGTACTCGCCGGCGTGCACGAAGTCGCCCTTGTAGGTGTCGCGTCCGGCCCAGTCCGGGACGTAGGGCGTGTGGTTGTAGCCGGTGGCCACGACCACGGCGGCGCCGGTGAGCGCGCGCCCGCCGGTCGCGTGCAGCAGCCAGCCGGTGCCGTCGGGGGAGCGCTCGACGCGGGAGACCTCGACGCCGGTGACGATCTCCAGCGCGTGCGCCTCGGCGTACTTCTCCAGGTAGCGCACCATGTCGTCCCGGGCCACCCAGCGCCCGAAGCGGCGCGGCATGGGCAGCCCCGGCAGGGCCGACAGGCGGCGGGTGGTGTGCAGGTGGAGCCGGTCGTAGTGGCGCCGCCAGGCCGCGCCCACGCGGTCGGACTTCTCCAGCACGACGGCGCGTATGCCCCGGACCCGCAGCGTGTGCGCCACGGACAGTCCTGCCGGGCCGCCGCCGATGATGTAGACGGGTCGGTCCGTGGGGGTTGGGGACGGTATGGAGTCGGCCATGAGCGCGAGCGTAATCACGCACCGGGTTGATGGGTCTCGGTCAAGCCCGGAATTGGTTTCGGATTGATCACGGGTGTAGGAGGACTGGGTGGGGCTTGTGACGTAGGCCACCTGGTTGTGGTGGTACGGCGCGCGGCCCCACCCTCCCCATGCCTACTTCCCGGCCCCGGCCCGGTGGCCCGTCACCCGGCCGATCCAGGTGATGAAGTCGCCCGGGTCGGTGTTGGCGCCGTGGCCCTGGTCCCAGTAGTAGAGGTGGTCCACCTCGTCGCCGAGGTCGTCCAGGCGGGCCGCGAGGTTCGCGGAGATCACGTGCGAGGTGTCCGAGTCGCTGGTGCCCAGGCGGATCCACCAGTGCTTGGAGCGGCGGCCGTTGACCTTCTCCACCAGGTGGTACATGGGGTTCATCAGGCGCAGCTTCTCGGGGATGTCGGCCGCCACCCGCCGGGTGGCGAGCCCGGTGGTGTCGTTCTTCGCGCCGTACGCCGTGAAGTGCCGGTTCTCGGTGGCGCCGGCGCCGAACTCGTTGTTCTCCCCGGCCGACAGGTCGAAGGCGTCGAAGGCCGGGACGGTCTTCTTGCGGGCGCCGACGTGGGTGAGGAAGTCCTCCCAGGTGAAGCTGGCCTTGCCGTTCTTCCAGGTGATGAAGGTGTTCTCGGCCAGATACGTCGTGCGGTCCGCGTCGGACAGGGCGGCGAGGTACGTCGTCGCCGACGGCCGCAGGTACTGCTCGACCAGGTACGCGTCGTAATTGCGGGCGGTCAGCGGGCCGAAGCCGTTCAGGCCGCGCAGCCGCAACCCCGCCTGGTACTCGGCGAACCGGGACGTGAGCTCCTTGGAGACCGTCCGGTCGACCTGCTTGCCCGTGCTCAGCGCGCTGGTGCCCCAGTTCCACTCGTAGGCGCCGTCGGCGTGCTCCAGGTCGGTGATGGGGCACCAGGCGCCGACCGCGAAGATCGCGTCGGAGGCGTCGGCCGCGCCCAGCTCCTTCAGGTACTTCTCGTAGATCGGGCTGTCGCCGGACGCGCCGAGCAGCGTGGACAGCGCGCCGCCCGCGCTGGTCCCGGCGGAGACGATCCGGTCCACGTCGCCGGGGATGCGGCCCCGGTTGTGCCGGATGTAGCGCACCGCCGCCTTCAGGTCGACGATCACGGCCGGGGCGGTGCCGTAGTACGTGCCGGAGGAGTCCTTGAGGGTGCGGCCGCGGGCGCCCGGCTCGATGACGACGTAGCCGGCGGCCAGCGCCAGGAGCTGGTTGGAGGCGGTGGCGCCGCCGGTGGCGTTGGTGTTGCCGTTCGCGCCCGGCGCGGACGCCGAGGCGCTCGGCGCGGCGCTCCCGCCGGGAGCGCCGCCGCCGGACATGCCCCCGGCGCCGACCCCGGTGGCGTCCGCGACGGAGGAGGGCATGTAGCCGCCGATGGAGTTCGCCAGCAGGATCGGCGCGTTCGCCGGGTCGACCGTCTCGCCGTCGATCTCGACCGGGGCGCTGACGATCAGCGACTGGTACCTCGCGTCCACCGGGTCGGCGACGTAGGTGATCGCCTTCCAGAAGTGGTACGTCACCTGGTGCTCGTCGCCGCCGGTGTCCGTGACGGTCGTCGTCAGCGCGGTGCAGGCGTCGGGGTCGAAGGCCAGCGGGTCCGCCGGGGACGACGAGGTGCCGGACGCCTGCGCGTCGAGTGCCACACCGCCGACGGCGGCGACGCCTGCGGTGGCGGCGATGCCCGTCACCACGGTCCTGCGCTTGACTGCCCTGTGCTTCACGGTGCGACTCCCTCGGGGTTATCGGCTGTCGGCTGCGAAGGTAGGGCGGCTGCGAACAAAATTGCCAACAATCCGCGGGTATCCACGGTGGATGCACAGCTTCACAGCCGGTGCACAGCCGTACGGCCGGCGCACGGGGTTCCGGGATCGGAGTATCTGACGTACCGTCAGATTCATGGACTCGATCTGGCTCAGTGGCGCTGAGTGGCTGGCCGTGCTGCGCATAGGCCTTGGGCTGTGGTGGCTGGAGAGCTGGCGGCACAAGGACCGCAAGGCCTGGTTCGAGCGCGGCACCGGCATCACGTGGGCGGCGTCGGTGGCGGCCAAGCACCGCTGGAACGCCGTACGGTCCGGCTTCGAGGTCATGGTGGCGCCGCGGCCCCGGACCATGGCGTACGTGGTGGTCTACGCGGAGCTGGCCATCGGCCTCGGGCTGGTCGCCGGGTTCCTGACCCCGGTCGCGCTGGTGGGCGGACTGCTCCTGAACGTCCTCTACTTCACGCTGATGATTCACGAGGTCGCCGAGCAGGGGCAGAACTCGATGATGGCCCTGATGTCGGTGGTCGCGCTGTTCGCGATGTCGTGGCAGAGCTGGTCGCTGGACAGTGCCCTGGGGCTCTTCGGATGAGCGCGCCCCGCTTCGACGTGCCGGAGGCCGACGCCTTCACGCGGACGTACTGGGACGCGGCGGCCGAGGGCCGGCTGCTGATCCGCCGGTGCGGCGCGTGCGGGCGGGCGCACCACTACCCGCGGGAGTTCTGCCCCTTCTGCTGGAGCGAGGACGTCGCGTGGGAGCCGGCGAGCGGCCGGGCCGTGCTCTACACCTGGTCCGTCGTGCACCGCAACGACCTGCCGCCCTTCGGGGAGCGGACCCCGTACGTCGCCGCCGTCGTCGACCTCGCGGAGGGGCCGCGGATGATGACGGAGGTCGTCGGGGCGGGCGGGAGCACGCTGCGGGCGGGGATGGAGCTGGAGGTCGCGTTCCGGGAGGGGACACCGGTCTTCCGCCCGCGCGGCTGACGCGGACAATGCCGGTGCGCCGGACGGCCGCAGGGGTTTCAATGGGCCGGTGGCCTCCACCGACGAACACCTCACCGCCGCCCTGCCCGAACTGCTCGGCCCCGGCATCCGGCTGCGCGGGTGGGACGCGGAGTCCGACGCGGACGTCGCGGCCTGGCTGCGCGGGACCACCGACCCCGAGTTCCGGCGCTGGAACACCCCGCACCGGCCGATCACCGACGCGGTCGGCGCCCGGGACTCGCTGTGCGCCAAGACGCGGCTGACGGCGGAGGGGAGCGCGGCGTCGTTCTGCGTCGTCGACGCCGCGAGCGGGGCGGTCCTGGGCCACGTCGGCATCAACGCCATCGACCCCGTCCAGCGCGTGGCCCGCGTCGGCTACTGGGTGCTCCCCGAGGCCCGCGGACGCGGCGTCGCCGTGCACGCCCTGGCCGCGGCCTCCCGCTGGGCGCTGACCGAACTGGCGCTGCACCGGCTCGAACTCGGCCACGCGCTCGGCCACGAGATCTCGTGCCGGGTGGCCGAGCGGTGCGGCTACCGCTACGAAGGGACCCTGCGCGGCGCGATGTTCGAGGCGGGCCGCTGCGACACCTTCCGGGACGTCCATCTGCACGGCCGGCTGGCGACCGATCCGGAGCCGGAGATCCCGTAGCGGGGGCCGCGGAAAAACCGGAAGGCGCCCGGGGCCGCCGCACGGGATCATGAGGCATGCGGCCCGACGACTGGTATCTCATCGACGACCTGCACGCATTCCTCGCCCGCGCCGGGGAGTTCCTGCGTTCCCGGCCGGACCTGCACACCGTCCCGCTGACGGTGACCGAGGGGCTGCGCACGCGCGGGCCCGGCGTGTACGGCGACGAGCCGCCCTACTTCGGCGTGCTGGAGCGCGCGGGCACGGTCCGGGCGGCCTACTTCCGTACCCCGCCCCACCCCCTCCAGGTCACGCCCCTCACGCCCGGGGACGCCGAGGCGCTCGCCGTGCACCTGGCCGGCACGGGCCGCCCGCTGCCGGGCGTCTCCGGCGAGAGCGGGACGGCCGGAGCGCTGGCCCGGGCCTGGGAGCGGCACACGGGCGAGACCGCGCGGCCGGGCGAGCGCTCCCGGCTGTACCGCCTGGAGGCGCTGACCGTCCCCCAGCCGTGGCCCGCGGGACGGGCGAGGGTCGCCGGGGAAGCCGACCGGGAACAACTGATGCGCTGGTACGACGAGTTCAAGGAGGCGGTCGGCGGCGGCGCGCCCCAGCGCGCGGAGAGCTGGGCCGACGCGCGCATTGCCTCGGGCGGACTGACGCTCTGGGAGGACGGCGACGGCACCCCGCTGTCCATGGCCGGCACCACGCCGATGATCGCCGGCCAGGTGCGCGTGGCTCCCGTGTACACCCCGGCCCCGCTGCGCGGCCGGGGCTACGCCGGCGCGGTCACCGCCGAGGTGAGCCGGGCCGCGCGGGCGGCGGGGGCCCAGGAGGTCCTGCTCTTCGCGGACCTCGCCAACCCGACGAGCAACGCGCTGTACCAGCGGATCGGTTACCGGCCGGTGACGGACTTCGCGGGGTACGCCTTCACGGCCTGAGCCCTACGGCCACAGCAGCTCGCGCGCCCAAACTCCCGGCTCACGGCGGTAGTTCAGCCGTACGTGCCGCCGCCGCTCGTCGCCCTGGAAGAACTCCACGGTGTCCGGGCGCAGGCGGTACAGGGTCCAGGTCGGGACCGGTGCGTCCGGCTCCCGCCGGGCCTGCTCCCAGGCCGACTGCGAGGTGTGCGCCAACTCCTCCAGGGAGCCGAGGACTTCGCTCTGGCGGCCGGTCAGCGCGGCGGCCAGGGCGCCGGTCGAGCGGGCGTGCAGATCGCCCTGGGACTCCTGCGCCGGCGCGGCGGTGACCGGGCCGCGCAGCCGGACCTGGCGGCCCAGCACCGGCCAGTAGAAGGCGAGGGCGGCGTGCGGGCGGGCGGCCAGCTGCGCGCCCTTGTGGCTGGTCGCGTGGGTGGCGAACGACCAGCCGGCCTCGTCCGCGCCGTGCAGCATCACGATCCGCACGTCCGGCAGGCCGGCCGCGTCCGACGTGGCCAGCGACATCGTGTGCGGCTCCGGCTGGCCGGCCGCGACCGCCTCGGCGAACCAGGTGGTGAACAGGGGCAGCGGCGCGGCGGGGGCGGCCGCGGGGTCGAAGGGCGGCAGCTCCGTCACCTCCGGGTCCCACACCCGAAGCGACCTCAGCAGTTCGTGCAGATCCGTTCCCATGCCCCGATTGTCACGTGCGGGGCGGCTCAGACGGTGCCCAGGTCCGACGACACCCAGCGCTCGGGCCGCATCCGGACGACGACCTGCTCGCCGTGGTTCTTCCAGGCGAAGTCCACGTAGCCGTCGACCTTGCCGGCCGGAAGGTAGCGCGCCGACATCTCCCTGAGCTGCTCGACGGTGGCGGGCTCGGTCGCCGTCACCGGGCCCTCCACGGACACGTAGCGGATGGTGGGCTCCAGCCGGTCGACCATGAGGCAGAAGCGGCCCGCGGCGGCGATCAGCTCGTTCTTGCGGGACCCCTTGCCCGTCATGATCCACACCTCGCCGCCGGGCGCGTACTGGTACCAGATCGGCACGGTCAGCGGGGCGCGTCCCTCGCCCGCGTCCACCGCCAGGGCGGCGATGTGCGGCTCGGCGAGAAACGTCTCGCGCTCTTCGCGGTTCAGGGCCATGTCGGTTCCTCCATACGCCGAAGGTGTCTGCGCAGTACGTTGATCCCGGGGCCGGCGGAGTTCTGCGAGGGAGGGGCGGTGCGACGGGTGCGGCGGTCACGGCACTTCGCGGGCGCGGCCCTCGCCGTCGTCCTGCTGCTGCTCGGTGCCCTCACCGCCTGTGCCGGCGACGGGAAGGCGTTCTCCCTCTCCGCACCCGAGATCTTCTACGCTCCGGCGAACGGCGGCAAGAAGGTCTTCCCCCTGCGTGTCGACGGCCCCGGTCCCTACACCCCGGGTGCCCGGCGGCTGACCGTGGACGTCGAGGCGGGCTCGGAGCGCGCCGTGCGGCTGCGCGACGACAGCCGGGACTGCCGGGGGAGCGCCACCCACGTCGTCTGCGAGGGTCCGGCCGCGCACCTCATCGGCCTCACCACCGACGCGTTCGCCCCGCTCGCGGCGAAGGGCAGCAAGCCCGGTGACACCGGGTATCTCCGGCTCACGTACGTCATGACGGACGGCGGGAAACTCACCGCGCGCACCCGGGTGATCGTGGGGGAGCCGTCGCTGGAACTGCTGACCCCCGCCCCGGACAAGGGAGTTCGCCCTGGCGCCGTGGTGACGTACCCGGTGGTTGTCCGCAACGCCGGGGACGTGCCCGTGCGGGGGCTGGCGCTCGTCGTCGACGCCGGAGACCTCGCGTTCGTGCAGCGCTACGCCAACTGCCGGTATCCGGACCTGCAGCACGGCAGCCAGGCGGTGTGCAGCTTCCCGGACGTGCGCATCGCGCCGGGACGGAGCGTCACCGTCCGGCCCGGTCTGCGCCTGCGCGCCTCCGCCACGACGATGTACGGCTCCTTCCACCGCCTGGTCTGGCCGCTGAAGGCGGGGCCGGGCCCGAACCAGAGCTTCTCCCGGGGAGGCGAGCACGGGGACGGGCCGGCCCTGCGGGCCGAGGCGGCGAAGACGCCCTCCGGCACGTTCACCGAGGCGGGCGACTTCGTGAGCGTCCTGCTCGCCGCCGGCGCCGACTACGAGGTCTCCGGCGCCGACCTGCACGGCGACCCGGGCGACACCCGCAAGGTCCGCCTCACCGTCCGCAACAACGGCCCCGGCAACCCCGGCTACTCCACCCGGCTCGTCTTCGTCCCACCGCCCGGCACCGCGGTCCTCAAGGAGCCGATGACGGAGATCGACGACGGCGACTTCGAGCCCTACTGCGACAACGACGGATTCACGTACACCTGTGACGTCGAGGGCCTGCAACCGGGCGCGTCCCGCACCTTCGAGTTCACCCTGCGCCTGGGCGACCCGGCGACCGGCAGCGTGCGTCTGGAGGACACGGGGTCCGGCCCCTCCGCCTCGCCCGCCCCCGGGGGCACGTCGGGGCGGCACGATCCCGACGCGAGCAACGACGAGGCGTCCGTGGACGTCGGCGGCTGACCGCCGGCGCCGCGGGCTCTCACCGCCCCAGCACCACCGTCCCGGACGAGCAGAACCAGCCGCCCGTGCCGGACGCCACCCCCAGCCGCGGCAACGCGCCGTCGCGGGCCCGCACCTGGCGCGCCCCCGCCTCTCCGCGCAGCTGCCGCACCGCCTCCACCAGCAGGAACAGGCCGCGCATCCCGGGGTGCTGGGCCGACAGCCCGCCCCCGTCCGTGTTCACCGGCAGCTCCCCGCCCTCGACCCGCAGCCGCCCCTTCTCCACGAACGCCCCGCCCTCGCCCTTCGCGCAGAACCCCAGGTCCTCCAGCGTCACCAGCGTCATGTAGGTGAAGGCGTCGTAGAGCTGCGCGAAGTCCATCTCGGCGGGGCGCACCCCCGCCCGCTCGAAGGCCAGCCGGCCGCTCACCGCCGCCGGGGACACCGTGAAGTCCCGCCACTCCGACATCGCGGCGTGCGAGACGTGCTCGCCGGTGCCGAGCACCCAGACGGGGGCGGTGCGGCAGTCCCGTACGTACTCCTCGGCCGCGAGCAGCACGGCCGCCCCGCCGTCGGAGCGGACGCAGCAGTGCAGCTTGGTGAAGGGGTCGGCGATCACCGGGCCGGCGAGCACGTCGTCGACGGTGACCGGGTCGCGGAACATGGCCTCCGGGTTGAGGGCGGCGTTCGCCCGCGCCTGCACGGCCACCTCCGCCAACTGCTCGATGGTCGTGCCGTGTTCGATCATGTGGCGGCGGGCGGCCATCGCGTACTTGGCGATCAGCGTGTGCCCGTACGGCACCTCGAACTGGAGCGGGCCGCGGGCGCCGAAGGACAGGTTCCCGGTGCGCCGGCCCGCCCTGACGTCCGCGCGGGCCGTGGAGCCGTAGACCAGGAGCACGGCGTTCGCGTGCCCCGCCGCTATCGCGTCCGCCGCGTGCGCCGCCATCACCTCCCAGGTGGAGCCGCCGACGGAGGTGGAGTCGACCCAGGTGGGGCGCAGGCCCAGATACTCGGCCACCTCGACGGGGGCCAGCGTGCCGAGCCCGGCCGAGGCGAAGCCGTCCACCGCCTCGCGGCCGAGCCCCGCGTCGGCCAGCGCCCGGCGGGCCGCCTGGGCGTGCAGGGCGTACGGCGTCGCCTCGTCCACCCGCCCGCAGTCCGAGAGGGCCACCCCGACCACGGCGACGTTCCGGCTCCCGCGACTCATGAACGGCCTCCTGCCCCTGGGCATATCGCTCCGGCCCTCCTAATATGACGGACCGTCAGATCCGTAGGGAAGAGGGGGAAGGCCATGGACGCCGGCTTCACCGCGGAGCAGGAGGAGATCCGCCGCGCCCTGCGTGAACTGCTGCACAGGCGCTGCGGACCCGAGGCGCTGCGCGCCGCCCTCGACACCCCGGCCGGACACGACCCGGAGCTGTGGACGGCGCTGGCCGACGGCCTCGGGCTGCCCGGACTCGCCCTCCCGGAGGCGTACGGCGGTGTCGGCTGCTCGGTGACCGAACTCGCCCTGGCGGCGGAGGAGACCGGCCGCGCGCTCGCCCCCTCCCCCTTCCTCGCCACCGCCGTCCTCGCCGCGCCCCTGGTCCTCGCCCTCGGCACCGACGCCCAACGGGCCGCCCTGCTGCCCCGGTTGGCCTCGGGCGCCCTCACCGCCACGCTCGCCGTCCCCGGCGCCGCGCTCGCCACCGCCCTCGCCCTGAGCGGCGACAACGGCGGGGAGTGGGCGGGCGGCGGTCGGGCCGGCGGAGTGCAGGCCCGCCGCGCGGGCGAGGGGTGGCGGCTGTACGGGCAGGCCGAGCAGGTGCTCGACGGGCACAGCGCGGGCCTGCTGCTGGTCGCCGCGCACACCGGGGGCTTCGCCCGCTCGCGGACCCTGCTCTTCCTGGTGCCGGGGGACGCGGACGGCGTCGTACGGACACGGCGGACCGCACTGGACGCCACCCGGTCCCAGGCGCGTGTCCAACTGCGCGACGTGGAGGCCGAGTTGCTGGGGGAGGACGGCGCCGACGTGCTGGGTGCGCTCGCCCGGGCCGGGGACTCGGCCGCCGCCGTCCTCGCCTGCGAGGCGGTCGGGGCGGCCGACCGGGCGCTGGAGCGGACCGTGGAGTACGTGCGGCAGCGGGAGCAGTTCGGGCGGGCGATCGGGTCCTTCCAGGCGGTCAAGCACCGGCTGGCCGACGTCTACGTAGGGGTGCAGGCGGCGCGGTCGGCCGCCTACTACGCGGCCTGGGCGACCGCGCACGACGAACGGGTGGGCGGACTCGCCCTCGCACAGGCTCTGGAGGCGCTGCGCACCGCGGCCGCCGAGGGCATCCAGCTGCACGGCGGCATCGGGTTCACCTGGGAGCACGAGGCCCACCTGTCCTTCAAGCGGGCCGCCGGCGACGACCTGCTCTTCGGCCCGGTGCACCGGCTGCGGGCGCACGCCGCGGACGCGGCGCGGCTCTTCGAGGGCCGGGAGGTGACGGTGTGATCGGCGAGCGGGCGGTGCAGAAGATCTCCTCGACGCGCGGCTTCGCGAAGGTCGCCCCGCATGTCGTGCCGGTCCTCGACCGCGCCGTCCACCGGCTCACCCGCGGCAGGGTCCTGCTCAGTGCCCGGATGCTCCCGGGCGTCATCCTCACGTCCACGGGCGCCCGAAGCGGGCTGGCCCGCCGTACGCCTCTGGCGTGCATGCCCGAGGACGGCGGCCGCAGCTGGATCCTCGTCGGCTCCAACTTCGGCCGCACGGACCACCCGTCCTGGACCCACAACCTGCTCGCCCACCCCGACGCCGAGATCGACTGGAAGGGCACGAGCATCCCGGTGCGGGCCCGGCTGCTCCAGGGGGAGGAGCGTGCGGAGGTGTGGCGGACCGCGCTCACCTTCTGGCCGCCGTACGCCACCTACCAGCAGCGGGTGGAGCGGGAGATACGGCTGTTCCGCATCTCCCGCCGGTGAGTGGGGTCAGTGGGACGAGACCTGGGTGCAGGCGACGTCGTACTGGGACACTGACATGGGGTTGTTGGAGTTCTGGGGCTGTTCGCCGGCGTACTTGGTGCCGGCGGTCCCGTCCGGGTTGAAGGCGGATCCGGGAGCTGACGCCGAGTGGCCCGGTCGAGCGGTCTGGTCCTCGCAGGACTGGTTCGGCTGGCCCGCGAAGGCCGGGGCGGCGGCGAAGGCGGCGGTTCCCGCCATCAGGGCCACCGCGGCCACCGCGGGGGCGGCACGCTGCAGGAGGTTCATGACTGCCTCTCCTTTCGTGAGGCATGCAGGCGTATCTCCCCATACCTACGTAGACCGGATGCCTTGTGTTCAGAGAGTCGCCAGCCGCTGCACCAGCAGCAGCGCGCCGATTCCGAGCATCGCCGCCCCCGACGTGCGGGTCACCGCGCGGGCCGCGGTCGGGCGGGCGCCCAGGACGACGCGGGCCCCGGTGCCGACCGTGGCGTAGACGGCCGCGCAGCACGCCATGTGGAGCAGGCCGAGGACCGCGGTCTGCAGCGGCACGGAGACGCGCTCGCCGCTCGTGACCAGGAACTGGGGCATCACCGAGAGGTAGAGCAGCAGGCCCTTGGGGTTGAGGCCGCTGATCGCGGCGCCGCGCAGGAAGAGCCCGCCCGAGTGCGCCCCGCCGTCCGCCGCCGGTGCCGCCGGACGGCGCAGCACGCTCCAGCCCAGCCACACCAGGTACCCCGCCCCCGCGACCGTCAGCGCCGTGAGCAGCCCGGGCGAGCTCGCCACCAGGACGGCGAGACCGGCGACCGCGAGCACCGTGTGCACCGCGTACCCGGCGACCAGCCCCGCCACCGCCCGCGCCACCGGCCGGCCGCGGACCCCGGCCGCGATCACATACGCCCAGTCGGCTCCCGGCACACAGACGAGGAGCAGGTCGAGGGTGAGGAAGGAGAGCAGGGTTCCCGAATTCATGAGGGGGACATTAGGCGCGAACAGGCCGAAGGTGTTTCCGAAGTTTGCCCATGATCGCGGGTTCGGTGGAAGAATCTTCTTCATGGACGACGTGGACAGGGAAATCCTTGCCGAGCTGCAGCGGGACGGGCGGCTGACCGTGACCGAACTGGCCGGACGGGTGCGCCTCAGCGTCTCGCCGTGCCACCGGCGGCTGCGCGAGCTGGAGCGGTCCGGGGCGATCAGCGGGTACCGGGCCGTGGTGGATCCGGCCGCCGTGGGCCTGACCTTCGAGGCGCTGGTCTTCGTCTCCATGCGGCAGGAGGACCGGGAGACGGTCGCCGAGTTCGAGCGGGCGCTCGGCGAGGTGGACGAGGTGGTGGAGGCGCAGCGGCTGTTCGGGGAGCCGGACTATCTGCTGCGGGTCGTCGCCGCCGACCTCGCCGGCTACCAGCGGCTGTACGACGAGCGGCTGGCCACCCTGCCCGGGGTGCAGCGGCTCACCTCCACGCTGGTGATGAAGCACGTGGTCAAGGACCGTCCGCTGCCCGCACAGCACAACAGGCGGTGATCCACGGAACGGTCCGTGAACCACCGCCTGCCAGACAGGACTTGAGGGGCCTGGATACTGGAAAAAGGGGCCTGCTACTTCGTCGGCTTCTTGCCGGTCACGCCCAGGTGCACCAACAGCGCCAGATTCGGCTTGAGTTCGGCCTGCTTGACGCCCCAGGTCTGGAAGCCCTTCTGGTGCGAGGCGACGGCCGCGAGCATCGCGACCAGTGAACCGGCCACCGCGGCCGGGTTCACGTCCTTGTCGACGCGCCCCTTGGACTGGAGTTCGGCGACCGAATCCGCCAGGGAGTTGTTCACGGAGTTCAGGATCTTCATGCGGATCTTGTAGAACCGCTTGTCGCCCTCGGCCGCACCGAGGTCGACCACGCGCAGGATCGCGTCGTTCTTGCGCCAGAACTCCAGGAAACCGTCGACGAGTTCCTGCGCGGTCTGCCAGCCGGCCTTGCCGACCCACGACCGGCCCTCGAGCAGCTCGGTCAACCCGGCTCCCTCGGTGGCCATTTGTTCGGCGATCTCCAGGACGGCGCCTTCGACGTCCGGGAAGTACTGGTAGAAGGTGGCGGGCGAAGTGCCCGCCTTCCGGGCGACATCGATGACTTTGACGTCCCGGTAGGGGGAGGAGCTGAGCATCTCGCTGAGGCAGTCGAGCAGCTTCTGCCGGGTCGCCTGCCCACGCCGGCCGGCCACGCGGCCGTCGACGGTACGCACTTGTCCTGTCATGTCGTCAGCTTACCGAGGGGTGATCGGAGCGCGATTCGGCCGACTGCAAATGGGGTGCATGAGGAGGCAGGGGCGGGTGCGCCTGGTCTGCGGGCCGAGTGGGCCGCCGTTACTTTGGCGCTATGGCCGAAAACAGGGCAGCCGCGTACACGGAGGGCGTCCCGTGCTGGGTGGACGCACAGCTATCCGACGTGGAGGCGGGCAGGCGGTTCTACGGTGAGCTCTTCGGGTGGACCTTCGAGGACCGGCCCGAGGTGCCCGGCTCCTGCTGGGCCCGGCACGAGGGGGAGGCGGTGGCCGGGCTCGCGCGCAAGACGGACGGGCGGCTGCCGACGGTGTGGACGGTGTACTTCGCGACGCCGGACGCCGAGGGGCTGGCCGACCGGATCCACGCCGCCGGCGGCCAGGTCGTCACGGCGCCCATGCCGCTGGCGGACCTGGGCACGGCCGCGCTGGTCACCGATCCGGAGGGCGCCGTCTTCGGCCTCTGGGAACCGGCCGGCCATCCGGGCTTCGGCCGGCGGCACGAGACCGGCACCTTCGTCTGGGCGGAGCTGTACGCCCGCGACACCGAGGCCGCCAACGTCTTCTACGGCGAGCTCTTCCACGAGGCCCTGTTCGGGCCGGACGCCGAGCCCGACTTCGGCCGGGCGCCCGTCTCGGAGGTCTTCCCCGCCGAGATGCCGCCGCACTTCCTGGTCCACTTCGGCGTCGACGACTGCGAGGCCGTTCTCGGTACGGTGAGCCGTCTCGGCGGTCGGATCCAGGCGCCACCATTCGAGACGTCGTACGGAAGGGTGGCCGTCGTCACCGACAATCAGGGTGCGTCGTTCGCCGTACTGGAACGACTGAACCAGACGGAGCGATGAAACGTACCGATTTGGGGTGAGGCATCCCGACTCGACCCCGGGTTCGCAACCAGTGCCCGGGACAGGAAGAATCGGGGTGCGTGCCGCCATGGCGGTGCGGTGGTGAGACGCTGCACGGGGTCGCGTGCAAAGGTGGGCGGCGCGGCCCGGACGGGGAGGTGGCAGGCAAGTGGTGGATCAGCTGACACAGCACGATCCGCGGCGTATCGGTCCGTTCGAGGTGCTGGGACGGCTCGGTGCCGGCGGCATGGGGCTGGTCTATCTCGCGCGCTCGGCGTCCGGCCGGCGCGTGGCGATCAAGACCGTCCGTACGGAGCTCGCCGAGGACCAGCTGTTCCGCGTCCGCTTCTCGCGTGAGGTCGAGGCCGCCCGTGCGGTCTCCGGCTTCTACACGGCGGCCGTGGTCGACGCCGACGCCCGTGCGGCCGTGCCGTGGCTGGCCACCGCCTACGTCCCCGCGCCCTCGCTCGAGGAGATAGTGAACGACTGCGGGCCGCTGCCGGCCCAGGCGGTGCGCTGGCTGGCGGCGGGTGTCGCCGAGGCGCTGCAGTCGATCCACGGCGCCGGGCTGGTGCACCGCGACCTGAAGCCGTCGAACGTGCTCGTCGTGGAGGACGGCCCCCGGGTCATCGACTTCGGCATCGCGTCCGGCGTCTCGAACACCCGTCTGACGATGACGAACGTGGCCGTGGGCACGCCCGCCTACATGTCGCCGGAGCAGGCGAAGGACTCGCGCAGCGTGACCGGCGCGAGCGACGTCTTCTCCCTCGGCTCGATGCTCGTCTTCGCCGCGACCGGGCACCCGCCCTTCCACGGCGCCAACCCGGTCGAGACGGTCTTCATGCTGCTCAGGGAGGGCCCGGACCTGGAGGGCCTGCCCGACGAGCTGCGCCCGCTGATCGAGTCCTGCATGCAGATGGAGGCCACGGGCCGGCCCAACCCGGCCGACCTCCAGGCCCAGCTGGCACCCCACCTCTTCGGCTCGGGCTCCGACGACAGCGGTACGGCCTCGGCCTGGCTGCCGGAGAAGGCGGTCGCCCTCATCGAGGGGCGGCGCAACGGCCGTCCCGCGGTCAAGCCCGGCACCCAGGGCGGCGGCCGCAGCGGTGGCGGCGCGCGGCCCGGAGGTGTACCGCCGCTGCCCTCGCACGACCCCGTGGTGCCGGTCCCCGTCGGCGTCCCCGACACCGGACCGGTCCGGCTGGCCGGCGCCCAGGTGCCCATCGGGCCCGGGCCGCGGGTCTCCGACGTGCGCGCCGCCGCCGTGAAGGCGCCCCCTCCCGAGGCGGCGCTGGCCGGCTCCTGGTCCAAGCCGCGCCCCGGCGTCAACGGCGCCGACCCCGTCGTGCCCACGGCGCTGCCCTCCGCGCCCCCCGAGGCGCCGGCGGGCTGGCGCCCCTGGCGCTTCCGGATGTCGAACGACGTGTGGGGCACCCCCTCGGTCGCCGGCGACCTCGTCTACGTCACCTCCTTCGAGGTGCACGCCCTGGACGTGGCCACCGGCCGCCGCCGCTTCAAGACCCGGGACGTCGCCTGGTCGATGGCGATCGCGGACGGCCGCATCCACGCCTCCGACGGGCCCACCCTGTTCGCCCTGGACTGCCGTGAGGGCGCGGACCTGTGGCGGCTGTCCACGGACGCCTGGGTCTACTCGCTCCAGGCCGACCGGGGCACGGTCGTCACCGGCACGCGCGGCGGCGGCGTCCAGGCGTGGGAGGCCTCCAGCGGCCAGAAGCTGTGGGAGCTCACCGGCGCCCAGACCGACTTCGAGTCGCCCGAGGCCGGTCCCGCCGTGCACGACGGCACCGTCTACGTCTGGCAGGACGCCCGGCTGCGCGCCCTGGACGCCCGCACCGGCGACGAGCGCTGGTCGTACCCGATCGGCGACGCGGCCTCCTGCGGCGGGGTGCCGCTGCGGGCGACGTACGCGCCGGACGGCCATGTCTATGTCTGCGCCGGCAGCCGGGTCCTGGCGATCGACGTGGCCACCGGCCGCGTGCGGTGGCACTTCGAGGCCCCGGCGGTCTTCCTCAGCCCGCCCACCTTCGCGCCGGGCCCCGCGGTGACCGGCGGCGGCATCTACCTCGCCGACTACCTCGGCACGGTCTACGCCCTCGACGCCACCGACGGCCGCGACCGCTGGCGCATCGCCACCGAGTCCCGGGCGTCGATCGAGCCGGTGCTGGTGGCGGCGGGCCATGTGCACGTGGGCAGCGGCAAGGGGCTGTACACCCTGGACGCGGTCACCGGCACGCCCAAGTGGCGCTTCCAGTCGGGCGGCGAGATCGTGGGCGCCCCGGCGGTCGCCGAGGGCCGTATCCACTTCGGCTCGACCGACCATCTGCTCTACACGCTGAAGGCCGACGACGGACGGCTGCGCTGGAAGCTCGCCACCGGCGGCGAGATCACCGGTTCGCCGGTGGTCAGGGACGGCGTCGTGTACGCGTGCAGCAAGGACCGGTGCGTGTACGCGCTGGACGCGGAGAAGGGCACCGGGACGGCGCGCACCACGTAGGCGTTTCGGTGACGGCCGTCGAACGGGTTCACGGAAGGGTCCAGACGGCGGCCGTCCAGGCAGACGCTACGCCGGGTACGCGACGGATGCCACGCGGTGACATGGTCGTGACAGGTGATCGATAGTGTCTCCGCATGCATCTACGGGGGCGCAGGCTCAAGTTCACGGCGGTACTGGGATTCGTGGTCCTCTCGCTGACCGGGTTCACCGGACACGGGCACCACGGCATCGGCAAGAGCCACGGGAGCAGCGGGGGCGGCTGCAGCAGCGGCTCGCAGGACCACGACAGCTCGACGTCGCACCGGCACACCTACTACGACGATGACGACGACTACGGCAGCACCGGCTCCGGCGGTTCGGGAGTCTCCTCGACGCCCACCGCGACGCCGCTCCAGGACGCGACCACCAGGCTGGTGAGCTGCGCGACCGTCAAGCAGCCGTACGCGACCGTCGAAGTCACCAACCCGAACGGCACCTCGGGCACCTTCTCGGTCGACGTGACCTTCAAGGACGCGAACGGCGGCGACGTCGACACCCGGCTCGACCAGGTGGACGTGCCGGCGGGCGGAACGGTGACGGTGCACGAGTACGTGAGCGGGAGCGCCGCCCGCGTCGACCACTGCGACCTGGACGACGTGGCCCAGCCGGTGAGCTGACGTCAGCGCGTGCGGAACGCCGGGCGGCGGGCGGTGAACAGCTCCGCCTGCCGTTCGCCCGGCAGGTTGCCCAGTGCGATCAGGTGCGGCGCCTGGGCGAAACCGGCCGCGATCGCCTGCTCCCTGGCGGCCCACAGGGCCCGTACGGTGCCCTGCACACCCTCGGGCGGGTGTCCCGCGATCACCGCGGCGCGGGACGTGGCCGCCGCCAACGCCTCGCCGGGGGCGGTGAGTTCGGAGACCAGGCCGATGTCGTGCGCGCGCTGCGCGGAGATCCGCTCCGCCGTGCCCATGAGCATCATCCGGGCCACTTCCCCGTACGGCATCCGCAGCGCCATCAGCACCGACTCGTAGGCGCTGACCATGCCGTAGGTGGTGTGCGGGTCGAAGAAGGTGGCGGTGGTGTCGGCGACGAGGAAGTCGCTCTCGCCGAGCAGGTAGAAGGCACCCCCGCAGGCCATGCCCCGCACGGCGGCGATCACCGGTTTCCAGAGGTCGTTGGACTTCGGGCCGACGCGCAGGAGCGGGTCGTCCGCCATGTAGGGGGAGGAGGGCTGCGGCACGACGGCGTCCCGGTCCAGCCCGGTGCAGAACGCCCGCTCGCCCGCCCCCGTCAGCACGACGGCCCGAACGGAGTCGTCGAACCGCACCTCCCGCCAGACCTCGCGCAGTTGGTCCCGCATGGTGAGGTCGACGGCGTTGAGCCGGTCCGGGCGGTCGAGGGTGACGACCGCGACGCCGGTGTTTTTGTCGGCGGTGAGCCGCACGGCGCTCGTCATGCGCGCTCCAGGACCCACCGCGGCAGCCCGTCCGCGTCGAACACGACCTGCACCCGGGCGCCGATCCGGATGCGCTCGGGCGGCACGGAGTCGAGGCGGGCGCCGGCCTCGGCGACCAGGTTGCCGACCAGCCGGATGCGGGGCGCCTCGGCGAGCTCGACCACGACCACGTTGTACGGTGCCTGCTCGGCGTAGCCGGGCAGCAGGGGCGGGTGCGGGACGACGTAGGACCAGATGCGGCCCTGGCCGCACACCCTGCGCCACTCGCTCTCGAAGGACCGGCAGTGCGGGCAGCAGGGGCGGGGCGGGAAGCGGAGCTCGCCGCAGGAGGCGCAGGCCTGGACGCGGAGTTCGCCCTGGCGCGCGTAGCCCCAGAAGGGGGCGCCGTCGGCGTCGGTGACGGGGGAGAGCACCGTGGATCAACTCCTCAGGAGCAGCGCGGAGGTGGGGACGCCCTCGCCGGCGGTGACGAGGCAGGTGGCGGCGCCGGGGACCTGCGCGGTGCTGGTGCCGCGCAGCTGCTTGACGCCCTCGTTGATGAGGTTGAACCCGTGCACGTAGGCCTCGCTGAGCCCGCCGCCGCCGGTGTTCACCGGCAGCCGGCCGCCGATCTCCAGGGCGCCCTGCTCGGTGAAGGCGCCGCCCTCGCCCCGGCCGCAGAAGCCGTAGCCCTCCAGGGAGAGCGGTATGAGCGCCGTGAACGCGTCGTAGATCTGGGCCACGTCCACGTCCTGCGGTGTGAAGTCGGCGTGCTTCCACAGGTGGCGGGCGGCGGACCAGGCGGGGCCGGTGAGCGGGTCGTCGTTCCAGTAGTTGACCATGCCGTGGTGCTGCGCGGGCAGGCCCTGGGCGGCGGAGTGGACGTAGACGGGGGTGCGGCGGCAGTCGCGGGCCCGTTCCGCGGAGACGACCACGCAGGCCAGCGCCCCGTCCGTCTCCAGGCAGTTGTCGAACAGGCACAGCGGCTCGCTGATCCAGCGGGAGGTCATGTACATCTCGCGGGTCAGGGGCCGCTCGTACATGATCGCGGCGGGGTTCTGGTTGGCCCGGTTGCGGCAGGCGAGCGCGACGTTGAACAGGTGGTCCCGGGTGGCGCCGAACTCGTGCATGTAGCGCCGGGCGAGCATGGCGATCTCGTCGACCGGCCGCAGCAGGCCGAAGGGCCGGGTCCACTGGGCGGGCGTGGGCAGTTGGACGGTGGTGTTGCGCCAGGGCCGGGGCCCGCTGCCGCGCTTGCGGGAGCGCCAGGCGACGCCGACGCTCGCCTGGCCGGTGGCGATGGCGGTGGCCAGATGCGCGACGGTGGCGCACGAACCGCCTCCGCCGTAGCCGACCTTGCTGAAGAAGGTGAGGTCGCCGAGGCCGACCGCCTTCGCCAGCTCGACCTCGTCGGTCTCCTCCATGGTGTACGAGGCGAGGGCGTCGACCTCGCCGGGGTCGATGCCGGCGTCGTCGAGGGCGGCGAGAACGGCACGGCAGGCCAGGGTTCTCTCGTCGTCCGGAAGGTTCCTGGCGAAGGGTGTCTGACCGATGCCGACGATCGCGGTGGCGTCCTTGAGGCCGGTGCCTGACGTCATGCTGCGCGCACCTCCGCATGCTGAAGCGGCTGCTGACAGGCCGTCAGGCTACAGCTAATCTGACGGGTAGTCAGCTAGTGGTTCTGGAGGTCGTGGTGCGCGGTGACTTGGAGTGGGGGAGCATCCCGGAGCTCGTCCGGTCCGCGGCCGGTCGGTACGCGGACGTGGAGGCGGTGGTGGACGGGCGCACGAGGGTCTCGTACGCCGAACTCGGCGCCCGCGTCGAGCGGTCGGCGGCGGCCTGCATGGCGGGCGGGGTCGCGCCGGGCGACCGGGTCGCCATCTGGGCCCCGAACTCGCTGGACTGGATCGTGGCGGCGCTCGGCGCGGTGTCGGCGGGCGCGGTGCTGGTGCCGCTGAACACCCGCTTCAAGGGCGGTGAGGCGGCCGACGTGCTGCGGCGCAGCGGGGCGCGGCTGCTGTTCGTGACCGGCACGTTCCTGGGGACGTCGTACGTGGCGTCGCTGCGGCGGGAGATCGCCCGGGGGCGGGGGCTGCCGGACCTGGAGCAGGTGGTGGTGCTCTCCGACGACGCGCCCGCCGACTTCCGCACCTGGAAGGACTTCCTGGCCGGCGGCGACGGGGTGGGCGAGGCGGAGGTACGGGCGCGCGAGGCGGCCGTGGACGGCTCCCAGCCGTCGGACATCGTCTTCACCTCCGGCACGACGGGCCGCCCCAAGGGCGCGGTGATCACGCACGCGCAGACGCTCAGGGCCTACGAGATCTGGTGCGATCTCGCCGGGCTCAGGCGCGGCGACCGCTATCTGATCGTGAACCCCTTCTTCCACACCTTCGGCTACAAGGCCGGCGTGCTCGCCTGTCTGATGCGGGGGGCGACGATGATCCCCCAGCCGGTCTTCAACATCGACACCGTGCTGGCGAACATCGCCGCGGAGCGGGTGTCGGTGCTGCCGGGCCCGCCGACCCTGCACCAGTCCCTGCTGGACCATCCCGCCCGCGACACCCACGACCTCTCGGCCCTGCGGCTGGTGGTGACGGGCGCCGCCGTGGTGCCCCTGCGGCTGGTGGAGCGGCTGCGCGGGGAGCTGGGCGTGGAGACGGTCCTGACGGCGTACGGCCTCTCGGAGGCCAGCGGCATCGTGACGATGTGCCGGCGCGGCGACTCCCCGGCGGTCATCGCCTCGACGTCCGGGCGGGCGATCCCGGGCACGCAGGTGCGGGTGGAGGCGCCGGCGGGACGGCCCGGCGAGGTCCTGGTGCGCGGCTTCAACGTCATGCGCGGCTACTACGAGGACGCGGCGGCCACGGAGCGGACGCTGACCGAGGACGGCTGGCTGCGCACCGGGGACGTGGGCGTGCTCGACGAGGACGGCAACCTGCGCATCACCGACCGCATCAAGGACATGTTCATCGTCGGCGGCTTCAACGCCTATCCGGCGGAGATAGAGCAACTGCTCGGCCTGCACCCGGCGGTGGCGGACGTCGCGGTCGTCGGCGTACCGGATCCGCGGCTGGGCGAGGTCGGCAAGGCCTACGTCGTCCGGCGGGCAGGCTCGGTGCTCACGGGCGACGACCTGATCGCCTGGGCCCGGCGCGAGATGGCCAACTACAAGGTGCCGCGGCAGGTGGAGTTCCTGGCGGAGCTGCCGCGCAACGCGAGCGGCAAGGTGGTCAAGGGGGAGCTGCGCGGCCGGACCGGCTAGGTCCCGTCGCGCGGCGCACGGGGACCGCGGCGGCTCCCCTCCGCGCCGCCGCGGTCGATCCCCTTGCGGGGAGCCCTACTTGGCCGGCTTGAACGGCTCCGAGGTGGCGTGCAGGTCCTTGGTCTCGACCGGCTCGTCGGTGGCGTGCAGGTCGTCCGTCGTCACGGGCTCGTCCGTGGCGTGCAGGTCCTCGGTGGTCGCCCCGCCGTCGGTGGTGCCGGTGGCGTGCAGGTCGGCGGGCTTGAGCTGGTCGCTCATGGTCGTCAACTCCCCTTCGGGACGGATCACATGGATGGATGGGCAGGGCCCGCCCGGTCACTCCCCCGAGGGTGGCCGGACGGGCCCTTCCGGGGCGCTCACACTAGTTGCCTGGTGGAGGCCCCTCAGCAGTGACCCGTCTGCCCCCCGACGCGACGGATCGACTGGGTCCAGCATGGCGCGCGGCGATAAACGAACGATGAACGCCGCGGCGCGGTGCGTCAGGCCGCCTGAACCGGTGTCAGCAGGGCCCGTACCTCGCCGGCCTCGGGCGAGCCCAGCTCGTCGTAGATCCCCATGGCCTCGCGCCAGCAGACCTGGGCGCGGCCGGTCTGGCCGATGCCGGCGAGGGCGCGGCCCAGGACGGTCAGGACGTTGCCCCGGCGCCACTCGCCGCCGATGCCGCGCAGCACGGTCAGCGCCATTTCGGCACTGGCGGCGGCCTGCGCGGGGCGCCGGGCGGCGAGGTCGACCTCGGCCAGGCGGAACAGGCTCATGCCCTCCCACAGGCGCTGGCGGCTGTCGCGGAACACCTCCAGCGCCTCGTGCAGCCGCGCGGTCGCGGAGTCCAGCTCGCCGCTCTGGGTGAGCGCCAGGCCCAGCGCGTACCGGGCGTTGGCGCCGCGCATGGTGTTGCCCATGGCGTCGTAGATCTCGATGCCCTCGCGGGCGAGCGCGACCGCGCTGCCCGTGCGCCCGGTGGCGAGGTGGATGCGGGAGAGGTTGCACAGGGCGCTGGCCTCGCCGGGGCGGTCGCCCAGTGTGCGGAAGTGCTCGATGGCCTGCGAGAGGTGCTCCTCGCCGTCCTGGTGGCGGCTCTGGTAGAGCGCGATGATGCCGAGCGCGTTGCTCGCCCAGCAGACCGGCAGGAGGTCGCCCGCCTGCCGCGCGAGGAGGGTGGCGCGCTCGGCCTCCTGGCCCGCCTGCTCGAAACGGCCGCTGACGTGGTGGACGTTGACCAGCGTCGTCAGCGCGCGCGCCTCGGCCCGCGGGTCGCCGTGCAGCCGGGCGGACTCCAGCACCGCCTCCGCGGTCGCCTCGTAGCCCTTGGAGTTGGCGCCCGACTCGGACAGGTCGTGCGCGGCCCAGAGCAGGTCGATGGCGCGCGCGAGGGTCTCCGGGCGGCCCGCGGACTGCGCGACGCAGGCCAGCAGGCAGACCGCCTCCGCGTACAGCCAGTCCTGCGCCTCGTGCCGGTCCTTGAAGCCGAGGCCCGGATACGACGCCGGCTCCAGGTGGTCCACCAGCCGGTCGCCCGGCCGCTCCGTCGCGTACACCCCGGCCGCCGTGGCCAGGTAGAAGTCCAGCAGCCGGGACATCGCCGCGAGCCGCTCGCTGGGCGGCCACTCGTCGCGCTCGGCGCACGCACGCGCGTAGAGCCGGACCAGGTCGTGGTACCGGTAGCGGCCCGGCGCCGCCGACTCCAGCAGCGAGGTGTCGACGAGGGACTCCAGCAGGTCCTCCGTCTCCTCCGGCGGCAGGTCGAGGACGGCCGCGGCCGCCGCGAGCGAGATGTCCGGGCCGTCCGCCAGGCCCAGCAGCCTGAACGCCCGTGCCTGGGGCGGCTCCAGCGCGCCGTAGCCGAGTTCGAAGGTCGCCTTGACCGCGAGGTCGCCGGCCTGCAGCTCGTCCAGGCGGCGGCGCTCGTCCGCGAGCTTCGCGGCCAGGACCGAGACGGTCCAGGTGCGCCGGGCCGCCAGCCGCGAGGCCGCGATCCGGATGGCCAGCGGGAGGAAGCCGCACGCCGCGACGACGTCCAGGGCGGCCTCCCGCTCGGACGCCACCCGCTCCTCGCCCACGATCTTCGTGAACAGCGACAGCGCCTCGTCCGGCGACATCACGTCCAGGTCCACCAGGTGCGCGCCGGCCAGGTCGACCATCCGCACCCGCGAGGTCACCAGGGCCGCGCAGCCCTCGGTGCCGGGCAGCAGGGGCCGCACCTGGGCCGCGTCCCGGGCGTTGTCCAGCAGCACCAGCACGCGGCGGCCGTCCAGGACCGAGCGGTACAGCGCCGCCCGCTCCTCCAGGGAGTCGGGGATCGCCGAGTCCGTGGTGCCGAGCGCGCGCAGGAAGGAGCCCAGCACCGTCTCCGGCTCCGCCGAGGCCGCCCCGGCGCCCTGGAGGTCGACGTAGAGCTGCCCGTCCGGGAAGGCGGCCCGGGCCTGGTGGGCGACGTGCACGGCGAGCGTCGTCTTGCCGACGCCGCCGATGCCCGCGACCGCCGAGACGGCCATGACGCGGCCCTCGGCCGAGGCCAGCACCTCGCCCAGCTCGGCCACGAAGGCCGAGCGGCCCGTGAAGTCGGGGACGGTCGCCGGGAGTTGGGCGGGCCGCACCGGCGCGACGGCCGGTTCGGCCGCCGGAGAGGGGGGCTCCGCGAGACCCGGGTCGGCCCGGAGGATGCGCTGCTGGAGTTCGCGCAGGCCGGACCGCGGGTCCACGCCCAGCTCGTCGGCGAGCAGCTGCCGGGTGTCCGTGTAGACGGCCAGGGCCTCGGCCTGCCGGCCGCTGCGGTACAGCGCCAGCATCAGCAGCTCGCGCAGCCGCTCGCGCAGCGGGTGCGCGGCGGTCAGCGCGGTCAGCTCCGACACGGCCTCCGCGTGGCAGCCCTGCTCCAGGTCCATGTCGAGGCGGGACTCCAGCAGTTGCAGCCGCCACTCCTCCAGGCGCACCCGCTGCGCGTCCGCGTACGGGCCCGGCACCCCGGCCAGCGCCTCGCCCTCCCACAGCGCGAGGGCCCGGCCCAGCACCGCGCGCGCCCGGCCCAGGTCGCCGGCGCCACGCGCCTTCTCCGCCTCGGCCGCCAGCTCCTGCGCCACCGCCAGGTCCAGCGCGCCCTCGCCGAGCCCGCGCACCGCGTACCCGCCGGACTCGCTCACCAGGACCCCGGGGTCCAGCACCTTGCGCAGCCGGGAGGCGTACGTCCGCAGCGCCGCCAGCGCCTGCGACGGCGGCTCCTCGCCCCACAGGGCGTCGATCAGCTCGGCCGCGGTCGCGGTGCGGCCCTCGCGCAGCAGCAGGGCGGCGAGCAGGGCGCGTTGCTGAGGGGAGCCGGTGCCGACGGCCTCCTCGCCGCGCCGGGCCCGTACCGGACCGAGCACGGCGAAGCTCAGCGCGGCAGGCTCCGCCGAGGAGCCGGCACGCCTCTGCTCCGGCACTCGCGGTACACCGTCCATCGCCGTCCCCCTAGACACAGTGAGCAACTCCGTCAGTCTGCCTTGTCCATGGCGGATGCGTCAGCTGTGGAGAGCGCGCTCACAGCCGGACGCGCGGGATATCACAAGGCCCACACCCGGTCTTCGCACACTTCCGGACAGACCCGAGCAACGAGATCCCCACGACACGCATAGCTGACGGACCGTCAGATCAGCGCTACCGTGGCCGCCATGGACACCCAACCCGGCACCCAGGCCACGTTTCCCCTGATCATCTCCGTCGACGACCACACCGTGGAGCCCGCCGACGTCTGGACCAGCCGCCTGCCGAAGAAGTACCAGGACACCGGACCGCGCATCGTCCGCGCCCCGCTGAAGGAGATGTCCTTCCTGGGCGGCCGGTTCAGGCCGGTGATGGGCGGACCCGGCGACGACGGCCCGATCGGCGACTGGTGGGTCTACGAGGACCTGCACCGCCCCCTCACCCGCCTGGACACGGCGGTCGGCTGCAGCAGGGACGAGATCAAGCTCGAGATCATCACCTACGAGCAGATGCGCCCCGGCTCCTACGACGTCCCGCAGCGCCTGGCCGACATGGACGTCAATCACGTCCAGTCCGCCGTCTGCTTCCCGACCTTCCCGCGCTTCTGCGGCCAGACCTTCACCGAGGCCAAGGACCGCGAACTCGGCCTGCTGTGCGTGCGGGCGTACAACGACTGGATGGTGGAGGAGTGGTGCGGCCCCGAGGCGCGGGGCCGGCTGATACCCCTCACGCTCATCCCGCTGTGGGACCCCGAGCTCGCCGCCGCCGAGGTGCGGCGCAACGCGGCCCGCGGGGTGCGTGCGGTCGCCTTCTCCGAGATACCGCCCTACCTGGGCCTGCCCTCCATCCACGGCGACGACTGGGACCCCTTCCTCGCCGCCTGCGACGAGACCGGCACGGTCGTCGCCATGCACATCGGCTCCAGCAGCCGCATGCCCTCGACCTCCAAGGACGCGCCGCCCGCGGTCGGTTCGACCATCACCTTCGCCAACTGCTGCTTCTCCATGGTCGACTGGCTGATGAGCGGCAAGTTCGAGCGCTTCCCGAACCTCAAGGTGATGTACGCCGAGGGCCAGATCGGCTGGATCCCGTACATCCTGGAGCGCGCGGACGTCGTCTGGGAGGAGAACCGCGGCTGGGGCGGGGTCGCCGACAAGGTCCACCGCCCGCCGTCCGAACTCTTCGCCGAGCACGTCTACGGCTGCTTCTTCGACGACGCCTTCGGGCTCAGGAACCTCGACGCCATCGGCCTGGCCAACGTCCTGTACGAGACGGACTACCCGCACTCCGACTCGACCTGGCCCAAGTCCCGCGAGGTGGGCGAGGCGCAGATGGGCCATCTGGCACCGGACGTGGTGGAGCGGATCGTGCGCGGCAACGCCATCGACCTGCTGGGCCTGACCGGCGAGGGACTGTGGAGCGGGGCGCGGTGAGCGCCGGCCTGGTGTACGGCATCCAGCTGCCCGTCCAGTCCCAGAGCACGATCTACGCCGAGGACTGGGAGGCGGACGCGGGTCCCGGGGACCTGGTGGAGATCGCCCGCACCGCCGAGCGCGCCGGCTTCGACTACGTCGCGAGCTGCGACCACGTCGCCATCCCGCGTCGCCTGGCCTCCGCCATGAGCACGATCTGGTACGACCCGGTGGCCACGCTCGCCTACCTCGCGGGCGTGACCGAGCGCGTGCGGCTGCTCAGCCACGTCGCCGTGGTGGGGCTGCGCCACCCCCTGCTGAGCGCCAAGCAGTACGCGACCCTCGACCACCTCAGCGGAGGCCGGCTGATCCTCGGCGTCGGGGCCGGGCACGTCCGCGAGGAGTTCGAGGTCCTCGGCGCCGACTTCGAGCGGCGCGGGGCCGTGCTCGACGAGACCGTCGACGCCCTGCGCGCCGCGCTCGGCCCGCAGGAGTACCCCGAACACCACGGCAAGCTCTACGACTTCGAGGGCCTCGGCCAGCGCCCGAGGCCGGCCCAGGAGAAGGTGCCCGTCTGGGTCGGCGGCTCCTCGCCCGCCGCCGTGCGCCGGGCCGCGCTCAGGGGCGACGGCTGGCTGCCGCAGGGCGATCCGCGCGACCGGCTGCCCGGACAGATCGCCACCCTGAAGCGGCTGCGCGCCGAGGCCGGCATCGAGGACCCGGTCACCGTCGGCGCCATCACCGAGCCGCTGTACGTCGGCGCCCCCTCCTGGGACGTCGGGCGCCGCACCCTCACCGGCTCCCCGGACCGGCTCGCGGAGTCCCTGCGGGCCTACGGGGCGATGGGAGTGCACCAGATCCAGGTGCGCTTCCGCTGCCGCAGCCGGAGCGAACTCACCGACCAGATGGCCGCGTTCGGCGCCGACGTGGCGCCCCACCTCTGAGGAGTACCGCATGGGCAAGCTGGACGGACGCGTCGTCATCGTCACCGGAGCGGCGCGCGGACAGGGGGAGCAGGAGGCCCGCCTGTTCCGGGCGGAGGGGGCCGAGGTCGTGGTCGCCGACGTCCTGGACGAACAGGGCGGGGCGCTCGCCGAGGAGCTGGGGGCCCGCTACGTCCACCTGGACGTGAGCCGGGAGGACCAGTGGCGCTCGGCGGTCGGCACGGTCAAGAACGCCTTCGGCCGCGTCGACGGGCTGGTCAACAACGCCGGCATCCTGCGCTTCAACTCCCTGCTCGACACCCCGCTCGAGGAGTTCATGCAGGTCGTGCAGGTCAACCAGGTCGGCTGCTTCCTCGGCATGAAGACGGTGGCGCCGGTGATGGAGGACGGCGGCACCATCGTCAACACCGCCTCCTACACGGCCGTGACCGGCATGGCCGCCGTCGGCTCCTACGCCGCCACCAAGCACGCCATCCTTGGCCTCACCCGGGTCGCCGCCCTGGAACTGGCCGACCGGCGCATCCGGGTCAACGCGATGTGCCCCGGCGCCGTCGACACCGCGATGTCCAACCCCGCCCAGCTGGATCCGACGGCGGACGTGGAGGGGATGAGCCGGGCGCTGGACGAGCTGTACCGCAAGCTCGTGCCGCTCGGCCGGATCGGGCGGCCGGAGGAGGTGGCCCGCCTCGCCCTCTTCCTCACCTGCGACGACTCCTCCTACATCACCGGGCAGCCGTTCGTGATCGACGGGGGCTGGCTGGCGGGCGTCTCCGTCGTCTGACCAACATCTGACAGGCCGTCAGCTATTGACGGTGCATGCGGGCGGTGCAACAGTTCGGCGGCAGAGAATCTGACGGTGCGTCAGGAACGTAGGGATGGTGACCCGCCTTGGAATTCGGGCTCTTTGTACAGGGATACGTGGGCAAGCGCGCCGAGACCGACCCGCTCGCCGAACACAAGGCGCTGATGGAGGAGACCGAGTACGTCATCCAGGCGGACCGGTCGGGCTTCAAGTACGCCTGGGCGTCCGAGCACCACTTCCTGGAGGAGTACTCGCACCTCTCCGCCAACGACGTCTTCCTCGGGTACCTGGCGTACGCCACGGACCGCATCCACCTCGGCTCCGGGATCTTCAACCCGCTCGCCCAGGTCAACCACCCGGTGAAGGTGGCCGAGAAGGTCGCGATGCTCGACCACCTCACCGAGAACCGCTTCGAGTTCGGCAGCGGCCGCGGAGCCGGCTCGCACGAGATCCTCGGGTTCATACCCGGCGTGACCGACATGAACTACACGAAGGAGATCTGGGAGGAGACGATCGCCGAGTTCCCCAAGATGTGGCTCCAGGACGAGTACGCCGGCTTCCAGGGCAAGCACTGGCAGCTGCCGCCGCGCAAGGTCCTGCCGAAGCCGTACGGGAAGTCGCACCCCGCCATGTGGTACGCCGCCGGCTCGCCGCCCTCGTACGCGATGGCCGCGAAGAAGGGCCTCGGCGTCCTCGGGTTCAGCATCCAGAAGGTCTCCGACATGGAGTGGGTGCTGGAGCAGTACAAGACCGCGGTCGTCAACGCCGAGCCGATCGGGGACTTCGTCAACGACAACGTGATGGTGACGACGACGGCGATCTGCGCGCCGACGCACGCGGAGGCCATCGACATCGCCGTGCACGGCGGACTGCACTACCTGCCCTCGCTGGTCTTCCGCTACCACGACACCTTCCCGCGGCCCGAGGGCTTCCCGGTGTGGCCGGAGACCCTCCCCGAGTACACCCCCGAGTTCGTCGAGCTGCTGATCGAGGAGGAACTGCTGATCTGCGGCGACCCGGACGAGGTGCTCACCCAGTGCAAGCGGTGGGAGCAGGCAGGCGCCGACCAGCTCAGCTTCGGGCTGCCGGTGGGGGTCCCCAAGGAGGAGACGCTGCAGACGATCCGGCTGATCGGCGAGCACGTGATCCCGAAGATCGACACGGATCCCGTTCACCGGACCTCGCGGTTCCGGGCTGCCGTGTGACCGCCGTCGGTGGGCTCTAGGAGGCGACGTTCATGCTCGATCACGTCATCAAAGGCGCGTCCGTCGTCGACGGCACGGGCGCGCCCGCGTACACCGCCGACGTCGGCATCCGGGACGGGCGGATCGCCGTCGTCGGGACCGTCAGCGAGGAGGCCCGCAGCAGCGAGGACGCCTCCGGGCTCGTCCTCGCGCCCGGGTTCGTCGACCCGCACACCCACTACGACGCCCAGCTGTTCTGGGACCCCTACGCCACCCCGTCCCTGAACCACGGGGTGACCACCGTGGCCGCCGGCAACTGCGGTTTCACCCTGGCCCCGCTGAACCCCGCCCGGCCCGAGGACGCCGACTACACGCGGCGGATGATGTCCAAGGTGGAGGGCATGTCGCTGGTGGCGCTGGAGGAGGGGGCGCCCTGGAGCTGGAACTCGTTCGCGGAGTACCTGGACGCCCTCGAAGGGCGCATCGCCGTCAACGCCGGCTTCATGGTGGGGCACTGTGCGCTACGGCGGTACGTGATGGGACCGGACGCGGTCGGCGGGCAGCCCGGCGAGGAGCAACTCGCCGAGATCGTACGGCTGCTGCACGAGGCCATGGACGCCGGCGCCTGGGGGTTCTCCACCACCCAGTCCTCCACCCACTCCGACGGCGACGGGCAGCCGGTGGCCTCGCGGCACGCGAAGCCCGCGGAACTGCTCGCCCTGTCCAAGGCCGTCGGCGAGCACGAGGGGACGCAGATCGAGGCGATCGTCGCGGGCTGCCTCGACCAGTTCAGCGACGCCGAGATCGACCTGTTCGTGGAGATGAGCGCCGCGGCCGGACGGCCCCTGAACTGGAACGTGCTGACCGTGGACGCGGCCGTCCCCGAGCGCGTGCCCCGGCAGTTGTTCGCGAGCGAGCGGGCGCGCAAGGCGGGCGGCCGGATCGTCGCGCTCACCATGCCGATCCTGACGCCGATGAACATGTCGCTCGGCACGTTCTGCGCGCTCAACCTGATCCCCGGCTGGGGACCGGTCCTCGGGCTGCCGGTCCCGGAGCGGATCGCCAGGCTGCGGGATTCGGACGTACGGGCCGAGATGCTGCGCCGCGCCCAGTCCAAGGAGGCGGGCGTCTTCCGGCGGCTCGCCAACTTCGGGCGGTACGTCATCGGCGACACCTACAGCGAGGCCAACGAGGGCCTGTCCGGGCGCGTGGTGCGGGACATCGCCGAGGAGCGCGGGCTCGATCCCTTCCACTGCCTGGTCGAGATCTGCGCGGCCGACGACCTGCGGACCGTCCTGTGGCCGATGCCCACCGACAACGACCCTGCGTCCTGGGCGCTGCGGGCCGAGACCTGGCAGCACGAGGACGTCCTGCTCGGTGGATCCGACGCGGGCGCCCATCTGGACCGCATGTGCGGGGCCCCGTACACGACGAGGTTCCTCGGCGACTGCCTGCGCCGGCGCAAGCTGGTCGGTCTGGAGCAGGCCGTGAAGATGCTGACCGACGACCCGGCGCGGCTGTTCGGGCTGCGCGAGCGAGGGCGGGTGGAGGAGGGCTTCCATGCCGACCTGGTGCTCTTCGACCCGGAACGGATCGACGCCGGCCAGGCCACCCTGGTGCACGACCTGCCGGGTGACAGCCCGCGCCTGGACGCCAAGGCGATCGGGGTGCGGGCCGTGTGGGTCAACGGCGTCGAGGCGATCCGGGACGACGTGGTGAGCGGCGCCGTACCCGGCACGGTGCTGCGGTCCGGCCGGGACACGAGCACGGTGAGCACCCGGTGAGCCGGGCGGCCGACGGGCAGCGGCTGTTCGTCGGGGGCGAGTGGACCGAACCCGACGGCGGGCACTACGCCGTCGTCGACCCGGCGACCGAGGAGACCGTCGGACGTGCTCCGGAGGCCTCGCGGGATCAGGTGCACGCGGCGTGTGCCGCGGCCCGCGAGGCCTTCGGGCCGTGGTCGAGAACCCCGCCCGGGGAGCGGGCGGCGGTCCTCGGCCGCGCGGCGGACATCATCGGCAGCCGCTTCGTGCCGTACGCCGAGCTGGCGCGGGCGGAGACCGGCGCCACCACCGGGACGGCGCGGGCGATGCAGGTCGGGGTGGGCATGGCCCGGTTCCGGCGCTATGCGCGCGTGGAGCCCGCCGAGTGGGCGATCGCGCCGCAGATCAACGAGGCGGGCCCGATGGGGAGGGCGGCGGTCATGGGCGCCCTCGCCGTGCGCCAGCCGGTCGGCGTCGTCACCTGCATCACCTCGTACAACAACCCGTGGGCGAACCCGGCGGGCAAGATCGCCCCCGCGCTCGCCATGGGCAACACCGTGGTCGTCAAGCCGGCCCCGCAGGACCCGCTGTCGGTGTACCGGATGGCGGAGGCGCTGGAGGCGGCGGGCGCGCCGCCGGGCGTGGTGAACGTGGTCTGCGGGCGGTCCGCCTCCGTCGGCGAGGCGGCGGTCGAGTCGGCCGACGTCGACATGGTGAGCTTCACCGGCTCCACGGCGGTCGGGCAGCGCATCGCCGAGGTGTGCGGCCGGGACATGAAACGCCAGCTGATGGAGCTCGGCGGCAAGGGCGCGGCGCTGGTCTTCGACGACGCGGACCTCGCGTCGGCGGTGGCGGGCATCGGCACCACCTTCTCCTTCTACAGCGGCCAGATCTGCACGGCGCCGACGCGGGTACTGGCCCAGCGCGGCGTCTACGACAGCCTGGTCGAGCAACTGGCCGCGTACGCAGGCAGGTTGAAGGTGGGAGACCCCCGGGAGCCGGACACGGTGGTCGGCCCGGTGATCTCCGCGGCACACCGCGACCGGGTCGAATCCTACGTCGAACTCGGCCGCAAGGAGGGCGCGGTGGTGGTGACGGGCGGCGAACGCCCCTCCCTCGACCGCGGTTTCTACGTGGCCCCCACCCTCCTGGCCGACTGCACCAACGACATGCGGGTCGCCCGCGAGGAGATCTTCGGACCCGTGGTCGTGGTCATCCCCTTCGAGGACGAGGAGGAGGGCGTCGCCCTCGCCGGCGACAGCGACTACGGGCTCATCGACTACGTGTGGTCCGGGGACGTGGCCCGCGCCTTCCGCGTGGCACGGCGGCTGCGGGCCGGCGGGGTCGGCGTGAACACCGTCGGACGCAACATGGAGGCGCCGTTCGGCGGGTTCAGGAGGAGCGGCGTGGGCCGCGACGTCGGCTCGTACGCACTGCACGCCTACAGCGAGGTGCAGTCCATCGTCTGGCCCGGCTGACCGGCCCCGCCCCATTCACTCGTCGAGGTCCACCCGCACCGTCAGCAGCGACGCCCCGACCGCCCGCACGGCCAGGCTGTTCATCCGGGGTAGGCCGCGCAGCCGCGCGACCGGGTCGTCGTCCGGCAGGAGATGGGCCGTCCCGGTGTACCAGCGCCCGCGAAGGCGGACCCGCACCCGCGGGTCCGCCTTGATGTTGCGCACGTACTGGGACCGCTCCCCGAACTCGGAGACCAACCAGAACGCCCCACCGACCCGCCGCCCCCCGACGGGCGTCCGCCGCGCCACCCCCGACCTGCGCCCGGTGGTCTCCAACAGGGTGTGCAACGGCAACCGCCGCACAACGGCATTGAGCCGCCGCTGAAATGCGGTGACGGCCAGGTACTTCTTCTCCGCGCTGCCGGGCATGTTTCCGGTTCTCCTGTCACTCGGTGGTCCCGATGCTCTTCAATGTCTCCCACGGGGGATCGGACGGGCGGCGGAACATCGAACGTTCCTCCACGAGAGACGGGCGGCCTCATGCGGGTGGTGACCTGGAACCTGTGGTGGCGGTTCGGGCCTTGGGCCGAGCGGCAGAAGGCCGTGCTGGCGGTGCTGCGGGATCTGCAGCCCGACGTGGTGGGGCTGCAGGAGGTGTGGTGCGCCGGCGGTGAGAACCTCGCCGAGTGGCTCGCCGGTGAGCTCGGTCTGCACTGGGCCTGGGCGGCCTCGCCCGCCCCCGAGCGCTGGCAGCGGCGGATCGGGGAGACGGGGGTGGAGATCGGCAACGCGGTGCTGAGCCGCTGGCCGGTCGTGCGGCAGGAGGTGCTGCGGCTGCCCGTGCCCGAGGAGCTCGACGACGGGCGCATCGCCCTGCACGCCCGCATCGCCGCCCCCGGCCACCCGGTGCCGTTCTTCACCGTCCACCTGTCCTCGCCGCTGCACGCCTCCGCCGTACGCCGCACCCAGGTCGCCGCGCTCGCCGAGTTCGTCGCCGCCCACCGCGGCGGCACCGACTTCCCGCCCGTGGTCACCGGGGACTTCAACGCCCCGCCCGACTCCGACGAGATCCGCCTCTTCGGCGGCTTCCGCACCGCTCCCGCCGTGCCGGGCCAGGTCTTCTTCGACGCCTGGGAGTACGCCGACCCGGTGGCCCCGTCCGCCACCTGGGACACGGCGAACGAGTACGTCCACCCGGGCCTGGGCCCGAGCACGCGCATCGACTACATCCACGTCGGCGCTCCCGCCGGCCCCGGCGGAATCGGCACGGTGCGCTCCGTGCGCCGAGCGGGTGACGCCCCGGTCGACGGGGTATGGCCGTCGGACCACGCGGCGGTGGTCGCGGATCTCGACCTCCGGTGACAGCGCGCGGGGACATGCGAGCCGTGCTGCAGTGGACTCAGGTTTCGTCACTTCACGATCATGGCGGCCGCATCCTCCTGGGAAATCTCGAGCAGTGCTCATCCGCGTATGAGCTCAAGCGGTCATGTCCGTCCCTCCGGTACGGCCTGCAGGGCTGTGCAGGCGTAGCCGACGGACCGGCGTAGGAGCGTCTCGAGCCTCTCGGTGCCGGACCGTGGAAGGTCGTAGTCGGTCATCCCGCGGCCGTTCACCGTGGCCTCGTAATGGACAACGTCTTCGAAGTCCTGACTGCCGCCTCCCGAGTACCCGGAATGCAGGACTGTCAGGAGTTGCGCTCCGCCGTCCAGAATCCACCCCTCGCGCACGACCGCACGGAACGGTTCCGGCACGTCCTGTTCCCGAGCGGAAGGCGTGACACCTCCCAGGAGGTCGAGCATTCCGGCGTTCATTCTCACGGTTTCTCTTCTCCAAGCATGCGCAGACCCTTGTCGATTCCGGCCTGGAACCCTGGGTTCCTGCTGACTTCCTTCTCGACGGACGGCGGAAGCCCATCACATGCTCCGTCCGGCAAGGGCTAGCGGCGTCCCAGGAAGATCGGGTTGCTGAACGCCGCGAGTGCGCCGGGCACCGGGCCCGCCGCCGTCTCGTGGCGCAACTCCGCGCGCACGTAGGCGGCGTAGGCCGCGGTCGTGTGCCACTCCGCCGTGCCGGAGCCGGAGACCGGCAGCGGGTCGCCGGTGAACAGGACGCCCTGGTCGGTGACCAGGCGGATCGTGCAGCGCGGGGCGCCGCTCGCCTCCACGCGGACCGTGACGGGGGTGTCGGGGTCGACCTCCAGGCGCTCGCCGATCCCGGCGTGCAGGCCCTTGCCCCCGCTCGCGGTGAAGGCCAGCGAGACCTTCTGCGACTCGGCGACGTAGGAGCGTCCCGCGCGGATGCCGTGCTGGATCGCGGTGCGGGTCAGGTCGTCGGCGAGGACGACGGTCTGCGGGAGGCCGACGGCGTCCGGGTCGCGGTGCGCGTCGCTGCTGCCCATGGCCGGGAGCCACCCGCGTCCCTCGCGCACGGACGCGACCAGCAGGTTGTCCCACTCGGCGAGCGCCACCTCGTCGTCGGGCGTGTACGGCCCGTTCCACACCTCGATCGCGTCCGCCTCGCCGAACCCGAACTTCCAGCCGCACCCGATGCAGGTGGCGTGCGGATGGGCCGGCACCACCAGGCCGCCGGCCCGCCGGATCTGGCGGGCGTACTTGCCGAAGCGGTTGTCGCGGGCCCGGTAGCGCCAGTCGACGAAGGTGCCGGGCTCGGTGCCGAGCGCGACGACGTGGCCGTTGCGCGTGGTGATCTCCTCGCCGAGCAGGATCAGCAGGTCGTCGCCCGCCTCGGTGGCCCAATGGGGGTGCGAGGTGGCGGTGTTGTGGTCCGAGGAGTTGATGAAGTCGAGCCCGGCCGCCCGCGCGAGGGCCGCGATCTCGGCGGGGGTGCGGCGCCCGTCGGAGTGCCAGGAGTGCAGGTGGCAGTCGCCCCGGTACCAGGCCCGGCCGCGCCCCCTGGCCCGTTCGGGCGGGTACACGGGCGCGGGCGTCTCGCCCGGCTCCCCGTAGGTCAGCGTGACCGTCAGCTCGTACGACAGCCCCTGCGGGGCGACCGTGTACGGTCCCAGCGCCACGTGCCAGGTGCCCGCGCGGACCGGCCCGGGCACGTACCCGGGCGTGGCGTCGTCCGCACGGATGAAGAACTCGGAGCGCGCGCCGCCCGACCAGCCGCGGAATCCCCGGCCGCCCGGCTCGGTGCCGCGCTCGTCGAAGATGCCGATGTCGAGGGCGTTGCCCTGGGTGCCGGCCGGGACGGCCGGCTTGTCGTAGGTGTAGGCGACCTTGATCTCGCGTACGCCGGAGGGGACTTCGACGGGTACGTACACGAAGTCCGGCGAACCGGTGGGCAGGGTGCCGCGGATCGTCGCTGTCGTCGGGGTCTCCTGGTCCTGGCCGTCGGCCGCCGCGAAGCTCACGCCTCCCAACGTAAGCGCGGCGGCCGTGCCCGTCACGAACAGGGCGCGTCGTCCGATGCCGTGGGCGTCCTCACACATACGAGCCACCTTCGGGTCCGGGTGTGAACTTCCGTGAACGGAGAGGGAATCGCGGCTCGACGATATGACATGTACATGGATCTGGGAGTTCTTCCGGCGTTCTCCGTGAAAAGAGGGCCGACTGGTCGGTATGGACTTCTTCGCTCGTGCCCGGTACAGATGGCTCATGCGTATCGCTGTCACGATCTTCCTCACCGACGAGACCTTCGCCCCCGTCCGACTCGCCCGTGAGCTGGAACAGCGCGGTTTCGCGGGTCTGTACCTGCCCGAGCACACCCACATCCCGGTGGAGCGGACGACCCCGTACCCGGCGGGCGGCGAGCTGCCGCCCGAGTACGGCCGCACCCTCGACCCGTTCGTCGCGCTCGGCCAGGCGGCCGCGGTGACCGAGCGGCTCGGCCTCGGCACCGGCATCACGCTGGTCGCGCAGCACGACCCGATCGCCCTCGCCAAGCAGATCGCGACGCTCGACCACCTCTCCGGCGGCCGCTTCACCCTCGGCCTCGGCTTCGGCTGGAACGTCGAGGAGGCCGCCGACCACGGGGTGGAGTGGCGGACCCGGCGCGAGCTGGTGCGCGACCGGATGGCGCTGATGCGCGCCCTGTGGTCGGAGGAACCGACCGCGTACGAAGGCGAGTTCGGCAGCGTGCGGGCCTCCCACGCGCACCCGAAGCCGGCCCAGAAGCCGCGCGGCCCGGTCGTCGGTCCGCGCACCTTCGTCGGCGGGGCGGCCGGCCCCAAGCTCTTCTCCCACATCTGCGCCTACGCCGACGGCTGGATGCCGATCGGGGGGCGCGGCCTGACCGAGTCGCTGCCGGTGCTGCGATCGGCCTGGGCGGACGCGGGCCGCGACCCGGACGCCCTCCAGATCGTCCCGTACGCCGTCTACCCCGGCGCCGGCAAGCTCGCGCACTACGCGGACCTGGGCATCGAGGAGGTCGTGGTCCAGCTGCCGCCGGCCGGGGAGGCCGAGGTGCTGCGGGTGCTGGACGACTACGAAGCCTTCCTGGGCTGACCTCTCGGCACTGATCAGCTCGACCGTATGCTCGAAGGATGACGACTTCCGTGAGCTCCGGAACCGGCTCTTCCGACCGCCCCGGCGGCACCGGCCCGACCGAGAACTCCATGCGTCGCGCTCTCAAACGCGCGCGGGACGGCGTCGCGCTCGACGTCACCGAGGCGGCCGTCCTGCTCCAGGCGCGCGGCGAGGCCCTCACCGACCTCGCCGCGTCGGCCGCCCGGGTGCGCGACGCGGGTCTGGAGGCGGCGGGCCGCCCCGGCGTCATCACGTACTCGAAGAGCGTCTTCATCCCGCTCACCCGGCTGTGCCGGGACAAGTGCCACTACTGCACCTTCGTCACCGTGCCCGGCAAGCTGCGCCGCGCCGGGCACGGGATGTTCATGTCGCCGGACGAGGTCCTCGACATCGCCCGCAAGGGCGCCGCCCTCGGCTGCAAGGAAGCCCTGATCACCCTGGGGGACAAGCCCGAGGACCGGTGGCCCGAGGCGCGCGAGTGGCTCGACGCGCACGGCTACGACGACACCATCGCCTACGTCCGCGCCATCTCCATCCGCATCCTGGAGGAGACGGGCCTGCTGCCCCACCTCAACCCGGGCGTCATGTCGTGGACGGACTTCCAGCGCCTCAAGCCGGTCGCCCCGTCCATGGGCATGATGCTGGAGACGACCGCGACCCGGCTGTGGTCCGAGCCCGGCGGCCCGCACCACGGCTCCCCGGACAAGGAACCGGCCGTCCGCCTGCGGGTGCTGGAGGACGCCGGCCGCTCCTCCGTCCCCTTCACCTCCGGCATCCTCATCGGCATCGGCGAGAGTTACGAGGAGCGGGCGGAGTCGCTGTTCGCGCTGCGGAAGGTGTCGCGGGCGTACCACGGCATCCAGGAACTGATCATCCAGAACTTCCGCGCCAAGCCGGACACCGCGATGCGCGGCATGCCGGACGCCGAACTGGACGAGCTGGTGGCGACGGTGGCCGTCGCCCGGCACATCATGGGCCCGGGCGCCTGTCTGCAGGCGCCGCCCAACCTCGTCGACTCCGAGTACGAGCGGCTGATCGGCGCGGGCATCGACGACTGGGGCGGGGTCTCCCCGCTGACCATCGACCACGTCAACCCCGAGCGGCCCTGGCCGCAGATCGAGGAGCTGGCGGCGAAGTCCGCGGCGGCAGGGTTCGAGCTGCGTGAACGCCTGTGTGTCTACCCGGAGTTCGTGCGGCGCGGCGAGCCCTGGCTGGACCCGCGCCTGCGCCCGCACGTGAGTGCCCTGGCCGACGCGGTCACCGGCCTCGCCCGCCCGGACGCGGTGGTCGAGGGCCACCCCTGGCAGGAGCCGGAGGAGGTGTTCGTGCCGTCCGGCCGTACGGATCTGCACACCGCGATCGACACCGAGGGCCGTACCTCCGACCGCCGCGACGACTTCGACGAGGTCTACGGCGACTGGGCCGAACTGCGCGCGGCGGCCGCCCCCGGCATGGTCCCCGAGCGCATCGACACCGACGTGCGCCAGGCCCTGGCGACGGCGGCCGACGACCCCACGCGGCTCACCGACGCCGAGGCGCTGGCCCTGCTGCACGCGGACGGCCCGGCGCTGGACGCGCTGTGCCGGGTGGCGGACGACGTGCGCAAGTCGGTGGCCGGCGACGACGTGACGTACATCGTCACGCGCAACATCAACTTCACCAACGTCTGCTACACGGGCTGCCGCTTCTGCGCCTTCGCCCAGCGCCGTACGGACGCCGACGCCTACACCCTCTCCCTGGACCAGGTCGCCGACCGCGCCCAGCAGGCCTGGGACGTGGGCGCGGTGGAGGTGTGCATGCAGGGCGGCATCCACCCGGACCTGCCGGGCACGGCGTACTTCGACATCGCGAAGGCGGTCAAGGAGCGCGTGCCCGGGATGCACGTGCACGCCTTCTCCCCGATGGAGGTCGTCAACGGCGCCACCCGCACCGGGATGTCGATCCGCGAGTGGCTGAGCGCCGCCAAGGAGGCGGGCCTCGGCTCGATCCCCGGCACGGCCGCGGAGATCCTCGACGACGAGGTCCGCTGGATCCTGACGAAGGGCAAGCTGCCGACGGCGACCTGGATCGAGGTGGTCACGACGGCGCACGAGCTGGGCATCCGCTCGTCGTCGACGATGATGTACGGCCATGTCGACCAGCCCCGCCACTGGCTCGGCCACCTGCGCACGCTGGCCGGCATCCAGCAGCGCACCGGCGGCTTCACGGAGTTCGTGACCCTGCCCTTCATCCACACCAACGCACCGGTCTACCTGGCGGGCATCGCGCGTCCGGGCCCGACGATGCGGGACAACCGGGCCGTGACGGCGATGGCCCGCCTGCTCCTGCACCCGCACATCCCCAACATCCAGACGAGCTGGGTGAAGCTGGGCACCGAGGGCGCGGCGGAGATGCTCCGCTCCGGGGCCAACGACCTGGGCGGGACCCTCATGGAGGAGACGATCTCCCGGATGGCGGGCTCCTCCTACGGCTCCTACAAGTCGGTGCGGGACCTGATCGCGGTGGCGGAGGCGGCCGGCCGTCCGGCGAGGCCGCGGACGACGCTGTACGGCGAGGTCCCGGAGGAACGGCAGCGGGCCGCAGCGGCGTCCGACGGACACCTCCCGGAGCTGCTGCCCGTCCTGGACTAACCCGTCCCGGACCTGCCCGTCCCGGACGGAGCAGCGAGGGCGCCACAGTACGATGATCGGACCCCTGTTCCAACGGGTCCGAGGGGTCCTGTAACCGAGGAGATGCGTGCCGTGCCAGCCTCGAAGGTCTGGGTGACCGGCCTGACGGTGGGAGCGATAGCCGCTGTCACCGTCCTGGCCGTGCAGGCCGAGAAGGGACCGAAACCGCACGCGGTCGCGGCCCGGCCCAGCGCGTCGGCCACGGCGCATCCCAAGCCCACGCACTCCAAGGGGCCGGTCGCGGTGCCGGCCGGCTCCGGCACGGGGCGCCGCATCGTCTACTCGCTCGGGCAGAAGACGGTCTGGCTGGTCGACTCGGGCGACGAGGCCCGGCGCACCATCGCCGTGTGGCCGGGGACGGTCGGCCCGGAGCCGGGGACCTACACGGTCGGCACGCGTTCCGAGGGCCCCATCACCGGCTCGGACGGCGTGAAGATCGAGCACATCGTGTACTTCACCGTGCAGTCCGGCTCCAACATCGCCTTCTCCAACGCCGTCGACGGCTCCTCGCCGCCGCCCGCCTCCGGGACACCGACGGGCGGCATCCGGATGCGGACGGCGGACGGGGCGGCGATGTGGACGTTCGGGACGGCCGGTACGAAGGTGGCCGTCGTCAAGTAGGCCCGGCGGTCACTCCTCGCCGCGCCGGCCGGTCAGCTGCACGACGATCAGGACGACGCCGCTCAGCATGAACACCCGCAGCGCCGCGTCGAGTCCGTTCCAGGTCTTCGACTGCCACATGGAGAACCACTCGCCGCCGACGGCGATGAAGCCGGCCCCGAAGAGCAGCAGCAGCATCAGCAGGCCGTAG
Organism: Streptomyces sp. NPDC057616; assembly: GCF_042800575.1. NCBI lineage: Bacteria > Bacillati > Actinomycetota > Actinomycetes > Kitasatosporales > Streptomycetaceae > Streptomyces > Streptomyces sp. NPDC057616. The sequence goes on from NZ_JBHVGU010000004.1 coordinate 296,416, forward strand.
GTCGACACGGCACGCGCACGGGCCTGGTCGCGCCGGGCCCACAGCCAGGTGCCGTAGATCAGAACCAGTGCGGCGGCGGTCTCCCAGACGATGATGGCGACGTAGGCGGTGTTCTGCAGGCCCTTGCTGGTGACGGCCCGCCACATCAGGTCGTCGTCCTTGAACGTGGTGTCCATGGCCAGGACGTGCTGCACGAACGCCTGGTTGGTGCCGAAGTCGGTGATGTTCCCGAACGCGACCAGGGCGATGTAGAGGGCGACGGTGCCGGTCAGCAGGGCGGCGGCCAGGGAGAGGGCGGTACGGGGGGTGGTAGTGGTCATGACAGCCATTCTCCCCGTGGCGACCGGTGCGCCCGCACGCGGTGAGCCAGAATGTGGGAGTCAGGGTTCGCGGGCGAGAGGACGTACCGGTGGCGCAGGCGGAGCCGTCGCTGCAGCAGCTGAACCAACAGAGCGTGCGGGCCGGATTCGTGGGCCGGGAGGCCGAACGGGACCTGTTCCTGCGGAACTTCGACATCCCGCCCGGCGACGACCGGCACCGTTTCCGCTTCCATGTGCACGGCCCCGCCGGCGTGGGGAAGACCTCGCTGATCCGGGAATGGCGGCATCTCGCGCGCGAGCGCGGCGCGTTGACGGTGTACGTCGGTGAGGGCGCCGGGAGCGTGCCGGAGGCGCTGGAGGTGATGTGTCGTCAATTCGCGGACCAGAACCGGAAATTGAGAGCTCTGGAACGGCGGCTCGCCACCTACCGCGACCGGCGGCGTGAGGCGGAGGCGGCCGCCCTCGCCGCGTCGGCCCCCGAGCCGCCGACGGCGTCGGCCGGCAGCACGGCCGCCGTGCAGGCGGGCATCGGTCTGGTGGACGCCACCGTCCCGTTCGCCGGTGTGGTCACCAGAGGTATCCCCGCGGACCGGCTCGCCCAGGGCGCCGACCGCCTGTGGGCCGGGCTCGGCGCCCGGTTCCGCAGCGAGGACGACCGGGACCTGGTCCTGACACCGGAGAAGGTGCTCACCCCGCTGCTGCTGCGCGAACTGCGGGACGCCGCCTCCGGCGGCCGGTGGATCGTGCTGTTCTTCGACACGTACGAGCGGACCGGACCGTATCTCGAACCGTGGCTGCACGAGATGCTCACGGGCGACGAGGAGGACCGCCGGCTGCCGGCGACCCTCGTCGTGGTCACCGCCGGGCAGAGCCCCCGGGACGCCGCCCGCGGCAGTGGCCTGTACTCCGTGGCGGACGTGGCGCTGGAGCCGTTCACCGACGAGGAGGCGAGGCGGCTGCTGGCCGGGCGCGGGGTGGTGGCCGAGCCGGTGGTCGAGGAGGTGCTGCGGCTCACGGGCGGCCTGCCCATCCTCGTGTCGACGCTCGCGAAGACTCCCCCGGTCGGTCCGGAGAGTGTGCGGGATCCGAGCCGCAATGCTGTGAGCCGGTTCCTGGACGGGGAGCCCAAGGCCCGCCGGGACGTCGCCACGCTCTGCGCGCTGCCCCGGTGGCTGGACGCGGACGTCTTCCGGGTCCTGGTCGACCGCCCGGACGACGAACGGGACGAACTGTACGAATGGCTGACGGGGCTGCCGTTCGTCGACCAGGGCGGAGAGCGCACGCGGTACCACGACGTCGTACGGCCGCAGATGCTGAGGCTGGAGCGGCGCGAACATCCGCGGGCCTGGGCGCCTCGGCACCGGAAACTGGCGGAGGCCTACGACGCGTGGCGCGCCGACTCCGAGGCCGGCCGGGAGGACGAGGACCTGTGGGCGGACGAGGAGTGGCGCGCGCTGCTCCTGGAGGAGACGTATCACCGGCTCTGCGCCCGTCCGCCCGCGGCGCTCGCCGACGCACTGCGACGGCTCGTCGAGGCCTGCCACGACGCGGACGAGGTCCTCGGCCGCCGCTGGGCGCGGATGCTTCAGGACGCGGGTGCCGCGACGGACCACCCGGTCCTGCTCGAATGGGGCCGGGAACTGGGCGAGGCGCTCGCGGACGACGAGACCGGAGTGATCAGGGCGATGGACCTGCTCCTGGCGCGTCCGGGACTCGACGGCGCCGGCCGGGCCATGGCCCATGTGCTGCGGGCCAGGGAACTGCGCCGCGGCCGGGAGTACGCACGGGCCCTGGCGGATCTGGACCATGCGGCCGAGCTCGATCCGCAGCAGTACCTGGTCCACTACGGCCGCGGTCTCACCCTCCAGCTGATGGACGACCTCCCGGCGGCGCTGACCGCCTTCGACCGGGCGGCCGAACTGTGCCCCGACACCGGTTGGATCATCGCCGAGCGTGCCGAGACCTACCGGCTGGCAGCCCGTTTCGAGGAGGCGGTCGCCGACTACGACCGGGCCGTCGCCCTCGATCCGACCGACGCGGTCGCGCTGACCGGGCGGGCCGTGAGCCGACACGGGCTCGGGCAGTACGACGCCTCGCTCGCCGACTTCGACCGTGCGCTGAGCATCGACGACGACCTGTGGACGCTGGTGCGCAAGGCCCGCCTGCACGGCAGCAGGGGAGAGCCGGACCAGGCGTTCGCCGACTTCGACCGGGCGGTCTCGCGTGCTCCCGAGGCGGCCTGGGTCGCGTCGGAACGCGGTGACGCCTACCGTCGCGCGGGGCGTTTCGAGGACGCCGTGGCCGAACTGGGCCGGGCGGTCTCCCTCGAGCCCGACTACCCGTCGGCGCTCGGCAGCAGGGGAGCGGCCCTGCTTGAACTGGGGCGCGACCAGGAGGCGTTGGACGACCTCGACCGTGCCGTGGAGCTGAAGCCCGACTACTCCTGGGCCATGTTCATACGCTCCCAGGCGCGCGACCGGCTGGGCGACCGGGCGGGCATGTACGAGGACCTGCACCGGGCTGTCGAACTCGACCCCGAGGTCGACGCGTTCAGTCACCAACTGGGGGAGGAGTACCGGCTCGACCGCCGGTACGAGGACGCGATCGTTCTCTTCCACCACGTCCTGGAACTGAATCCCGACTACGACCCCACGCTCGCCAGCCTCGGAGCGGTTCACCGCGCACAGAAGGCCTACCAGGAGGCACTCCGGCATCTCGACCGCGCCCTGGAGCTGGATCCCGAGGACGGATGGGCCTACGGCCAGCGCGCGCGAGTCCTCGTGGCGACGGGACGGATCGACCGGGCGCTGGCCGATCTGGACCGGTGCGTCGCCCTGGGGACGGAGGCGGACTGGGCGCGTCGCAGGGCCGTCGACGTGCTGCAGCTGGCCGGCCGCTGGGACGAGGCGGTCGCCCGGCTCGCCGGTGCGGAAAGGGAGGCGGAGCCCGACACCGAACTGGACGAGCTCCGCATCGAGACGCACCGCCACCACGGGCAGTGGGCCGAGGCCCGGCGGAGGGCCGAGGCACTGCGCGAGGCCGAACCGCTCCTCGGCACCTACCACCTGGCGATGACCGTCAGCCGCTCCGAGGGACTGCGGGCCGCGGAGCCCCTGTGGCGGGAGCTCACCCGGTTCCTGCACGAGAGCGACCGACCGAACGCGTTGGAGCGCGCGCAGGGCAGGTGCTTCGTCGGCTGCGCCCTCGCCGACTGGGCGGAGGCCGACCGGGGCCTGGCGGAGTTCCTGGCCTTGACGCACGACTGGGACGACCTCGCCTACCTCACCAGCGTCCTCACCGAACTCCGGCAGAGCCCCGACGCCGACCGAACCCGCATCACCCACTACCTGACAGCGGTCACCGAGGCCGATAACTGACCACTCCGGATCAGTCGGTCAACATTTCGCATATCACTCTGCCCTCTCAACCCACCGTTCCCGTTCGATTACAGTGCTGAGCTGTCATGCGTCGGACGGTGCCGGAGGGAGGTCCTGGTGAACGCGACAACTGGGGCCGTATGGGGCCGTGCCGAGCAGCAGGACTTCCGGAGCCGGGTGCGCGGGACGCTGCTGGGGGCCGCCGTCGGGGACGCGCTGGGTGCGCCCGTGGACGCGCTGGACCTCGACGCGATCCGGGAGGAGCACGGCGCCGAGGGCGTCGTTGACCTCGCCTCCGCCTACGGCCGCCGCGGCGCCGTGACCCATCTCACCCAGCTCACCCTGTTCAGCGTGGACGGGCTGATCAGGGCCCAGGTCCGCCGCGACACCGGCGCCTGGCACCCGCCGACCGATCTGCACCGGGCGTATCTGCGCTGGGCGGCCACCCAGCGCGACTGGGGGCCCGACGAGCGCCGCAAGGACGACGGCTGGCTGGCGCGCGAGGAGTGGCTCTACGCCCGCCGGGACCCCGCCCGGTCGCTGCTGCTCGGGTTCGGCGACGAGCACATGGGGACCCTGGACGCGCCCAAGAACCCCGGCGAGACCGGGCCGGAGGCGACCGCCCGGTCCGCGCCCTTCGGGCTGCTGGTCGGCTGGGAGCCGCAGCTGGTGGTCCAGCTCGCGGTGGAGTGCGCCGCCCAGACCCACGGGCATCCGACGGCTCATCTCTCGGCGGGGGCGTACGCCGTGATCGTGCACGGCCTGGCCCGCGGCGAGAGCCTCGACGGTGCCGTGCAGCGCTCGCTCGCACTGCTCGCCGCCCGCCCAGGGCACCAGCCGGTCTCGGACGCGCTGCAGCACGCCCTCGGCGCGGTGCGCCAGGGGATGCCCACGCCCGCCCGGGTCGCCGAACTGGCCGGTGACGGCACGGCGGAGGGCGTGCTGGCCGCCGCCGTGTACTGCGCGCTCGTGGGCGAGGACGTCCGCCACGGCCTGTGCCTCGCGGTCAACCACGACGGCCCCTCGGGCGTGACGGCCGCCCTCACCGGCGGTCTCCTGGGCGCCCTGCACGGCGAGACGGCCCTCCCGCCGGGCTGGCTCGCCGAGTTGGAGGGCCGCCCGACCCTCCTGGAACTCGCCGACGACTTCGCCATGGAGATGACCCAGGGCCCGGCCCTGCACGGACCGGCCGGCTCGTCGCCCGGGTGGCTGGCCCGGTATCCGCGGGCCTGAGTCCCGCGGTCCCGAGAGCCGGCTCCCTTACGTCTACGGCGCCTTGCGCGCCGCTTCGGTGGCCGTCCGCTCCAGCCGGTCGCGGTACTCCTTCCACCACGCCGGATCGTCGGTCGGCAGGCTGGAGTTGTCCTCCCGCATCCCGGTCGCCCCGTCGAGGGTCTCCCGCAGGATGTCGGCGTGCCCGGCGTGCCGGTGCGTGTCGGCGAGGACGCGGACCAGGGCGTGGTGCAGCGTGATGTCGTTGTCGCGCGGCCACCACGGCACACGTCCCTGCGTGTCGAGGGCCAGCGCCTCGACGGTCGCGTCGGCGTGCGCCCACGCCGCGCGGTAGCGGGCGACGACGTCCTCGCGGGACTCCTCGGCGGTGGCCCACATGTCGGCGTTCGGGTCGTCGGCGTAGGCGGGCGCGGCCCAGGGGCTCGGCACACCGGACGGGCGGCCGAACGTGTCGCCCAGGTAGCCCAGTTCGACGAACGTCACATGCTTGACCAGGCCCAGCAGATTGGTCCCGGTCTGCGTCATCGGGCGCCGGATGTCGTACTCGGACAGGCCCTCGAGCTTCCACAGCAGGGCGTCGCGGGCGTCCTGCAGATAGCGCAGGAGGTCGGCCTTGGGATCGGGTGGTGTCATACGGCCAGTCTGCCGCCCGCAGGATTCGCGCGCATGCGGGCGGGAGGACCCGGGCCTGGCTCACGGCCCGGATCCTCCCGCGTCGTTGACGGGGCGTCAGTCCTTGACCGCGGTACGCCCCGTGACGTCCTCCACCTCGCCCGCCGGCACCGGGACGGCGACGGCCGCGCTGTCGTCGTCGTCCGTGTTGATCTTCTCGATGACCGCCAGCCGTTCCGGGGTGTCCTCGGGCTTGAGGTAGCCGACGAGGATGTACAGGACCAGCGAGACGGCCAGCGGGATCGACACCTGGTACTGGAGCGGGACGCCGCCGTCGACGTTCCAGTTGATCGGGTAGTTGACCAGCCAGAAGGCGAGCAGACCCATCGACCAGCTGACCAGCGCCGCCGTCGGGCCGGAGCGGCGGAAGGGGCGCAGCAGGCCCAGCATCATCGGGATGGCGATCGGGCCCATCAGACCCGCGACCCACTTGATGACGACGGTGATGATGTCCTTGAAGGTGGGGGAGTTGACCTGCGTCGCCACCGCCATCGACAGACCGAGGAAGAGCACCGTGGTCACCCGCGCCGCGATCAGGCCCGAACGCTCGCCCCAGGCCCGGGCCTTCTCCGACACCACCGGTGCCACGTCCCGGGTGAACACCGCCGCGATCGCGTTGGCGTCGGAGGAGCACATGGCCATCGTGTGGGAGAAGAAGCCCACGATGACCAGGCCCAGCAGGCCGTGCGGCAGCAGCTGTTCGGTCATCAGGCCGTAGGAGTCGGAGCCGTCCGGCTTCTGGGCGTGGACCAGCAGCGGCGAGATCCACATCGGGAAGAAGAGGACGACCGGCCAGACCAGCCACAGCACCGCCGACAGCCGGGCCGAGCGCTCGGCCTCACGAGCGCTGCCCGTCGCCATGTAGCGCTGGGCCTGGTTGAGCATGCCGCCGTTGTACTCGAAGAGCTTGATGAACAGGAACGCCAGCAGGAACACCGTGCCGTACGGGCCCACCAGCGGCTTGCCGTGGCCGTGCAGGGCCGGCTGGTCGAAGACGTCGAAGAGGCCGATGCCCTTGTCGTTCAGCTTCAGCACGACGGCCACGAACATCGCGATGCCCGCGAGCAACTGGATGACGAACTGGCCCAGTTCGGTCAGCGCGTCCGCCCACAGCCCGCCGATGGTGCAGTAGACCGCGGTGATCGCGCCGGTGATGAGGATGCCCTGGTTCAGGCTGATGCCGGTGAACACCGACAGCAGGGTGGCGATCGCCGCCCACTTCGCGCCGACGTCCACGATCTTCAGCAGCATGCCCGACCAGACCAGCGCCTGCTGGGTCTTGAGGTCGTAGCGGTTCTTCAGGTACTCCAGCGGCGAGGCCACATGCAGCCGTGAGCGCAACCGGTTGATGCGCGGCGCGAACAGTTTCGAGCCGATGGCGATGCCCAGTGCGATGGGGAAGGACCACGTGACGAAGGACGTCACGCCGTAGGTGTACGCGATGCCCGCGTAGCCGGTGAACATCACCGCGCTGTAGCCCGACATGTGGTGCGAGATGCCGGACAGCCACCACGGCATCTTCCCGCCGGCGGTGAAGAAGTCGCTCACGTTGTCCACGCGCTTGTGCGACCAGATGCCGATGGCCACCATCACGCCGAAGTAGCCGATGAGCACGGCCCAGTCGAGACTGTTCATGTGCCCCCTTCCAGGGTCCGCCTTGTGAACCGCGCTCAGTTGGTTGGCACTTCGCCTGAGCGGGGTAGGGGCGTGGGAAGCCGGGAGAGGCCGCGAAGTGCCCGCTCATCGTGGGTGCGCTAGCGCGGACACGACAAGCGGATGTAAGGTCAAGAGCAAGTAAAGATGTTCGTCTTGCTGACCTCGGTTCACTCACATGAACAACTTGAGAGGGTCGGGAAGGGGCCTCAGCGCATCAGCTCCCCCGCGTTGACCAGCAGTGACTGCCCCGTGATGGCCCGTGCCCGGTCGGATGCGAGGAAGACGGCCGCGTCGGCCACGTCCCCGTCCGTCGCCAGGTCCGGCAGCGCCATCCGTTCGGTGAGCCGCCGCAGCACGTCCGGCTCGGGCACGCCCTCCGTGTGGGCGGTGAACTGGACGTACGCCTGCACCGGCGGACCCCACATCCAGCCCGGCAGCACGGTGTTGACCCGGATGCGGTCCGGGCCGAGCTCGCGGGCCAGCGAGTACATCGCGCTCGTCAGCGCGCCCTTCGAGGCCGCGTACGCCGCCTGCCGCACCTGGCTGGGCGCCGCGACCGACGACTGCGTGCCGATGAACACCACCGAGCCGCCGCGCTCCTTGAGCGCGGGCAGACAGGCCCGCGTCATCCGCAGCGAACCCAGCAGATTCACGTCGATCACCGACTGCCAGGTGGCGAAGTCCGCGTCCTGGAGACCGCCGAAGTAGCTGTCCCAGGCGGCCACATGGACGACCGCGTCGATCCGCCCGAACCGCTCGTGCGCGAGCGCCGCGAGCCGCTCGCACTGCTCCTCGTCCGTGATGTCGGTCGGCCGGTACGCCGTGTGCGCCCCGTCCGGATCGATGTCCGCGGCGCTCTTGGCGAGGTTGGCCTCGGTGCGCGCCCCGAGCACCGCGTTCCCGCCGTCCCGCACGACCGCCGCCGCGACCTGATGACCGAGCCCGGCGCCGACCCCCGACACGACGACCGTTCTGCCCGCTAGCAGTGACATGACTGACCTCCGCCCTGACCCTGGCACATTTTCTGACGGGGCGTCAGAGTATGGGCGAGCGGCCGACGAAGGAAGGGGAACGCCCATGTCCGAGGAGACCGACACCCGCAGCGAGGCGTACGCGGAGCTGGCCGCCGTGGGCCCCTACGGGGTCCGCCCGGGCCACGCCCTGATCACCATGGTCGAGCCCCACCCCGGCCACGAGTACGCGTACAACCGCTGGTACGAGGACGACCACTACTACGCCGGCGCGATGGCCATGCCCTGGATGTACGCCGGGCGCCGCTGGGTGGCCACCCGCGACCTCCAACTCCTGCGCTATCCCGGGCAGTCGGCGATCGCCCAGCCGGTCACCGCGGGCTGCTACATCTCCACGTACTGGATCACGGACGGCCGCTACGACGACCACATGCGGTGGACCGTCGCCATCAACAAGCGCCTGAACCGCGACGCCCGAGTCTACCAGGACCGTACGCACGTCTTCACGGCGTTCCAGGACCACGAGGCGACGGTCTACCGGGACGGGGCGGCCGGGCCGCGCGACTTCCATGCCCTCGACCATCCCTACGCGGGACTGGTCGTGGAGGTGATCGACGCCGAATCGGCCGAGCAGCGCGCCGAGTTGCTGGACTGGCTGCGCTCGCGGCACCTGCCGAAGCGGGTGGCGGGCTCACCGGCCGCGATGGTGACCGTCTTCCGGCCGACACCGCTGCCGGGCGACCGCATGACGTACGTGAAGCAGGTCGAGGGCGTGGACACGAGGCTGACCCTGCTGTGGTTTCTGCAGGCGGATCCGCGCGAGTGCTGGGAGGCGTATTTCGCGGACCTGGACGGGCCGGTGCGGGAGGCCGGGCTGGGCAGGGTCGAGCTGGTGGCGCCGTTCGTCCCGACCGTGCCGGGGACGGACACGTACGTGGACCGCCTGCGCTAGCGGGCGGCCGGTGCCGCTGGTGCGGCCGGGCACAAGCCGAGCCCCCTCGGCAAGGACGGCGAAGCTGGACGAGAGGGCTCTTCCTGTGGAGCTTGTGCAGTTGTGGAACGTGAACGCAGGTGGAGGATCAGAAAGATCCTCCCCTTACGCCTTGATCGAGCCGACGAAGGTGTTCCAGGCGTCGGCCGGGAAGGCCAGCACGGGGCCCTCCGGGACCTTGGAGTCCCGGACGGCCATGGCCGCACGGACCGGTGACTTGATCTCGACGCACGCACCGTTGCCGGTGGAGTACGAGGACTTGGTCCACGTGTGCGTGTCGCCCTGACGAATTGCCATGTTTGCTCCGAAGTGCCAGTTGTCGAGTTGCTGTCACCGCGCGGTGGATCCGACTCCGGACCCACAGCGCGGTTTGCGCCAACCTCTGGTGTGTGGTGGCGTGATCGACGCTACTCGCGAACCTCGGCGTGCGAAGCGACTATTCGCTCGACTGGGTGGCATATTCCAGGTGGGTCTTCCAATTCGACCCGGGGAAGGTGTACGGTGCGGCGTTTCAGCGGGCATATTCCTTTGCGATGTCCGCGATGAACTGCCGTGACTGGTCCGGATTCAGGGCCTGGGCGCGCAGGTGCTCGTACATCACGCTGTATTTCTGCACGTCGTTGGCCTTCTCCAGGTACAGGTCGCTGGTGACGCCCTCGATGTAGACGACGCTGGAGTCGGCCGCGTCGGGGAACTCGAGGATCGCGTACTGGCCGTTGAGGCCGGGATGCGCCCCCATGTCGAAGGGGATCACCTGCACGGTGACGTGCGGCAGCTGGGACTGCTCGACCAGATGCTCCAACTGGTCGCGCATCAGGGAGCGGTTGCCCACCACGCGCCGCAGCGCCGCCTCGTCCATCACCGTCCACAGCCGGAGCGGGTTCTCCGGGGCGGTGATTCGTTCCTGCCGGCGCAGCCGCACCTGGACCCGCTTCTCGATGTCCGCGGCCGCGGTCTCCGGGAGCGCCCCCGCGATCAGCGCCTCCGCGTACTGCCGGGTCTGCAGCAGGCCCGGGACGACCTGGGGGTCGTAGACGCGCAGGCTCGCCGCGTCCGTCTCCAGGCCGATGTACACGCTGTAGGGAATGTCGCCGAAGGAGTGCCACCAGCCCTGCTGGCGGCTGTCCTTGGCCATCTGCATCAGTGAGTCGACGATCCGGTGGTCCTCCACCTCGTAGACCCCGCACAGGTCACGGACGTCCCGCTGGCTGATGCTGCGCCGGCCGTTCTCCAGCCGGCTGATCTTCGACTGCGACACCAGCAGCCGCTCCGCCACTTCCTCGGCCGTCATGCCCTTGAGCTCGCGGAGCCGGCGCAGCTCCTGGCCCAGTCGGCGCCGCCTGACGGTGGGATTGACATTGGACGCCACGGGACGTGCACCTCCGGCTGCGTGCCTCGACTTGCCACTTTGCGTATCTGCTGTTGAGCAGACTGCCACCAAGGTGCTCGCCACCGCTGGGAAACAGTGGGATATGCGCTGCATACGCGCCAGTTCAGCGCTCTGTCCGCACATGCGGCCGCGCGGGGCGGCGGAACCGTCACGTCATCCGCGAACACGGATGGTGCGACGGCCCCGCCGCCCCGCGCGGACCAGCGGCTCCCGTACCGGGTCTTGGGGACTGCCTGTTCAGGCTCGGTGCGGCGCTCGGCGGTGCGTGGTGCTGCGGTGCTGGTTCCTGCCGCTCGTCGTGGTGATGCGGCTCAGTGCGCCACGACGCGCGCCATGGAACCGCGGCGCGGCTGCATCGGAACGCCACGAGCGGGTTCCGGTGCGGACCTGGCCGGCCCCGCGGCCTGCCGGCCGGGCGGTGCGGCCGGGCTGCGGCGCGGCTGGGCCGCCACGCCGTTCTGGACGTCCATCACGGCGTGCGCCACGAGGCCGCCCATGGGGTCGTGCCTGATCAGATCCCGTAGCCGGGAGCGCGAGGACCGTCCCTCGTTGCCCGGATACAGGTGCTTGCCGAGGCCGACCGCGTGGGCCAGGGCGGCGAGCGCCGCGGTCCTCGGGTCCGGCGGTACACCGGTACGGATCGCGGAATCCAGCCGGGCCCTGATCTCCCGGCTGATTTCGGTGTCCGTCGCCTGGTACCGCGTCGTCGGCAGCACTCCGCACATCTGGCCCGCCACGGCATGCACCATGCCGCACCGCTCCAGATGCGAGAGATAGGTCTGGCGCAGCCCGAGACGGGGTCCGCCAATCCAGTTCACTGCCCGCACGGGAGCGCCGCGCCTACGCAGCAACTCCAACGCGCAGTCCAACGTTGGATCTCCAGTCGGCCGTGGTGCCACCACGGCGATACGATCCCCGTCTGGGGCTATCCGTCCGGCCAGCGCCAGCTCCACTAGCTGTGCTCCGGCCAGACCGAGGTCGAGCGACTGCGGCTGTGCGGTGGTACCCGTGGTCGGGTCCAGCGCCAGCAGCAGAAGCTCCTCCGGAAGTGTTCTGCGGCTCCTGCCCATCCATGCCTCCCCGCGTGGATGAAAGACAGGGTGACCCCTCTCACATTGGTCTGTCGAGGGTGCGTGACCTCTTTGTGAGGGAACCGGTAGGTATGTCGTTCTCGTCTACCGCAGGGGTTAAGCCCGCACACAGGACACTGGTACATGGTTCGGACAGCGCGTTTGACCGGTGTCCGGGCGGCGGTTCACGGTTCGGTAGGCGCACGGAGGGCGTGCGGCATGGAGGAGGCATCGGTGGCGGGCGAGTCCCCCGACAGGTCCAAGAAGCGCGAGTCGTCGGCAGAAGCGACGTCGGGGAGCACGGGTCCGGTTCCCGAAGCCCGCACGGAAGCACGCGATCCCCGCCTCGCGGTGGCCCGGGACGCGGAGTCCTCCGGGGGCTCGGCGGCCGGGCAGGCCGGGAGGTCCGGCGGCGTGGACACGGCGACGAAGATTTTTTCCGTACGGGATCTCAAGGCGGAGGCCGATTCCGCGCGGGCTCCTGAGCCGGAGCCGGAGGGCGACGAGGAGTCCGCGGAGTCCGGGGAGGCCGCGGCGAGCGGCGGAGACGTTTCCGCGCATTCGGCGGATACGTCGGATACGGCGGATACGGCGGATACGGTGCAAACGGCGGATGACGCCGAAGCCGACGACGCCGCCGCAGATGTCTCCGATGCTCGCGACGCCGAGAGCGGCCCCGGCGAGGACGACGCGACGGACGGTGACGCGGCCGACGCGACGGGCGACGACCGCCTGCGTGCCGCTGTGGCGGCCTGGGTCCGCTCCGGCGACTCCACGGACTCCGGGAGCGCGTCGGGCCCGGAGAAGGCGCCTGAGGGCTCCGGAACGGACGATTCCGCGGACTCCGAGACCCCGGACGACGCGGAGGACGCCTCGGCGTCGTTGGACGCCGACACGGACAGTGAGCAGAGCGCCGACGCGGACGCCGACAGGGACGCCGCCGCGGACGGGGACGAGGACGAGCCGGCGGACGCGGTGCCGGACCAGCCCGAGGACGCAGGCGACGACGAGGCCGGGGAAGTCGAGGACGCGGCCCCCGAGGACGCCGTCCCGGCCGGCTCCGGCGACTCCGCCGAACCCGAGGACACCCCCGAGGACGGCAAGGGCGGCGACGGCGAGGGCGCGAAGGCCGCCGGCACCAAGCACGTCGATCAGCCGACCGCCGTCTTCAAGCGGCCGGCCAAGCCGCAGGTCGACCAGCCCACCACGATGCTCAAGCTCGGCGACGCGGCGGCCAAGGCCCCGGCCAAGCCCGCCGCCACGCCTCCCGCCAAGAAGCCGGAGACGCCGGAGACGCCCGCCAAGGCACCCGAGACGCCCGCCAAGGCGCCCGAGACGCCCGCCAGGCCGCCGGAGGCGGAGCGCACCAGCAAGTTCGTCGCGCTCAAGCCCCTCGACGAGCCGTCCGCGAAGAAGCCCGCGGACGCCACCGCCGCGATCCCGCAGGTCGGCCCCGAGCGCACCGCGCAGCAGCCGCTGCCGCCGAAGCCGCCGATGGACCTGCTGGCCGAGCTGACGAACACGCCGCCCCCGCCGGTGACCCCGGTCCGCACGATCGTGCGCCGGGTCAAGATCTGGACCCCGCTGGTCCTGCTTCTGGCGGTCGTCTTTGCGATCGCGCAGGCCGTGCGCCCGCTGCCCACCCCCTCGCTCGCGCTCACCGCCGACGACTCCTTCACCTTCGACGGCAGCAACGTCGACCTTCCGTGGCCGAGCGAGGGCCAGGGCTGGATGGACGTCAACGGCATCGGCACGATGGGGAACTTCGGCAAGCAGACGCCGGTCGCCATCGGCTCCGTCGCCAAGGCGATGACCGCCTACATCGTCCTCAAGGACCACCCGCTCAAGCCGGGCGCCGAGGGCGAGCAGATCACGGTCGACGCGACGGCGGAGAAGGAGGGCGGTTACGACAAGGACGGCGAGTCCACCCTCAACACGGTCAAGCAGGGCGACAAGCTCACCGAGAAGCAGGCCCTGTCGGCCATCATGATCCCCTCCGCGAACAACATCGCGCGCCTGCTGGCCCGTTGGGACGCGGGCTCCGAGGCGGCGTTCATCAAGAAGATGAACGACACCGCCAAGGACCTCGGGATGAAGAACACGGCGTACACGGACGCCTCCGGTCTGAAGGAGTCCACCGTCTCCACCGCCCAGGACCAGGTGCTGCTCGGCAACGAGCTGGTGAAGATCCCGGCTCTGATGGAGATCACCAAGCTGCCCAACTGGGTCGACCCGTCGGGTCACAAGTGGCGCAACTACAACGCGCTCGTCCCCTACAACGGCGCGCTCGGCATCAAGACCGGCACCACCACCAAGGCCGGCGGCAACCTCCTGTTCGCCGCCACCAAGGAGACCGGAGGCGAGACGGTCACCGTCGTCGGCGCGATCCTCGGCCAGCACACGGCGCCGATCATCGACACCGTCAACGCGGTCAGCAAGACCGCGATGCTCGGTGCCCAGGACGCGCTGACCGCCAAGAAGATCCTCAAGAAGGGCGACGTCGTCGGGTACGTGGACGACCAGCTCGGCGGCCACACCCCGATCGTGCTGACCAAGGACGTCCAGGCGGTCGGCTGGGCGGGCCTGAAGGTGAAGCTGTCCTTCGACGCCGACGACGTACCGCACTCCGCGAAGGCCGGCACCAAGGTGGGCACGCTCACCGTGGGCGACGGCACGAGCGGCGCGGTCAAGGTGCCGGTCGCCCTGCAGAAGGACCTCACCGAGCCCGGCTTCGGCGCGAAGCTGAAGCGCATCACCTGATCCGGTCACGGGATCTCCACACCCCGTCGGGGTGCCCACCAGGGCGCTTCCCGGCGGGGTGCGTGCTAGCGTCACGAAACGGGGCATGCGGTCGCTCACGGGACGCGGCCGGGAAATCCCCGGGGACGCTGCCGCGAACGGGCGGGCAACGGGACACGTCCCAGAACAGAAGACGGGACACCACGGGGAGTGCCTTCAGGTGGCCACTGCGGAGCCGACACGCGCCGACGACGCCGATCCGGGCCCGGGAACCGGCCCGCGAATACGGGTGCCCGCACCGCGTACGGACGACCGTGACACGGCTCGTACGACGGGCGGCGCAGAGCGCGATCCGTCACGCGTGAGAGCGGCCGTCCTCGCGCTGCGTGAGCGTCTGCTACGCCATCCCGTGCTCTCGATCACGGCCCTCGCCGGGATCCTGCACATCGTCTGGTTCTTCACGTCCGCGAACAGTGGCGGCGACCTGGCCGCGCAGGACGCCTGGGCCGAGTTCGTCGGCCGGCACCCGGACTCCGCGTACAACCTCGCCTGGTACGGCGGCATGCACCCGGTGTCGTACAGCATGGTGTCGCCGTATCTGATGTCGGTGCTCGGCGTCCGTACGACGATGATGATCGCGGGGACCGTCTCGGCCGGGCTGCTGACGATGATCCTCATCCGCAGCAGGTCGGTGAAGAACCCGCTGTGGGCGTCGCTCGCGGGCGTCTTCGCCTTCCTGTGCAACGCGGCCTCGGGCCGGGTGACCTTCGGGCTGGGCACGGTGTTCGCGCTCGGCGCGGTGGCCGTCGTCTTCTGCTGGCCGCACAAGTGGCGCTACAAGCGCTGGGCCAAGGCCCTGTGCGCCGCCCCCCTGGCCGCGCTGGCGACGATGTCGTCCCCGGTCGCCGGCCTGTTCGTGGGCCTGGTCGCGGTCGCCCTCTTCCTGCAGAAACGCCGTCCCGGCGCCTGGGCCCTGGGCATCGCGCCCGCCGTGGTCGTGGCCGTCTCGGCGTGGCTGTTCCCCTTCTCCGGCACCCAGCCGATGGCGTTCGCCTCGGTGATCCTGCCCTTCCTCTACTCGGTCTTCGTCTTCGTGCTCGTCCCCAAGCACTGGACGACCGTCCGGCTGACCTCCGCGGTCTACGGCCTCTCGGTCGTCGGGGTGTGGCTGGTCAGCTCCCAGATCGGCTCCAACATCACGCGCCTGGCGATGCTGTTCGCCGGTGTCACGCTGGTGGCCGCGCTCCCGTTCCAGATCCCGCGCTCGCGCGAGTGGTACCTCGCCGTGGTGACCTTCCTGGGCTTCACCTTCTGGATCGGCTTCAAGGCCGTCGACGACGTCGTCCACACCACCCCGGCCGCGTCCTGGGCGCGTGAGCTGGCACCGCTCGTCAACGAGCTCCAGGACGTCGGCGCCGAGAAGGGCCGCGTCGAGGTCGTCCCGGCCCGCTCCCACCGCGAGGCCTCCGCGCTCGCCCCGTACGTCAACCTGGCCCGCGGCTGGAACCGCCAGGCCGACATGGAGCGCAACCCCCTCTTCTACGACGACACCCTCAACTCGGCGAACTACCACGAGTGGCTGCAGCGCTGGGCCGTCCACTACGTCGTGCTGCCCAAGGGCGAGCCGGACGGCGACGGCGGTGAGCGCGAGCGGGAGCTCGTCCAGCGGGGCATGCCGTATCTGAAGCAGATCTGGGGCGACGCCAACTGGCAGCTGTTCCGGGTCACCGACCCCGTGCCGCTGGCCGATCCGCCCGCGACCGTCGACCGCGCGGAGCAGGGCGAGCTGACCATCGAGGTCAAGAAGCCCGGCCGCGTCCTCATCCGCGTCCCGTACTCGCCCTGGCTCGGCCTCGTCGACGCCAAGGGCAAGGGCGTCAAGCCGCCCAAGGAGACGGACGCCTCCAAGCACCGCCCCGACGGCACGCCCAAGTCCTTCGACAACGTCAACGGCTGCCTGATGCAGACGGAGGAGGACGACAAGGGGGACCGGTGGACGATCCTGGTGGCCCCGAAGGCGGGGCTGTACCGGCTGGGGGCGCCCTACCAGCTGCCGCGCGGCACGCCCTGCCCCGACGAGCTGAAGTGATCGCGCCGCGCCCCCGGCCGGTTCGCGGCCGGCCTTAGGCGAGGGCGCTCTCGACCGCGGCCACGACCTCCGCCGCCTCCGGCTCGGTCTGCGGGGAGAAGCGGGCGACCACCTTGCCGTCCCGCCCGATCAGGAACTTCTCGAAGTTCCAGCGGATGTCGCCGGTGTGCCCCTCGGCGTCGGCGAAGCCGGTCAGGCGGTCGTAGAGGGGGTGCCGGCCGTCGCCGTTCACCTCGACCTTCTCGGTCATGGGGAAGCTCACGCCGTACGTCGCCGAGCAGAACTCGGCGATCTCCTCGGCGCTGCCCGGCTCCTGTCCCATGAACTGGTTGCAGGGCACGCCGAGGACCGTGAAGCCCTGCTCGGCGTAGCGCTCGTGGAGGCGCTCGAGTCCGCTGTACTGCGGGGTCAGCCCGCACTTGGAGGCCACGTTCACGATGAGGACGGCCTTGCCCGCGTACTGGGAGAGGCCGGCGGAGCCGCCCTGGAGGGCGCCGATCTCCACGTCGAGGGGTGCGCAACCGTTGCTGTCTGCAGTCGTCATGAGCGGATGCTAACTCCGCCACGTGTCGTGCCGGTTCTGCGCCTCCGTCAGGACGTCGCCCGCGGCCGTACGGCAATAGAGGACCGAGCGGCCCGCGCGCCGCCGCTCCACCAGCCCCGCGTCGAGCAGCACCCGCAGGTGCCGGCCCACCGAGCCGAGGCCCTGGCCGGTGACGGCGGTCAGCTGCGTCGTGCTCAGGGGGGAGGCCAGCAGGACGAGTACGCCTGCGCGGGCCGGGCCCAGCAGGGCGCCGAGCGACTCCGGCGCGGCGTCCCGGGAGCCGCCCGCCAGGGCGCCCACACAGGGATAGACGGCGGCGTACCGCTCGTGCCCCTCCCAGGACACCCAGCCGTGCCGCTGCGGGGTGACCGGCACGAAGACCAGCTCGGCGCCGGACAGGTCGCGCGGTGGGTACTCGTGGGCGTTGACCTGCAGCCGGTTCTCGCCGAGCCAGCGTGTCCGCCCGGGCCGCAGCCCCTCCAGCACGGCCGCCCAGCCGCCCTGCCCGAACTGCGCGGTGCGGGCGGTCACATCGGCCTGGAGGATGCGCCGGCGCCGGGGCCAGTCCGGCCGTACGGCCGTCTCCCAGACGTGATGCAGCAGGTCCGCCGCCCGCGCGGGCAGGTCGTCGCGCTCCAGCTCCGGCGGGAGCGGGGCGCCGCCGAGGGCCACCAGGAGGTGGGCGCGGGCGTCCTCGGGTCGGGCCGCGCGGACCCGCGCGACCCCCTCCTCGAAGGACTCCCCGTCCCGCGGCGTCGGCGTCAGGAAGTCCGCGATCCACTCCCGCCCCAGCCCCGCGCGCACGATCGCCGCGGCGACCGGATCGGCCGCGAGACGGCTCCGGTAGGCGGGCAGCCGGTCCCGCAGCCAGGCCCGCTCGCCCGGGTGCGCGCCCACCCCCGCGTGCAGGAGCTTGAGGCAGGCAAAGGTCTCCGCGAGCGGAGAGAGCACGAACCGGCTGCGGGCGAGGGTGTCGGCGCTCACCTGCCACCAGCCCATGGGGCACCACCTTTCGCGTGTGCGCGAAACAGTACCGGCCGGATTGCGGACCTCCCAGACTCGCCGCATGCGCAGCTACCAAGACCTCTTCCGGGTAAGGGAGTTCACCCCGCTGTTCCTGTCCACCGGGTCCATGGCGGCCGCCGCGACCGTCGGCGGACCGGCCCTGGGCACCCTGGTCTACGCGGCGACCGGCTCCCCGCTGCTGTCGGCGGTCAGCATGTTCGCCCCGCAGCTGGCGCAGGTCCTGGGCGCGACCACCCTGCTGTCGGCGGCCGACCGCATCCCGCCGCGGGCGGCCCTCACCGCGATCTCACTGGCGTTCGCGGCCGGCACGGCGGCCATGACCGCGCCCGGCCTGCCGATCGGGGCCCTGCTCGCGCTGAGCCTGTCGCTCGGCCTGGTCAGCTCGCTGGGCGGCGGGGTGCGCTGGGGCCTGCTCAACGAGATCGTCGCCGGCGACGGCTATCTCCCGGCCCGGTCGCTGTTCAACATGGCGAACGGCCTCATGCAGATCATCGGCTACGCGGCCGGCGGCGTCCTGGTCGCCACCCTGTCCCCGCGGGCCGCGCTGCTCCTGTCCGCCCTGCTGCACCTGCTCGCGGCGCTGGTCACCCGCCTCGGACTGACCCGCCGCCCGCCCCGCGCCACCGGCCGCCCCTCCGTCGCCGCGACCTGGCGCGCCAACGCGCTGCTGTGGTCCTCCCGCCCGCGTCGCCTCACCTACCTCGGACTGTGGCTGCCCAACGGGCTGGTCGTCGGCTGCGAGTCCCTCTACGTGCCCTACGCCCCGCACGCCGCGGGCACGCTGTTCGCCTGCGCCGCGGCCGGGATGCTGGCGGGCGACGTGACGGTGGGCCGCCTCGTGCCGCCCGCGCTGCGCCGCCGGCTCGCCACCCCGCTGCTCCTGCTGCTGGCCACGCCGTACGTCTTCTTCGTGCTCCACCCGGCGCTGCCGCTCGCCGCCCTCGCGGCGGCCCTCGCCTCGGTCGGGTTCGGCGCGAGCCTGGTCCAGCAGGAGCGGCTGATGGCGCTGACCCCGGGCGAGCTGAGCGGCCACGCCCTGGGGTTGCACTCGTCCGGGATGCTGACGATGCAGGGCGTGGCCGCGGCCCTGGGGGGGGGGGGGGGGGGGCGAAAAGGAAGGACCCCCCCACCGTGGAACCCACCGCGACGGCCGGACCCGACCCCTCGGCCGCGCCCCTT
>NZ_JBHVGU010000004.1:315682-338421 GCF_042800575.1 Streptomyces sp. NPDC057616
GGGGGGGGGGGGGGGGGGGACTGGGGGGGGGGGGGGTGACCGCTTTGGGGTTTGGCTTTGTTTGGGGGGGTGGAGGGGGTGGGGTGTCCCCCCGGCCCTGGCGGGCGCGGTGGCCGGACTCACCTCGCCCGCCACGGCGATGACCGTGCTGGCGCTCGCGTCGCTCGGGGTGACACTGACGCTGGCTACCGCTGCTCGGCGGACTCCTGAACCTGGGCCGGCACCGGCGCTGCAGGAGCCGTAGCGGCACCGGAGGTGAACTGCTGGGCCGCCTTGTCGAAGTAGCGCAGCAGCTCCACCGGGAACGGCATCACCAGCGTCGAGTTCTTCTCGGCCGCGACCTCCACGACCGTCTGGAGCAGGCGCAGCTGCATGGCCTCCGGGGTGTCCGACATGATCCGGGAGGCGTTGGCGAGCTGCTGCGCGGCCTGGAACTCGCCGTCCGCGGTGATCACCCGGGCCCGCCGCTCGCGCTCCGCCTCGGCCTGGCGCGACATGGACCGCTTGAGCGGCTCCGGCAGCTGGACGTCCTTGATCTCGACGCGGTCGATGTGGACGCCCCAGCCCGCCGCCGGGCTGTCGATCATCAACGCCAGGCCCTCGTGCAGCCGTTCACGGTCGGAGAGCAGGTCGTCCAGGTCGCTCTTGCCGATGATGGACCGCAGGGAGGACTGGGCGACCTGGCCGACGGCGAAGACGTAGTCCTGGACCTCGATGGCGGCCCGTACGGGATCGGTGACCCGGAAGTAGACGACGGCGTCCACCTTCACCGAGACGTTGTCCCTCGTGATGCCCTCCTGGGTGGGCACCGGCATGGTGACCACCTGCGTGTTCACCTTGCGCATCCGGTCGACGAACGGGATCAGGAACGTGACGCCCGGCTGCCGGTAGGAGGGCTGCGCCCGCCCCATCCGGAACACGACGCCGCGTTCGACCTGGTTGACCACCCGCATCCCACTGCGCAGCACGAGCAGGGCCAGTACGGCCACCAGCACTACCGCAACCACGGTGCCTTCCATGGCACTCCATTCCTCACGGATGTCCTTCGCGGACATGCGATCCGTCCGATCCATGCGATCGAGACATGGGGGAGGACACCGCGGAGAGCCGGAAGGGTGCGGCGGCGAGCGTCAGGAATTCGTCAAGGTCCCTGGGCGCGGCGCCTGTTGGCTATACGGGGGGTTCGTCCCGGAGCCGCAGCAGCGAGTCGACGGCCTGGGCGTCGCCGGCCAGGTCCGTGGCGTCCGCCGCCCCCGGGAAGAGCCGCCCCCAGGCGACGGCCCGTCCGATCGCCCCGAGCCGCCAGGCCAGGCGGAGGGCGCGGCGGAGGTCCCGGGTGGTGCGGCCGGCGCCGGTCCACGGTTCGAGGTAGGCGTCGCGCAGGCGGGGGAGCACGTCCGGGCCGTAGCGTTCGGCGGCGTGTCCGGCGGGCACCACGAAACTGCAGAACGGGTGCGAGACGGCGGCGTCCCCCCAGTCGAAGAAGGTGAACCGCCCCGGGCCGGGCACGAAGACCTGCCCCTCGTGCACGTCCGCGTGATCCAGGGAGTCCGCGACGCCGAGCCCGGCGAGCTCCTCGCACCACTCCACGAGGCGGGGCCGCAGTCCGTCCAGCACGGTGCGGTCGGCCGCCGTCAGCGCGCCGTTGTCCGCCACCAGCCGGTCGAAGACGTGCGGCAGGGTGGCCGTACGGGCGACGGGCACCCCGAGGGCCTCGATCTTCGCGGCGTACGGCAGCAGGGAGCGCTGCAGCTCGGCGTACCGGTGCAGCAGGGCCTCCCAGGTCCGGGGCCCGTCCGCCCCGTCCGCCCCTTCCTCGAGTACGTCGGCCAGCCGCGGCCCGCCGTCGGGGAGCAGCGACCAGCCCCGGCCGGCGTCGACGGCCAGCGGCCTCAGCACATGCTCCGGAACCCATTCGGACAGCGCCTCGGCGAGCCCCGCCTCGAAGCGGCCGGCGGGCGGACTGGCCTTGAACCACACGGGGCCGCCGTCGACCGACAGCCGCACCAGCACCGACCAGGGGCGCAGCCGCACCCGCCGGGGCCCGGTCTCGCGCAGCCCGCCGGCGTCGAGGACCCCGCCCACCCAGCCGAGCGCGGCGGACCGCCACTCCGCCCGCTCCCAGGGCGTCACGAGATCCGGATACCGCCCACGGTCGACCACCGCACCACTGTTCACCGGACCATCCCACCACCACGGGCGCCGCCGGCTCATCCGGATTGGCGTCGAGGAAGGGGAGCAGGTCCGGATTGGCGTCGAGGAAGGGGAGCAGGGCGAGCAGACTCGTTCGCGAGCCGGAGCCGGAGGATCAGACGGGCCGCGGGACGATCGTCAGGGCGCGAAAGTCGTAGCCGTCCTGCTGGAAGCCGGGGGCTTCCCAGGTGAGCTCCACCTGCTGACCCGGCGACAGGGTGCGGAATCCCGGCATCCGGATGTCGGAGAAGTGGCCGAGGCAGCCTCCGGGCGTCTCGGACGAGTCGAGCACGCCCCAGCCTTCCTCGTCGTACCACTCGCGGACGGTAGCCATGACCATGGGCGAAACCCTACGGCTCGCGGCACGGGGTGAGGAGGCGGGTCGGACGGTACCGCGACGGGGGCGGGGCCGGGGTCGGGGCCGGGGTCGGGGCCGGGACAGGGGGCGTCGGGTCAACTCCCGTTGAGTGTCTGGTGGGGAGCGCGGTGGTAGGTGTCGCGGTAGAGGGAGGCGAAGCGGCCCGGGTGGTGGAAGCCCCAGCGGGCGGCGATCTCCGTGACCGTGGCCCCGTCGGTGGGATCGCCGGCCATCAGGTCCAGGTGCGCCTGAGCGAGCCGCACCTGGCGGAGGTGGGCGAGCGGTGTGGTGTCCAGATGGCGCCGGAAGGCGTACTGCAATGCCCGCGGCGTGACATGAGCGGCCCCCGCGATCTCGGCCACGGTGATCGGCCGGTCGGCGTGGTCGTCGATGTAGGCGAGGGCCCGGCGCAGGATCAGCGGATGCGCGTCACGCTCGTCGCGCGCGGCGATGCCGGCGTCGCCGCCGAGCGCAGTGCTGGGGAACGCGGACAGCACGCTCGCCGCCAGGTGCTGCGCGGCGGTGGACGCCACCAGCGGCTGCTCGGCCACCGCCGGGTCGGCGAGCACCTGGTCCCGCAGGTAGGCGATGGTGCGGCCCAACTGCCGTGCGACCGCGGTCGAGTGCGGCCGATGCCCGGTCAGCCGGACCGGCGGCCCGCTCTGCTCGCCGGCCACCTGCGACAGCAGGCCGGGGTCGAGCATCGTGATGTTGTAGCGGGCGTTGCAGATCCGCCCCGCATACGGCAGCTCGGGCGGCGCGAACAGCACCACGTCACCCGGGCCGAAGTCGTCCTGCACCCCGTGGAATCCGTGGTCCCGCACGGTGCCGTCGTGCATGACGCACAGGCAGATCTTGCCGAGCGGCGTGACCGAGTAGCTCATCTCGAAGGACAGGTCGATCTCGTCGATGCTCACCGCGTCGATACCGGTACGGGTGACGCGAGTGTGGGTGGCGTCGGGAGTGGTGCTGCCGATACTCATCCTGGCGTAGGCGCGACTGAGGAAATCCTCGGTCGCGCCTAGATCGTCGCTCTCGAAGCTCAGGCTCTCCATGGCTGTCAGATTCCCGTCATCGGCTCCGGCATGTATGCGCTGAGCAGGTACTTTTCGTTTTCTGCACAGCGTATGGCCAGAGTCTTCGCCCTGCGGCTGTTCTTCGCCTCCCCGAGGCGCGGAGGCTTCCGAACATGATCGGAGAAGGCGAGGACGCGGACGATGTGACAGCCCTGCAGAAGGAAGTGCAGCAGCTGCGCCACGCCGTGGATGCCCACGCCCTCGTCGATCAGGCGATCGGCGTGGTCATCACCGTGGCGGGCCTGCGCCCCGACCAGGGCTGGGCCGTACTGAAACACATCTCCCAGCACACCAACGTGAAGCTCCGCGAGGTCGCCCGTTGCCTCGTCCAGTGGCCGTCCGGCGGCAGCCCCCTGCCCGAGGTCATCCGCACGGCCCTCCCGCAAGCGGTCGACCACGCCCGCCGCCAGGACTCGGACGGCTCCTACGAGGAGGACGAGGAACACGCGGGCGCGGCGGCCTGCGGCTGGCCCTGACGCCGCGCCAGCGGACACCGAAAGCAGACCCGGAAGGCCCCGGACCAGGACTGGTCCGGGGCCTTCGACACCTGGTCAAGCTTCCGGTAACTCGACTGGGAGACATCCTTGTTGACCGTGGCTGACCCCTGCATCTGGCACGGCAGTGGCACGAACCTCGGCCGACGGCAGTCGGCCACGATGGCGGGTGCGCCAGCCGACCACGCACGCGTGTGCCTGGCTGCACCCCCACCGCCTCAGCCACGCTGTCGGGGTGTGTCGTCAACCAGAGCAAGCGGCCACGGCCGGACCGTGAAGACGGCCGGAGCCCGCAGCTCGGGAAGCTTGGGTCCCACCTTCGGCGCCGGAACCATCGCCGACATGACGACGGCTCGGGTGCGCAGCCGGCGCGGCAAGCTCCTCGGTGCCGACGTGGGTGAGCCGACGGTGGTCAAGGCGTACCAACTGCTGCGGGCGCCGATGAACACGGGGGTGGACGACGAACTGATCCGGGCGTAATCCCTGCCGTATCAAGGGCGCCGACCGATACGAAGTGCCCGAACGTCCGGTCCTCACGGTCGCCGAGCAAGCATTGAGACAACGACTGCGCGGCCGCTCCCTCCGCCACCTGCACCGCAAGAGGGTGTGCGACGGAGCGGCCGACAGCTTCAAGGGGTCGGCATCCCGCCCAGGAGCACGGCCACCACTAGGTACACCGGGATGGCCAAGGCCACGGCCAACCCGGCAACGCAGCCCCATATGGTCCGTCGCATGCTGGTTCTCGCGTAGTCATCGCTCTTCGGCACGTCCATATCCAACAGTGAGAGACACCGACCCTCTCCCCAGGGGATGTGGACTCCGCGTGGACTCTGGTGGCACGCGTGTGGCACGCCCTGAACACGACGAAGGGCCAGCCTGGGAGGAAACTCCTCCTGAGCTGGCCCTTTTCCTGTGCCCCCGGCAGGATTCGAACCTGCGACACCCGCTTCAGGAGTTCGATCCGAGGCTGCTCCGGCTGCGGTCGGCGATTGGTGCGACGGCCGGGCATAGTCGCTGGTGTACGTCCCTGTCCGGCGTCGTTGATGTCAGCCGTGGATGTCAGAGGCAGCCGGGATTTGTAGCTCAGTGTGGACCCGGCACATGGTCGTCGAAGCCGATACCGGGCGCTCGCGGTCCGGACCTTGGTGGTGGACCCGGTCGTGGCGCTGCTGCGCTGACGAACAGATGGCCTTGATCACTCTTCCCCGAGGCGTCGCGATCTCACAGGGTCCGATCATTCGAGACCGGCTCTGGGGGGGGGCGTGTGGCTGTTCCTGTGGCTCGGAGTCGTGTCCTGCGCGTGATCCGCGGCGTGGGCTCGTTCTTGAAAGAACTCTTGGGTGAGCTCACTGGGGAAGTGGTGCTGACGGTGATCGCCTGCCTTGCCCTGGCAGGTCTGGCTCTGGCGTTCGTCTGGGGATGGGAGCGCAGCCCGCTCATCACCGGCGGTATAGGTGGCGCCTTGCTGGCCTTCCTCGGCTATGGCGGCTGGGAGCTGCTTCGTCTCGCCAGGCCAGGGCGGCGCGGGCGACTGGCCGGCGTGGCGGCCACCACGTTCGCCGTGGCAGCCCTGTTCGTCACCTACGCCTGGTCCTGCAATTGCTCCTGAATGGCCAGGCTTGACCATCGCCGTAGCGGATGGAGCGCGGACTTCTTCGTCCCGAAGCAACTGGGTTGGGGGCTGTGCCAGGGGTTGGTGTGCTCCTCACCTGCGTCGATGGTGCGTACGCATCCGGGCTCGTTCGCCGTCGTCCGTCGGCGTTGTCACGCGCTTAGACACTCACCCCCGACCGTGCACTACTTCCTGCGACGCTTACTCACCCTCTTCTTCAGTTCGGCCTGGCCGCGCTTAGTCCAGTCACCTTGGTGTAGGTAGCAACGTGAGGTGCCCTTCAACGTCTTGTTCTGGCAACGCTTTCCAGAAGCCGTCGGCCAGCCGCACTTGCTCTGCTTCCACTCGCCCACCGTTCGCCCCCCCCGGTACTTCGCCCGAAGACTCGGCCGGCACTCAGCGTGCAGCGTCGTGCAAGCACCGGGTAGGGCGCATAGCCAACGGTGTGAAAGCTCCGTGCGCGCGCGAGTCGGTACAGCACGTCGCGCGTGCAGGGTTTCAGTGTCCGTTGGTGGTCCACGAGGCCGTGTACGAGGTCGTTCACCTGCGTTCATGGTCGGCTTTCCATACGCTACGAGCCACGCCACGCCGCCGTCATGGCCACCAGTCGAGCGATGCTGAGCTGGGTCTTTGCTCGTCAGAGGCCGCAGGCTCGCGCCCTTGATGGTCGTGATTGGGTTTCGCTCGTCCTCTGGGAAGTGACTTGCCCGACGCCGGGGAGAGATAGGTGACCTGCACCGGCGTTCGAGCGGCCGGGGCAGTGACGAGACAGTGGCAGCCTTCAGCCTCCCCAGCTCGTCGCTCTTCACGGATCGACTGACCGCGGTGGTCTCGTAGAAGAAGCCACCTGTCTGGCCCCAGAAGAGCTGCTCCTCGTCGCTGTCGTCTTCCTGAGCAATCCGGCTCGGCGCGCAGGCAATACCCAGAGGCTGACTGTCAGTGCACTGTGCTTTGATCGTGTCGACCCGGCGTGGACATGCCATACACAGGGGTGGGTTCGCGCTGTCTTGACCAATCGCAGGGGGTACAACTTGAGATCGAGAATGCTGCTGTCCGCGGGGGCCGTCACCTGGGACTGCTGGGTAGTTCGTTGGGCGCTGCACAGGCGGCGGATGATCCCGCGGTGGCTTCGGACACGTCGCTGACCACGAGTGTGGCCGATCCAGCCGCTGATGAGCCGTCATCGGCGCCTGATCCCAGCGACAGTGACCCGGACGCTGCGCCTTCGGCAGACGACATAGCACTGGGCGCGGACGGCACGGTCGAGGAGCCGACAGCGGCTCCCCCAACCGCCGAGGACGGCGAGCCCGTCGCGCTGATTGGTGGTCAGAAGACCGCATGTGATGACCAGGTGAAGGCCGCCGCCGCAGCCCCTGACGCGCAGTACACGGCCTGTACGTCACCGCTGGAGCCGGCAGACGAACTCAGTTCTGCCGAAAACGCTGCGCTGTCGCGCAGTGACGTTCCTGCCGACACATCTGCCACGGAATCGGCCGTCCTGGCCGCCGTGCCGGACACCGGACAGCAAGCCTCGCCGCAGCAGGACGCCGAGGACGCACCGCTGGTATCCGCACCGGCAGACGAGTCTGGGGTCGCAGTCACAGCGTCCGGGCGCTCGCCGTGGAAGGAACCGCAGTGGTGCATCGACACGGGAGTGAAGTCGACGTGGTACATCGAGCGCATGCGCGGCTGCGGCATCTGGCGCAGTGAAGTCAACGCCATCGACGTGCGCACGGGCCGGAAGGTGGGCGGCATCAAGTACCTCGTCGTCGGATACTCCTTCTCGGCCCGGGACGCCAAGAATTGGGCCTATCAGGTGCGGCTGCTGGAGGTGTCCCGGTGGGGACGGGCGATGACTGGCACCAAGGCATCTGGCAGTGGCGCCTGTACTGGCAAGTGCAAGGTCACGAACAAGAGCTTTCCGGCGCAGGCGATCAACTCGAGCGCCGAGCCCTATGGGCAGTTTTTCATGGACACCACCATCAACACCTCTGCTTCCAAGCAGCGGGGCACAGGCCGCAGCATCGCGTCCTGGACGTTCAGCAACTCTCAGTGGGTCGCACCATCGGACGCCACCAAGCTGTCCACCGTGGAGGTCCGCTGTGACAACGCCCTGCCCGGCGCTCCCCGCCAGGTCGGCTGCGTGAACCTCGCCGCGGTGCCAGTGATCAGCTACAGCCTGACCGGGCCGTGGCCGGAGGTCGCCAAGCACATCAAGGACGCCCAGGCTACCGGCCTGCCGGGCAAGTACGGTACGACGCACTACCTCACACGGCTCACGAACGGCTCGAAGATAACGGAGAATCGTCGAACCGCCTGCCCGTCGAGCCTGCCCCGACCGGCAGGCAAGTCCTGCGACGAGTACCCCTTCGCCAGCACCTGGCAGGGCGCCAAGTACAGCGGGGGTCCGTTCAGCCGCCGCATGATCAACGCCAGCCAGAACACCGATGCGGGCCGCGCCCTCAACGGCTTCTACACCTACAGCCGCGTCCTCGAAGGTGACCGGTTCCTGGTATGGATCAGGTAGCCCTCTGTCGGACGAGACCGGAAGACACCACCCGTGAATGAGTCAACTGCCGCACGAACAGGAGTGGTACAGGCTCAGTACCACCTCTTCCAGATCGCGGACCCGCAAGGGCCCCTGGCTGACGCCCTCGACGCATCACACAACGGGCTCGTCTCCGCGACCGGCGGCGCCATCGAGGTGATCACTGGCATCCACACCGGCGACGTCCAGGTCACCGTCGAACGGCACTCCCAGCGGCCCGACCCCGCTCCGGGCTGGGAAGAGATCGCTGAGATCTCATGTCACTCACCTTCCGGGCAGGTCCTCGTGACACCGCTCATGGACGATCCTCTGGAGTTGCCCTCGCTGGCCTCCCAGGGGCCGGGCGCCTACCGACTGCGCGTCCACGCCCGAAGCAGGGACAGCGCTGTCGACCAGACAACTGTGGACGACGTCGTGGAGTCCTATCTGATCCAAAGCTGGCCGGCCGCATACCAGGACGCGCTCCTGGTGAAGGCGACAGACGCTTACGGAGCCCAGGTACGAGCCCGAGAGGCCGACGACACCATCGTCATCGACCACGAGGACTCACTCGACACCCAGACTGGCCGGGAACGTGACATCCTGCGCAGTGCCGAACGCGGCGACTACTCCTGACCCGCGACCGCACGCCTTTGGTCTCTACGGACTGGTCCCGCAGACAAGCCTGAACAGCTGACCTGTCTGCAGCGGCCCGGACAAGGGCGCGCATACGGCAAGAGGCCCTATCCCAAGCGGGATAGGGCCTCTGTGCGTCGCAAGGTCTCTGCGATGGACGCACGTTTTGAGGGAAGAGCGTGATCAAGCGAACCGAAGCCCTGAGCTTGGGAAGCTCGGGTGCTTCAGGGGCGGGCAGCTTGCTGAGCTGCGGCGGAACGATGTTGGCGTCTGAGGTGCGCCGCATGCGCTCCCTGTTGTTCCCCGTGGTTTGCCGCCCGACCTGGCACGGTTCTGGCACGTCCGCTGGGGCATCAGTCACGGGGACAAGGGCGTTGTCAGTGTGGGCTGTTAGCTTCCGTGGCAGAGATGCGCCGGTTCGATGTTCGCTCGTGGAACACGGCGGCCAAGGGGGGTGGCCGGATAGGGGTCCCCGGACCACTGGGTCCCGGGATGCCGAATGGCTCCGCACCCACCCCCCTCACAATCTTCTGATCCGTAGCTCTACAAAGATCGGCTTCGGGACTCCGTCTCGCGGCTTCCCCACTTCCGAGGTCACAGTGTCGATGTGCGCCTCTACCTGGTGCCTCACCTCGGCGCGAAGCGGCTCGAATCCCTGGCCGTCGCTGACGTCCGCCGCTTTCTCGTCCGTATGGAGAAGGAGAGCACGGGGGCAACTGCCAAGGAATCGCACCGAATCCTGCGTTCGGCGCTGTCCTCCGCCTGCCGTGAGGAGCTGATCGCCCGCAACGTCGCCAAGCTCGTCGAGTCACCCCGCACCGACACCAAGGAGCTGAATCCCTGGACCCTCGACGAGACGCTCGACTGCCTTGCTGTCTCTCGCAAGGACCCGCTCTACGCGGCCTTCGTCCTCGCCATCGTCATGGGCCTTCGTCGAGGAGAGATCATCGGCCTTCGCTGGGCTGACCTCGACCTCGACAACCGCGTCCTCTACGTCCGTCACCAGATCCAGCGCCGCCGTGGCGTCCTGTACGACGACCCGAAGAGCCGCCGTCGCCGTGTCGTCCCCCTGCCTGCCCTCTGCATCGCGCCCCTGCGCTGGCACCGCTTGAAGCAGGCGGACGCCCGAGCCAAGGCGGGGGAGAGGTGGCGTGAGTCGGACTACGTCTTCACGACCCGCACCGGCCGCCCGGTCGAGCCGCGCAACGTCTACCGCTCCTTCACCCACGTCGCCGAGTCCGCCGGCCTCCGCGTCATCCGGCTGCACGACGCGCGCCATGGCACGGCCACCCTCCTCACGGCGGCCGGAGTCGCGCCCCGCGTCGTGATGGAGATCCTCGGGCACTCTCAGATCAGCATCACCATGGACGTCTGCACGCACGTCGTCCAGGACACCCACCGCGAGGCCATGAGCCATATGGACCGGCTGCTCAGGAGCAGGAAACGGCGTCCCGGTCGTCAGTGACCAGCCGCGTTGATGTCAAAAGTAGATGTCAAAGGCCCCGGACCTTGATCGGTCCGGGGCCTTTTTCCTGGTGCCCCCGGCAGGATTCGAACCTGCGACACCCGCTTTAGGAGAGCGGTGCTCTATCCCCTGAGCTACGAAGGCAGTGCTGCGGCGGCATCGCTGACCTGCAGCTGTGCCACCGACCACAGTGTAGCGGTTGGCGGTGTGGGGGCCCGGGGGTTGGTCGGGTTGGTCGGGGCCAGGGGTGGTGCGGGGCAGGTCGCTGGGGCGGTGGCTGATACGTCGGGAATCCTGCCCGGCGTTCGGGCGATAGTGATACCTTCTCGAAGGAATGTTTTGGAGGGTTCGGTGTCGTGCCGGGCCCCGAGGGGGAGGTCATCGGGATGACGGTGGTGGCAGGCATAGGCACGGGCGCGCCGGCAGGCGGCGGGCACCGGCCTGCCTATCTGGTGTTCTGCGACGTCGACGAGACGCTGATCGACTGCAAGAGCATGTTCGAGTTCCTGCGGTTCCAGCTGGTGCGGCGGTACGGGGAGGAGGGGGAGGAGCGGTACCGGCGTATCGCCGGCGACCTGCGGCGGCAGGCCGGCGAGGGTGTGCCCCGGGAGGGGATCAACCGGTCCTACTACCGCTCGTACGCCGGTGAGAGCGAGGAGGAGATAACCATGCTCGGGCGCGAGTGGTTCTCGCTCGCCTCGGCCGACCCGGGGTTCTTCATCGCCTCCACCGTCGCCGAACTGGACCGGCACCGCGCCGCCGGCGCCGAGGTGGTGCTCGTCTCGGGGTCCTTCGCACCGTGCCTCGATCCGGTCGCCGAACGGGTCGGCGCCCGGCATGTCCTGTGCACCTCGCCGCTCGTGCTCGGCGGCCGCTACACCGGCGACGTGAGCGAACCCGTGATCGGCGAGGGCAAACGCGCGGCCGTGCTGCGCCTGCTGGCCGAGTACCCGGGCGTGAACCCGCGCGACTGCTACGCCTACGGCGACCACCCCTCCGACTTCCCCATGCTCGACTGCGTCGGGCACCCCCAGGGTGTCGGTGACGCTCCCGCCGTCCAGGCCTACCTGGCCCGGCGTGCGGAGCCTGCCGCGGTCGCCGCCTCCGGATGCGCGCTCGCCTGCTGGTCCATGGGCCGGGACGAGCTCTCCGAGGCCTGCGCGGCGGAGTGCGCCCTGCCGCTGGACTGAGGGGTACTCGGTGAACTCCGAGGTATGAACGGACAGTTCGGGGACGGCCGGGCCCATGCGGCCCCCGTCCCCGAACTCGTCCGCGCTCAGTCGATGCTCCGGCAGATGTGCGGCTCCAGGCCGGCGTCGTCGGCGTCTCCCGCCAGCCGCAGTACGGGCCTCCTCGGCTCCGGCGCGGTACTCAGCAGGTACCAGTTGCCGTCGTGGTGGACGGAGGCCAGCGTGCCGTTGGCGAGGACATGGAGGCGGGGGAGGGAGGACGGGGGCGGCATCGTGGCCAGGGGCGGGAGGGAGGTTGTCGCTGTCGGCGTTGCCATCGTCGTTTCTCCTTCGGGTTCGGGGAACTTCGTTCGTGTCTCCGCTGCTTGCCATCAGTGCTTCGGGGTGCGGAATTCCGTGTCGCCGCGCGCCGGTTACCTCGCCCCGGCCAGTGCCGGCTCCGGCAGCGGTGCCGTCGGGGCCGCGGTCGTCGGCCGGGCGATCCTCGCCGGGCGGGCGTGCCGGGTCGGGGCCCAGCGCAGCAGGGCCGAGCCCACCGACATCCCGCCGCCGAAGGCGGACAGGACGGTCAGGTCGCCCTCCGTGAACAGGCCGCGGCGGTGGGCCAGATCGAGAGTGATCGGCACGGACGCGGCGCCCGTGTTGCCGTGCAGGGCCAGGGCCAGGTGCATGCGGGCCGAGTCCAGGCCGAGCGCGGGCCAGACCTCGGCCAGCATCACGCCGTTGGCCTGGTGCGGCACGAAGTGGCGGACCGCGCGGGCCGGTACGTCCGCCTTGGCCAGCAGCGCGTGGACCGCGCCGGGCAGGTTCTCGTGCACGAAACCGCGCACCCCTCGCCCGTCCATCGTGAACCAGTGCGCGCCCTCCGCCAGCGTGTCCGCCGACGCCGGCCGCCTGCTGCCGCCCGCCGGCACGCTGATCAGCCGGTGCTGGTCGCCGCGCGTGGTCAGGCTGGTGGTGATGCCTCCGGTGGCCGCCGGCACCGGGCCGAGCACCACCGCTCCCGCCCCGTCGCCGAACAGGATGGCCGTCTTGCGGTCGGCCGGGTCCAGGATGCGGGAGTAGATGTCCGCGCCGATGACCAGGGCGTACGGCCCCTGCCCGGCGCTCGCTGGTTCGGCGCGCAGCATGCGTTCGGCCGCCGTCAGCGCGAACATGAAGCCGCTGCACACGGAGTTGATGTCGAAGGCCGCGGCCCGGCGGGCGCCGATCAGGTCGGTCACGATCGCCGCCGTGGCCGGCTGCGGGTGGTCCGGGGTGGAGGTGGCGACCACGACGTACGTGATCTGGTCGGCGTCCAGGCCCGCCTGGGCGAGCGCCTGCCGGGCCGCCTGCGCCGCCAGGTCCGAGGTCGCCTCGTGGGCCGCGGCGCGGTGTCGTCGTCGTATGCCCGTCTTGCGTTCGATCCATTCCGCGGTCACCCCCGCCGCCGCGCCGACCTCGTCGTTGTCGACGACGGTGGCGGGCAGGTAGGAGCCGGTCGCGATGATGCCGATCGAGTCGATCGGGTTGATCGGGCTGTGGTCCATGGGGTGTCTCTCCTTCGAGTCATCGAGCCTTCGAGCCCTCGAACTTCGTATGCGAACTGCGGCCGCCGAAAGATCAGTTGGCCGGTGCCGTGGTGAACTCGCCGAAGCTGGGGCCCTGCAGCTTCAGTTGGGCGTGGATGTCGCCGCCCAGGCCGAAGTGGCCGATGGCGCCGCCGTAGTTCTGCTGGTAGCTCATCCAGAGCACGACCACGTTGATCACCCGGTTCGCGCCCGGAGTGCCCGGCGCCGGGAAGGGGTTGGGAAGTGTCGCCCGGTAGTGGGCCATGCCGTTGCTGTCGCTGATGAACGCGTTCGGCACGCCGAGCGGACCGGGGCGGGTGGGGCCCGCCGGGTCGAGGTCGTGCTCACGCAGCGACATGACCGTGTAGAGGCTGTCCGGGATCAGGCCGGTGAAGGCGAAGGAGAAGTCGGCGCTACGCCGGCTCGCCGGCACGTGGACCTCCAACTGGCCGCGCGCCTTGGCCCATTGGCCCAGCGTGATCGGCTCGCGAACCTTCGGCCCGTCCTCCTCGCGCAGGTCCGGGATCGGCGCGCCGTGCAGCGGGTAGCTGGGGCGCCGCACGTCGTGCGCGTCGGGGCGCTGCTCGGGGGCGAAGAGCATCGGGTAGTTGTTGCAGGGCAGGGGGAGGGGCAGCGTGTAGAGCTGGACCTGGGCGTCCGGGCCGGTGGGGTCGGAGAGGTCGAGCTCGCGGACGATGTCGTACGGCAGATTGCGGCCGAGCGGCGGCAGGGGGCTGTCGGGCGAGACCACGGCGCCGCCCCACGCGGAGACGGTGGTGCCGTCGGTGCCGGGGCGGTTGACGCGGCCGATGACGACGAAGTCGCCGTTCTCGTCCACGATTTCGCTCGGCGGGTACAGCGGGCCCTGGGTGGTGACGCTCAGGTCGTAGGTCCGGGTCATGGGGGCGGCCGCGACGGGTGCGGCGGCCTCGGGTGCGATGGTCATGTCGGGTACTCCTTCGCCGACGCGGGACGGAAAACGAACGGCCGGCCGCGCAACGCCTTGCAGCAGGGGTCACGCGGCCGGCCGGAGGGGGAGTGGCTTCCAGTGGATTCCAGTGGATTCGACTGGGATCCGGTGGGGTTCAGGCGGCGGTGACGCGCTCGTAGATGCGGGTGTAGAGGCCGTTGTCGCCGCCGGTGATGTAGGTGTCGCCGGCCTCGCGGACGATCTGCTGGTAGCGCGGGGAGGTGAAGGCCTCCATGTACGTGGCGGGGTCCGCGTCGAAGCCGGACACGAACATCACGCCGGGCTCGGTGCTGGCCAGCGAGTGGAAGGCCTGGAAGCTCTTGACCTCGACCGAGGTGCGCACGACGTCGAAGATGGTCTCCTCGCGCCAGGCGCGGTACTGGCGGTAGACGCGGGGCACGACCTCGACGTGCCGCATCTGCACGTACCGGGTGTCGGGCAGGGCGCCGGCGGCCGGCTTGGGCGCCTCGACGAACTGCAGGAACTGGCGGCGGAAGTCGCCCTCGCCCAGGGGGCCGACGGCCTCCCACAGCTTCCACCAGTCGGCCCGCAGCTCCTCCATCTGCTTGAAGCCGTCCAGCGGGGCGAGTTCGAGGACCGAGTTGCTCTCCAGGCCGCGGTAGAGGATGCGGCCCGCGAAGCCGGACGCGTCGTTGTGGCGCTGCCAGGCCTCGGCTACGGCGTCGATCTGCTCGGGCTTGGCGAACAGCTCGGTGGCGGTGATGAGGGCGGCGGAAGCGGACATGACGGTTCTCCTTGGGTGTGGGTGTCGCTACGTGAAGTGGTGAGCGTTGCTCTGCAAGCGGGTTTTGTACGCGAGGAGTTGGGGGATCCGGGAGGGCGGGCGCCGATTCAGGCGCCGACCAGCACCGGCCGTCCGGTGGCAACGGTGGCCGCGGCCCCCGCCGCCGCGGCCGCCTGCTGCGTGGCGCGTACCGTGTGCTCGACCGCGTGCCGCGCCCTGCGGTGCTCCTTGGCCTCGATGACCGGCGCGTCGAAGGCCGTGTAGGTCACGGTCGTGATCGAGGCGCGGCGGCCCGCCTGGTGCAGGGAGATCTCCGCGGCGAAGGAGAGCCGGTCCGGGTCGTCGAGTTCGGCGCGCAGGGTGTGGTAGACGATCGTGGCGTCGAGCGGGAAGAGGAAGTTCTCGAAGTCGGTGTTGAGCGACTCGATGACGTAGTAGTACGACCGGTCGAGGTTGCGCGAGGCGTGGTAGCGCTCGCTGACCGCGAGGAACATCTGCCGGGCGGCCTCGACGGCGACCATGCCCTGGACGTGCTCGCCGGTCTGGTGGTCGATGAGCAGCTCGTTGTCGTTGTGGACGCGCAGCGTCGCGGAGAACAGGTCCTCGCCGTCCCGCCGGAGGTCGGCTATCAGGGTGTTGCAGCTTCGGTGTTTGTGGGCCTCGCCGCGGCCGGCCAGCGCCGGCTCCCGGAAGGCGAAGTCCAGCCGCTCGGCGAGGCCCAGGAGCAGGGCCTGCTCGCGGACGACCTCCCACTCGTGGCGCGTGACGCCCTGTCCGGCGCGGACCGTGATCGGGAGGGTGTCCCAGGAGTACACCCCGAGGCGCATCTCGTCGGTGAACTGCGTGACCGTGAGCACGTCCTCGTGTGCGGCGAATCCGGCAAAACGGTCACCGACGAGCAGCAGGGTCCGGGGAGTGGCTGTGGCTGACATGCGTTTCTCCTTGATGGGGCGGCCGGGCCCGATGGGCGGCCGCGGACGCGAGGAGCGTCGAGTGCGTCGCGAGTGTCGAACAAGGTCGAACGGGTACAGCTGACGTACGGGGCCTGCCGCCTCTTTCGCACCGGTTCGTCCGGGGTGGCGGGGCCGATGTGAAGAACGTAGAGCACCTCGGACGCCAACGCAACCATCTAGTTGGTTTTTTAGAACTATCCAGTTGGTTTCCCGGTGGACTAGGCTCGTCCCATGGCTGAGACACCCAAGGGACAGCAGACCCGCGCCAAGCTTCTGGAGGCCGCCGAGGCGGAGTTCTCCGAGCACGGTCTCGCGGGTGCGCGTGTGGACCGGATCGCGGAGCGCTCCGGCGTCAACAAGCAGCGGATCTATGCCTACTTCGGCAACAAGGAAGCCCTGTTCGCCGCTGTCATGGCCAAGGTCTACGCGCACATGTCCGAGGCCGTGCCCATCCCCACCTCGGAGGAGGGGCTGCGCTCCTACGTCGGCGAGGTCTTCGACTACCACCGCCGGTCCGACCTGGTGCGGCTGCTGGCCTGGGAGGGCCTGCACTACCGGGACAAGCCGATCCCGGACGAGAAGGAGCGCGAGGCGTACTACGTCCACAAGACCGCCGCGCTGAGCCTCGCCCTCGGCATCGACGACCCCACGGCGGCGGCCCGCGCGCTCATCGCCCTGATCGGCGTGGCCTCCTGGCCGTTCATCGTGCCGCAGCAGCGCCGGCTGATGCTGGGGCCTGACGGTGACACGGAGTCGGGATGGGCGCTGCTGCGGGCCAGCGTCGTCGCCCATGGGCACTCGATCATCGACAACGTTCTGCAGGGGTCGGTGTGAGGGCGGCGGTCTGAAGGGGATGCCCTTCGGGGTCGATTGCCGTCGGGCGGATCCCATCCGCCTTGTGGGTCAAGGGAGTTCGGAATGGTCCGGGCTCCCTTTTTGCTGGCCGGAGGGCTGAAACCGTCTAGTTGGTTCTCAAAAACCAACTAGATGGTTGCATCGACTCGCGAACCCCGCTACCTTCTTCATCACCAGGCCGAACCCGCTTCATCCGGGGTCGCCGGTGTGACCTGACGTACCGTCAACCAGGGGCGCAGCCCCGGAATTCGAGGACCCCGTGGACGCCACCGCCCCCGTCATCGTCGTCAGCGGCGCCACCGGCGGCATGGGTTCGGCCGTCGTCGAGGAGCTGGCCCGGTCCGACGCCACCGTCGTGCTGCTCGGCCGGGACGCGGACCGCCTGGAGCGGACCCGGGCCGAGATCGACGCCCGCACCGGCGGCGCCGGCCGGCTCGTTCCGTACGAGACCGACATCAACTCCGCCGCCTCCGTGGACGCCACGGCCGGCGCCCTCGTCGCCGAGCTCGGCCGGGTCGACGGGCTGGTGCACACCGCCGGCGACGGCCCGCTCGCCCCGCTGGAGGAGGCCACCGACGCCATGTGGCAGGCCACCTTCAACGGCAAGCTCATGGGCGCGGTCCGGCTGACCCGTGCGCTGGCGGGCTCGCTGGCCGCCGACGGCGGGGGCTCGGTCGTGCTGGTCAGCGGAGTCTTCCGCAAGGACCCCGACCCGCTCTTTCCGGTGAACAGCGCGGTCAACGCCGCCCTCGCGGCCTTCGCGAAGGCCGTCTCGAAGGATCTGGGCCGCAAGGGCGTCCGGGTCAACGTGCTCGACCCCGGCGCCGTACGTACGCCGCTGTGGGACGAGATCGCCAAGGCGATCGGCGACCGCATCGGCGCCACCGCCGAGGAGGTCAGCGCCCAGGTCGCCGCCGGGACCCCGCTCGGCACACTCGCGGAGCCGGCCGACGTCGCCCGGCTGACCGCCTTCCTTCTCTCGCCGGCCGCCCGTCATATCGCCGGCGCCGCATTCACCCTGGACGGCGGGGCCTCGGCCGGCCTGTAGCCACCCGCCCGGCGTCCCGGCTCATTCCTCCGGCTCGCCCTTCCGGCTCGTCCCTCCGCGCTCCGCGCGCCCCGTCAGTCATCGAGCGCGGGCCCGATCTTCGTACGCCCGGAAACTCCGCACGTCCCGGAA
Source organism: Streptomyces sp. NPDC057616 (assembly GCF_042800575.1). Classification (NCBI taxonomy): domain Bacteria; kingdom Bacillati; phylum Actinomycetota; class Actinomycetes; order Kitasatosporales; family Streptomycetaceae; genus Streptomyces; species Streptomyces sp. NPDC057616. Next base: position 333,487 of record NZ_JBHVGU010000004.1, read on the forward strand.
ATCTCCGCACGTCCCGGAAACCCCGCACATCCCGGGAGGCCGGCACACACGACTCCCGCACGCGCGACTCCGCACGCACGACTCCCGTGCCCTCAACTCCCGTACACACCAAGGAGCTTCGTCATGCCCATTCTCTCCGTGACCACCTGGCCCAACCAGACCGACGAGAAGTGCCAGGAGCTCATCGAGGAGCTCACCGCCACGGTGCACCGCGTCATCGGCGCACCCCTCGACAAGATCACCGTCTACATCCAGGAGATCCCGCAGAACCGCTGGGGCGAGGGCGGAGTGCTCGGCACGAACCCCGAGTTCGCCGAACTCAGCCGCCGCCGCGCCGCGCCGGCCGACGCCTGACCGCGCCCCACCCCGGCCCTCGCCCCACCCCGGCCCTCGCCCCACCCCGGCCCTCGCCCCATCCCAACGCTCGCGCCCCCCACCAACCCGGCCTTTTCCAAGGAGAGTTCCCATGGCCATCCTGACCCGGTCCGCGCGGACCGACCGGACCGACCGGACCCCGGTCGTACCGGCCGGTGAACCGTCCGCCCCGCGGCGGTCCTCCACCACCACCGTCCTCGCGGCGGCGCTGCTCGCCTTCTTCGTCATCTCCCTCGACGGCTCGGTCGTCAACGTGGCCCTGCCGGCCATCTCGCACAGCCTGCGCGGCACCATGGCCGACCTGCAGTGGATCGTCGACGGCTACACGCTGATGTTCGCCGCGTTCATGCTGTCGGCCGGGACCTTCTCGGACCGGATCGGCGCCACCCGTGCCTACGCCTGGGGCCTGGCCGCCTTCACCGTGGCCTCCCTGGCCTGCGGCGTCGCGCCCAACCTGGGCACGCTGATCGGCGCCCGCATGGTGCAGGGCGGTGCCGCCGCCCTGATGGTGCCGGCCTCCCTCGCGCTGATCCGGCAGACCTACTCCGACCCGGGCAAGCGGGCGCGGGCCATCGCGATCTGGACGGCCGCGGGCTCGGTCGCGGTCGCCGTCGGGCCGGTCGTCGGCGGCATGCTCACCAGCGGGCTGAGCTGGCGTGCGGTGTTCTACCTGAACCTCCCGGTGGGCGCCCTCGGCCTCGCCCTGCTGACCCGCATCCAGGCGTCGCCGCGCCGCGAGGCCCCGGTCGACCTGGTCGGCCAGCTCTCCGTCGTGGCCTCCCTGGCCGGTCTGACGTACGCCGTGATCGAGGGCGGGCGCGCGGGCTGGGGCAGCCCGGACGTGCTGGGCACGCTGGCGCTGGCCGCCGTGGCGACCGCGGTGTTCGTGCGGACGCAGTCGCGGCGGGAGCGCCCGATGGTGCCGCTGAGCATCTTCAAGTCCCGCACCGTGGTGGTCTGCCTGGCGGCCGGCTTCACCATCAACGCGGTCTTCTACGGCGCCATCTTCCTGCTCGGCATGTACTTCCAGCAGGTGCGCGGCGCCTCTCCGGTCAGCACCGGCGCGATGTTCATCCCGATGTGCGCGCTGATCTCCATCGTCAACATGGCGGGCGTCAAGCTGGCGGCGCGCAAGGGTGCCTGGGTGCCCATGACGATCGGGCAGCTGGTCATGACCGCGGGATCGCTGCTGATGCTGACGGTCACCTCCCACACCTCGTACCTGGTCCCCGTGCTGCTGCTGGTCCCGATCGGCCTGGGCGGCGGGCTCGCGGTGCCGTCGCTGACGGCGGCGATCCTGGAGAACATCGACGGGGAGCGGGCGGGCACGGCGGCCGCGGTGCTCAACACCTTCCGGCAGGTGGGCAGTTGCATCGCGGTGGCGGCGTTCGGCGCGCTCATCGCCGACACCTCGCACTTCCAGCAGGGGTTCGACACCAGCTTCGTGATCAGCGTGGTGATGCTGCTGACGACGGCGGCGGCCACGGGGCTGCTGCTGCGGCGGGTGACCAGGCGGGCCGGCGACGCGGCTTAGGCGCTGGGCGGACCCCGGTTCCAGGCCACGCGTTCGTCGTGGCCGGTCGTGCAGTTCCCCGCGCCCCTTCCGGGGCGCGGGGCTTCTGCCTGTCCGGCTCGACTCCAGGCAAAGCCCAGTTAAAAAACCTTCACGAAGGAATTTAAATGCTCCATGATGGATCCCATGACCGTCATGGAAGAACGCACACTCCCACAGCACCCACCCCCGCCCGCGACCACCCGCTCCCGCCTCGCCGAACTGGAGCTCATACGCGAGCTCGCGCACGAGGGACCCGGCCCCGGCGCGAGCGACCAGCAGCACGCGCGCGGCAAGCTGACCGCCCGTGAGCGCGTCGAACTGCTGCTGGACGAGGGGTCGTTCACGGAGATCGAGGCCCTGCGCCGGCACCGCGCCACCGGGTTCGGGCTGGAGGCCCGGCGGCCCTACACGGACGGCGTGATCACCGGCTGGGGGACCGTCCACGGCCGTACCGTCTTCGTCTACGCCCACGACTTCCGCATCTTCGGCGGCGCCCTCGGCGAGGCGCACGCCACCAAGATCCACAAGGTGATGGACCTGGCGCTCGCCGCCGGGGCGCCGCTGGTCTCGCTCAACGACGGGGCCGGGGCCCGGATCCAGGAGGGCGTCTCGGCACTGGCCGGCTACGGCGGGATCTTCACACGCAACGTTGCCGCCTCCGGGGTGCTGCCCCAGATCAGCGTGATGCTCGGGCCGTGCGCCGGCGGTGCGGCCTACTCGCCCGCCCTGACCGACTTCGTCTTCATGGTGCGCGGCATCTCGCAGATGTTCATCACCGGCCCGGACGTGGTGAAGGCGGTGACCGGCGAGCAGGTCAGCCACGACGCGCTCGGCGGCGCCGACGTGCACGCCACGGTCTCCGGCGTGGCCGCCGCGGCCTACGACGACGAGGCGGGCTGCCTGGAGGACGTACGCCATCTGCTGTCGCTGCTGCCGTCCAACAACCGCGAACTGCCGCCCCACGAGGAGCCGTCGGACGATCCGGAGCGGCGCTGCGACCTGCTGCTCGACCTGGTGCCGGCCGAGCCGAACCAGGCGTACGACATGCGGGCGGCGATCGAGGAGATCGTCGACGACGGCGACTTCTTCGAGGTGCAGCCCGGCTGGGCGGCCAACCTGGTGTGCGCGCTGGCCCGGCTGGACGGGCACGTCGTCGGCGTCGTCGCCAACCAGCCGTCGGCGACCGCCGGGGTGCTGGACATCGCCGCCTCCGAGAAGGGCGCGCGGTTCGTGCAGTTCTGCGACGCGTTCAACATCCCGCTGGTGACGCTGGTCGACGTGCCCGGCTTCCTGCCCGGGGTCGGCCAGGAGCACGCCGGCATCATCCGGCACGGCGCCAAGCTGCTGTACGCGTACTGCAACGCGACCGTGCCGCGGATCTCGCTGGTGCTGCGCAAGGCGTACGGCGGCGCGTACATCGTGATGGACTCGCGGTCCATCGGCGCCGATCTGGCGCTGGCGTGGCCCACCAACGAGATCGCCGTGATGGGCGCCGAGGGCGCCGCGAACGTCGTCTTCCGCCGGGAGATCGCCGCCGCCGACGACCCCGAGGCGGTACGGGCGCGCCGTATCGCGGAGTACAAGTCCGAGCTGATGCACCCCTATTACGCCGCCGAGCGCGGTCTCGTCGACGACGTGATCGACCCGCGCGACACCCGGGCGGTGCTGATCCGCTCGCTCGCCGCGCTCCGCGCCAAACACGCCGACCTGCCCTCCCGCAAGCACGGGAACCAGCCGGTATGAGCGACAGCGCCGACGGCACCGAGGAGTTCGTCGTCCGTGTGCTGCGCGGCGAGCCGACCGCGGAGGAACTCGCCGCGGCCACCGCCGTACTGATGGAACTGGCCCGGCGGACGCCTGCCGCGGAGGAGCTCGCGCCCGTCCGGTCCGTCCCCACCTGGCACCGCCCCGACCTGACCACGCACCGCGCCGCCACGTCCTGGCGCCACTGAACGGGAGGACCACCATGTCCACGACCGCAGCTCACACCCACGACAACCGCCCCACCGCGTACGCCGCCCCGCACGCCGAGACCTACTCCCTGGAGGAGGTCGTCCGCATCAGCGGCCTCGACGCCGGGACGCTGCGCTGGTACGAGGACCAGGGGCTGATCGAGGGCGCCGCCGAGGACCCGTACGGCGTGCGCGCCTACAGCCCGGTGCACCTGCGCTGGCTGGAGTTCCTCAACCACCTGCGCAGCACCGGGATGTCGCCGGCCGCCATGAACCACTACGTCGAGCTGTACCGGGCGGGCGACTCGACCATCGCTGCGCGCCGCGAACTGCTGCAGGACCACCGGGATGTGCTGCGCGCCCGGGCCGCGGACTTCGCCGCGACGCTGCGCTACCTCGACTGGAAGATCGGCTTCTACCTGGAGCGGGAGGCCGCGCTGGTGCGGGCCGGCGCGTCGGCGGCGAGCGCGGCCGAGGCGTAGGCGGCGGCGACCGGCTCCAGGCGCAGCACGCCGTGCGAGGCCACCGTGTGGACGTCGCGCCACAGCCGGTTGAGATCGCCGCCGCCGTCGCGGAGGTGGGCGCCGCCGGTACGGAAGAGACGGTCGACCGCGTCGGCGAGCAGTCCGGCGGCCACGGCGGCGTCGCGCTGGTTGCCGGCGACGAGCGCCGCGTCGACGGGTTCGGTGTCGGCGCGGCGGGCCGCCCGCCGCAGCAGCAGCCCGGCCGCGTCGATGTGCCCCGAGGCGACGGCGAGCGTCTCGCGCACCGCCGCGCTGTCGTGGTGCGGGCGCCCGCCGCCGGGCGCCTTCGCCGCGGCCCACTCGGACCACAGCGCCAGCGCGCGGCGGGCGGCACCCAGCGCCGGCGCGCAGAACATCAGGCCGCCGGCCAGCTGGGCGGGTACGGAGTGGCAGCGGGCCAGACCCGGTGCGTCGCCGCCGCGCATCAACGCGGCCAGCGGGAAGGAGCGGTGGTGGTGGGGGACAAACTCCCTCCCCACCGCAGGTCCTCCTCCCCTTTTACCAACCCCCGGGTCGTCCCACATGGCTC
>NZ_JBHVGU010000004.1:338430-357299 GCF_042800575.1 Streptomyces sp. NPDC057616
GCTGATCGGACGCTCATGCCAGTGCGAGGCCAACCAAGGCCCCGTACGCGGCGTGGGGGGGGGGGGGAACACCCACCCCCCCCACCACGGCGGTGTGACTGCCGGTGCCGCGCAGCCCGGTGGCGTCCCAGGTGTCGACCACCTCCACCGCCTCGGCCGGCACGGCGAAGACGCGCACTTCTTGCGCGTCCGGGGCCGCCACGAGCACCCACTGCGCGCCGGCGATCCCGCTGACGCACCCCCATGTCCCCGTCACCCGCCGGCCGCCGGCGACCGGTTCGGCCCGTCCGGCCGGCGGCAACAGCGCCGCCGAGATCCGTACGTCGGGCGAGGCGCCCCACACCTCGCGCTGCCCCTGCTCGGGCAGCAGGGCGGCGAAGCGCCCGTGCGCGGCCCACAGCATGCCGACCCAGGCGGCGGAGGTGCAGGCCCCGGCGACGGCCGCCACCTCGTCGAGCAGGGAGGCGAACTCGCCCTCCTCGCCGCCCCATCGGCGCGGCACGAAGTGGCGGGCCAGACCGGCGGCGGTCAGTTCGGCCACGACCGCCGTGGCCAGTGCGCGGTCCGCGTCGGCGCGCCGGGCGTGTTCGGCGACCGTGCTCAGAGCGGTGGTCGAGGGCATGTGTTTGCTCCTTGTCGGGATCCGGCACCAAAAAAGTGCGTTCAAGAAGGTATTGTTTTGGGAACCTGGCCGCCCCCTCCTCCCGCCCCACCTCCCGCTACGACCGAAGGGACGCACGATGGCGAAGCAGGCGCGCTCGCTCCGCACTCATGAACTGGTCCTCGACGCCGCCGCGGCCGAGTTCGTCCGCCACGGCTACCCGCGCGCCAACCTCCAGCACGTGGCCGCGCGCACCGGACTGACCAAGGGCGCGCTGTACGGCCACTTCGCCTCGAAGGAGCACCTGGCCCGGGCGCTGACCGAGCACCTCGACGAGGTGGCGGCCGGGATCCTCGCCCGGCACGCGGACGCGGACCTGCCCGTGCGGGAGCGGCTGCGCGCCCTGTGCTGCGAACTGGCCTCACGCGTGGAGTCGGACGTGCGCTTCAACGCGGCGCTGCGGCTGGTGCTGGACGAGGCGCCGACGGCACCGGAACCTCCCGGGCTGCTGGCGGATCTGCGTGCGCTGGGCGAGGAGCCGACCGCGGCCGCCCTGGCCGACCTCGCCGCGGTGATCCTGGTGGGCGCCTACTGCACGGCGCCCGATCTGGAGCGGCGAGGTCTGGCCGAGCGGGTACTCGAGTTGTGGGACGCGGCGTCGGCGGGGGAGGGCGCTCAGGCCGGCAACGGGACGGCGGCGCGGTGAGCCACGGCGGCCCACAGGCTGCGGCAGGTGGCCAGCGGGACGCCGCCCTGCACGGCGTCCAGGGTGAGGCGGGTCCGGCCGGTGCCGGGGTCCGGGACGTGCTCGCGGACCACCAGGTCGATGGGCTGGTCCAGTTCGCCGAAGGCCAGGCAGTCGGCCTCCATGCCGAGCAGCGTGTGCCCGGTGCCGGGGCCCGAGCCGCCGGGGTGCAGCACCAGATGGCCGAGCTGGCGGAAGCCCTCCAGGGTGACCATCAGCGGCACGTGGTCGCTGGGATGGTCGAAGAAGATCGGGTGCTCCACGTCGACGAGCAACTGCCAGGGTCCTTCGGTGCGTTCGCGCACCAGCACGCTGTCCTTGGCGCGCAGCCGGCCCACCGCCGAGGGGTGCACCCGATGGAGCGCGCGGGGCGCCGGGCCGGTCACCGCGGCGCCGCGCGGCTTGGCGCCCCGGCCGCGCAGCATCGCGTACCGCTTGTCGTCCACGGCGACGACGTGCAGCGCGCCGCGGCCGCAGGCGCGGCCGCCGACGGTGAGCACGACCTCGAGGCGCATGCCGAAGCGGTTCGGCGGGCGGTTGCCGACCCACATCCAGTTGGCCTCCAGGACCAGGGGCGCGGGCTCGCCGCCGACGCGCAGGGCGGAGGGGTCGGTGATCTCGAACTCCGAGCCGAAGCCGATGAAGCGGTGGGTGAGCGGGACGTCGTAGTGGGCGTGGGCCAGGTAGACCAGGGCCTGGCGGATCGTCTCCATGAACAGCAGCGGGTCGCTGGTGCCGTCCCTGCCCGGGGAGTAGAGGGCGTGGTCGCGCGGCCACTGGGCGGCGACCAGGAAGCTGTGCTCGCCGGTGCGGACGGCGTCGGTGAGGAACACCTCGGCGATCGCGGCCCGGTGCACCATGTGCCGCGGGACGGCCTGGAGATAGCTGAGGTGCAGCCGCTCGGACAGGGCCGAGCCGCCGGAAGCGGTCGTGGCGACAGGTATGACGGCAGGCTGATGCATGGTCTGAACCCCCAGTGAATGCATTCACGCAGACAAGCAACATCGGCACGAGGCTTCCGCTCTTCGGGCCGCGACTTACAATACATTCCCGAAGGTATATTTCAAGGAACAAAGGATGGACGCCATGGCCGTGGAACGCAGCGCCTCCAGGTCCCGGCCTGCCCGGGACACCGCCCCCCGCCACCGGGACACGGGCCTCAAGCAGGAGCGCGCCGTACGCACCCGCGGGCAGGTGCTCGACGCGGCGGCAAAGGCGTTCGCCACCAAGGGCTTTCCCGCGGTGACCGTGCAGGACGTGGCCGAACTGGCGGGCGTGACCAAGGGCGCGGTCTACTTCCACTTCGCCAACAAGGAGGCGCTCGCGCAGGCGGTCGCCGAGGAGTTCTACCACCTCCTCGGCGTCATCGGGCAGGAGGTGGAGGAGGCCGAACTGCCGCCGCTGCGGGCGGTGTCGGAGCTGCTTCAGCGCACCGCCGTCGCCTTCCGTGACGACACCATGGTCCAGGCGGGCGCCCGCCTCCAGATCGAACGCTCCCTGATCGGCGCCGAGATGCCCATGCCCTATCTCGGCTACACCGAGTCCCTCACCACCTGGCTGCGCCAGGCCCGGACCGAGGGCCACCTCCCCACCGGCACCTCGCCCGAGGCCACGGCCCGCGTCCTGGTCTCCGCCTTCTTCGGCGCCCAGCACATCTCCTGGGTCCTCGACGACCGCGCCGACATCGCCGACCGGGTGCAGGAGATCCTCGCCGCGGTGGTGCCGCTGGCGACGGCCTAGCTGCCGCGAGCGGTCAGGAGACCGGCACCCGGGTGAAGCGCCCCGCCACCCGCAGGTCCCCCTCGATCCGGTCCGCCGTGGCGCGCAGCTCCGGCAGGATGTCCCGCTCGCACTCCTCGACGGTGCGGCGGGCCACGTGCAGGGCCACGTTGAGGGCTGCGACCACGCGGCCCGTGCGGTCGTGGACCGGGACCGCGATCGAGCGCAGCCCCTCCTCCAGTTCCTCGTCGACGAGGGCGTGGCCCCGGTCGCGTACGCCGTCGAGGACGCGGGCGAGCGCGCCGGGGTCGGTCACGGTGTGCGGGGTCAGCGGGCGGAGGGGGAGCGGGAGGGGCCGCTCCGCAGGGGGCAGGTCCGCCAGCAGGACGCGGCCCATCGAGGTCGCGTACGCCGGCAGGCGTGTGCCGAGGGTGATGTTCACGCTCATCACGCGGCTCGTGGCGACCCGCGCCGTGTACTGGATGTCCTCTCCCGACAGCACCGCCAGCGAGGTCGACTCGTGGACGCGCGCGGCCAGTTCGGCCATGTGCGGGGCCGCGATCTCGGGCAGGGAGACACGGGACAGGGGCGGGAAGCCGAGCGCGAGGACGCGCGGGGTCGGCTCGAAGACGCGGCCGCTCGTGCGCACCAGACCCAGGTGCTCGTAGGTGATCAGTGCCCTGCGCGCCGTCGCCCGCGCCAGGCCCGTCGCCTGCGCGACCTCCGTCAGGGTCAGTTCGGCGCGCCCCTCGCCGAACGACGTCAGCACGGTCAGGCCGCGGGCCAGGGACTCCACGAACTCCCGGCCCAGTTCCTGCTTCGACGCCCCGGTCCAGGCCGCGAGCCCCGTCGGCACGGCGGCCGGCCGCGCGGGCGGCACCTCGCGCAGGTCGTCCTCCATGGCCCGCACCGCCTCGCGCAGCCGCGGCAGCAGCGTGTCGCGCAGGTCCGCCGCCGTGTGCCGGCTGGTGTGGCTCACCACGTTGGCGGCGCAGGCGATCCGGCCGGTGTGCGGATCGCGTACCGGCACCGACACGGCGACCAGCCCCGGTTCGATCAGCTGGTCGTCCAGCGCCCAGCCGTCCGCGGCCGCCGCGGCGGCCCGCCGCTCGAACTCGCCGCCGGCGAAGGCGTGCCGGAGGGGCGGTACGGCGGGGAAGTCCCGGTTCTCCGGGTCCGTCGCCCGGTGCTCCCGCCAGGCCCGCCACTCCTCCTGCGTCCACTCGGTCGCGAACAGCGGGCCGGGCGCGGTGCGTTCGGCCGGGAGCAGGTCGCCGATGCGGAAGCTGAGGGACATCGCGCGGCGGCGGGTGGCCTGGTGGATGAAGCGGATGCCGTCGTGGTCGGCGACCGCCAGCGACACCGACTCGTCGAGTGCGTCGGCCAGGGCGTCGGCGCGCGCGTCCAGCAGGGCGGGCAGGCGCAGCGCGGAGAGATAGGCGTTGCCCAGTTCCATCAGGCGCGGAGCCAGCACCACGTCCCGGCCGTCGAGGCGGACGTAGCCCATGCGGGCGAGGGTGGCGGCGATCCGGTCGACGGTGGAGCGGGCGAGGCCCGTGGCCCGCTCCAGCCCGCTCGGGCTCAGCGTCCCGCCCGCCTCGGTCAGCCGCAGCAGCACGTCGATCCCGCGGACCAGGGGCGTGACCGCCTCGGCCGGCACGGCGGCGGACGGGTCGGCCGGGAGCGCGGCGGACGGGTTTGCCGCCGACGGGTCAGCCGGTACGGCGGAAGACGCGGCGTCGGCGTCCGTCGTGGGCTTGGCGGGCATCTGATCTCCGGTACGGCGGTCGGGGCACGCCCACGGTAATGCGCCGGACCTGCCCGCTCACCCTCTCACCACCCGCACGCGGTAGCTGCCGGGCCGTTGCGCCCCCATGACCGAGATCCGGATGTGCCGCTTGGGGTCCTTGAAGGTCTCGCCCGGGGTGAAGGGGGCGTCCGAGAGCTCCGCCTGGACGTTGGGGCTGCGGGTGCAGCCGCCGCTGTCGCGCCGGGCGTCGAACACCTTGACCGGGCCCATGCCGGTGTCCACCCGGGAGTCGACCCGGTAGACCAGCACGCCGGGCCGGCACACGGCCTCGTCGTTGCCCGCGCGGACGCGCACCTCGACGGCGTAGACCGTACGGGAGTCGACGGGGACGAAGACCAGCTTCGGGCCGCCGGCCTTCTCCAGAGGGGTGAGCGTGTATTCCGTGGTGCCGCTGGCCGCGCAGCTGACCTGGGACGGGTCCAGCCAGCCGAGCTTCCACTTGTGCCAGCCGAGCAGGTCGTTGTCGGCCCCCCAGTCCTCGCTCATGATGTCCCAGTGCCCGACCGCGCCCCCGCCCTCCTGGGTGTAGAGGTCGGGCAGGCCGAAGACGTGGCCGTTCTCGTGCGGCAGCACCCGGTAGCCGGTCCTGGCGTAGTTGCCGGAGCCGTCGTCCTGGCGGGAGTAGACGAAGGAGGCGTTGGCGACGGGGACGCCGTCGGCGACGGGGGCGTCCGCGTTGCCCGCGAAGGTCACCGACAGGACCGTGTCCAGGGCGGACGGTCCGGCGTTCGGCGTCACCAGCACGTTCAGGAAGTCGTACTCGCGGAAGTCCACCCGCGGGTCGGCGGCGCTCACGATGTCCTGGACGAGCTGACGGTAGCCCTCGTCGAAGGGGGCGCCGCGTTCTATGTCGTACGCCTTGAACGGCTTCGGCATGCGCAGCCAGTGCGGGATCGGCGTCTCGGGGCGGTAGTCGAGGCGGCCGTAGGAGGCGGTGCGGAACCACTGCGCGGCCTTGGGGAAGAACTCGTGGAAGCGGTCGAGGGCCTTGCCCGGGCCGGGGGCGTCGGAGAAGTCGACCATCAGGGTCAGGGCGTGGACGGTGCCGGTGGAGCGGGCGTAGCCGGTGCCGGTCGGGACGCCCTCCGAGAGCTGGACGGTGTGGCCGCCGTCGATCATGCAGGGGCCGAGCTTCGCGGTGCGGGCCGGTGCGACCGGTCCCGCTCCTGCCGTCGTGGAGCGGGCCGCCAGGCCGCCGCTGCCCGCCGAGGTGACGACCGCGAGGATCAGGGCGGCCACGGACGCGAGGGCGGCCGCGCGGCGGGGCCGTATCCGACGGCTGAGCTGCATGCGCGGGCCCTTCGTCCTGGCAGCCGCCGGTCTCAGGCTGCGCCCTTTCGATCACCCTGGTTCGGGGGCTGCGCGGGCGCTCGCTGGATGGGCCGAACGTGGGTTTCGGGGCGCGGACCGCGCAAGCCGCGGTCGTGGGAAGGCCCCGGATCGAAGATGTGACCCAGGTCACAGGAAATCTCTGCCGGGTCGGGAAATAACCGGGGAACCTTTCCCCGTTTAACCCTGCGTACGAGCGAAACGGGGACTGTCTCCCCGGATCGCCACAGCCACCGAACCGAGGAGTACGCCGTGCAGACCGCGACCCCCGTGCAGCGGAAGGTGACCCGGCCGCGCGCCGACGCCCTGCGCAACCGGGAGCGGATCGTCGCCGCCGCCCGCGAGATGTTCACCGAGTACGGCCCCGACGTGCCGCTCGACGAGATCGCCCGCCGGGCCGGCGTCGGCAACGCCACGGTGTACCGCAACTTCCCCGACCGCGACGCCCTCGTCCGCGAGGTCGTCTGCTCCGTCATGGACCGCACGTCCGAGGCGGCCGAGTTCGCGCTCGCGGAGACCGGGGACGCCTTCGAGGCACTGGAGCGCTTCGTGCACACCGCCGCCGACGAGCGGATCAGCGCCCTTTGCCCGATGATCCAGACCACCTTCGACCAGAACCACCCCGACCTTGAAGCGGCGCGTGAGCGCGTCGAGCAGCTCGTGGCGGAGCTCATGGACCGCGCCGTGCGGGCCGGCCAGCTACGCCCGGACGTCGGCGTCGGCGACCTGATGATCGTCGTGGCGCAGCTCAGCAGGCCCCCGGCCGGCACCGACTGCGTCGTCAACGACCGCTTCGTCCACCGTCATCTGCAGCTGTTCCTGGACGGACTGCGGGCTCCGGCCCCGTCCGTGCTGCCGGGCGCAGCCGTCACCGTGGAGGATCTCCGCCGGCCCTGCACCGATTAGTTCAGGACTCCCAGCGAGTCGACACTGACGAAACTCACCGGCCGTCTCGGTAGGCGAGCCGTCCCCGTAACACACCTTTTTTCCGTCCCGAAGTCCCGAAGTGGGTACCCCCATGTCTGATACAGCCTCAAAGGCTCGCGGACCGGTCGAGCAGACCGGTGACGCCAATCGCTGGAAAGCGCTCGTCTTCATAGCGCTCGCACAGCTGATGGTCGTGCTCGACGCGACCATCGTGAACATCGCCCTGCCCTCCGCCCAGGCCGACCTGGGCATCTCGGACGGCAACCGGCAGTGGGTCGTCACGGCCTACGCCCTCGCGTTCGGCGGACTGCTCCTGTTCGGCGGCCGGATCGCCGACCTGTGGGGCCGCAAGCGCGCCTTCGTCATCGGCCTGACCGGCTTCGCCGTCGCCTCCGCGCTGGGCGGAGCGGCCCAGAGCGGCGCCATGATGTTCGGTGCCCGCGCCCTCCAGGGCGTCTTCGGCGCCCTGCTCGCGCCCGCCGCGCTCTCCCTGCTCGCCGTGATGTTCACGGACGCCAAGGAGCGCGCCAAGGCGTTCGGCATCTACGGTGCGATCGCCGGTGGCGGCGGCGCCGTCGGCTTCATCCTCGGCGGCGTGCTCACCGAGTACCTGGACTGGCGCTGGACGTTCTTCGTGAACATCCCGTTCGCCATCGTCGCCGCGCTCGGCGCGTACTTCGTCATCCGTGAGCCGGAGGGCGGCCGCAACCGCAACCCGCTCGACATCCCCGGCGTCGTGCTCTCCACCCTCGGCCTGGTCTCGCTCGTCTACGGCTTCACCCGCGCCGAGTCCGACGGCTGGGGCGACTCCCTGACGATCGGCCTGTTCGTCGCCTCCGCGGTGTTCCTGCTGGCGTTCGTCGTCACCGAGTCCCGGGTCAAGGCACCGCTGCTGCCCCTGCGCGTGGTCACCGACCGCAACCGCGGCGGCATCTACCTCTCGCTGGGTATCGCCATCATCGCGATGTTCGGCACGTTCCTCTTCCTGACCTACTACCTGCAGGTCATCAACGGATACTCGCCGATCAAGACGGGCTTCGCCTTCCTGCCGATGATCGCGGGCATGATGATCGGCTCGACCCAGATCGGCGCCCGCCTGATGACCCGGGTCCCGGCCCGGGTGCTGATGGGCCCCGGCTTCCTGGTCGCTGCCGTCGGCATGCTGCTGATGACGCAGCTGGAGATCGGCTCGTCGTACGCCTCGACGATCCTGCCCGCCATGCTGCTGCTCGGTCTCGGCATGGGTACGGCGTTCATGCCGGCCATGTCGCTGGCCACCCTGGGCGTCGAGCCCCGTGACGCCGGTGTCGCCTCCGCGATGGTCAACACCTCGCAGCAGGTGGGCGGCGCGATCGGTACCGCTCTGCTGAACACGATCGCCGCGTCCGCGACGACCGCGTACATCAAGGACCACATCGCCGGCGCGGCCTCCAAGTCGCAGGCGCAGCTGATCCAGATGCAGGGCGCGGTGCACGGCTACACCAACGCGATCTGGATCGCCGTCGGCATGCTGGTGCTCGCCGCCGCGATCGTCCTGACGCTGGTCAACGCCGGCACCCCGGGTTCGAGCACGGTGACCGGTTCGACGGACGAGATCGAGGACGAGCTGGCCGTCCCGGTGGTCGCCCACTGACCCAGGCCGGTCGGCCGTACCCCTTCGGAACCACCCGTACGCGAGAGGAAGGGGACGCCTCCCGCGTACGGCCCCCAGGATCTGCCCTGGTCTGCTGAGTGAGCGGCTCAGCGGAGCCAGGGCAGATCTGCGCCCGCATCACCGGGCTGGAGACCCTCGGCGACGATCTGCATGATCTCGCCGAGGGTTCTCAGCTGTTCGGGGGTGAGCCGCTCGAACACCGCCTGCCGTACGGCCGCCACATGGCCCGGCGCGGTGCGGGCCAGCACCTCGGCGCCCGCATCGGTCAGCACCGCGAACTGGCCCCGCTTGTCGGAGGGGCAGTCCTCGCGCCGCACCCAGCCGTTCTTCTCCAGACGCGCGATCGCGTGCGAGAGCCGGGAGCGGGTGATCTTCGACTTCATCGCCAGCTCGGTCATCCGCAGCCGCCGCTCCGGGGCCTCGGCGAGCCCGACCAGCAGCCCGTAGTAGATGTGCGGCATGCCCGCGTCCCGCTGCAGCTGGCGGTCGAGGTGGTCCTCGAGGAGCGTGGTGGCGTGCAGGTACGAACGCCAGATGCGCTGCTCGTCGTCGGTGAGCCACCGGGACGTGCCGGAGGGCGCTTCCTGGGCCGGCTCGGATGCGGGTGCCGTGTTCATGCATCCACTGTAACCAGCCTCTCCTTGAAACTTAAACAAACGGAGCGTAGGCTCTGCCGTAGAAAGTTTTAGAGTTCAAGCAACTGTCCCGGAGGGAGTCGCCGTCATGTCCGCCGCCACTCAGGAGCGCATGCCCGCCCTCTACCTCAGTCACGGCGCCCCACCGCTCGCGGACGACCCGGTGTGGCCCGGCGAGCTCGCCGCGTGGTCCGCCGGACTGCCCCGCCCCAAGGCGATCCTGATGGTCTCCGCCCACTGGGAGGAGGCCCCCCTCGCCCTGGGCGCGGTGGAGACGGTCCCGCTCGTCTACGACTTCTGGGGCTTCCCCGAGCACTACTACCGGGTGACGTACGGAGCGCCGGGCGCGCCCGGACTCGCCGAGTCCGTGCGGAAGTTGCTGCGCGCCCCTGGAACGCCCGTGCAGGACATCCCTGACCGGGGCCTGGACCACGGCGCCTACGTCCCGCTCGTCGAGATGTTCCCGGACGCCGACATCCCGGTCCTGCAGATCTCCATGCCGACCCTCGACCCGGTGCGGCTGATGGAGATCGGCCGCAAGCTCGCGCCGCTGCGCGACGAGGGCGTGCTGATCGTCGGCTCCGGCTTCTTCACCCACAACCTGGCCGCGCTGCGCCACGTGGGCGCCGGGGTGCCGGGCTGGTCGGCCGAGTTCGACGACTGGGGCCACCGGATGCTCGACGACGGTGACGTGGACGCGCTGCTCGACTTCCTGCACAAGTCGCCGGCCGGCCGGCTCGCCCACCCGCGCACCGAGCACTTCGCCCCGCTCTTCGTGACGATGGGCGCCGCGGACGCCGCCGGGGAGCTGGGCGCGCAGAGGTCGGTGATCGACGGGTTCTGGATGGGGCTCGCGAAGCGGTCGGTGCAGTTCGGCTGAGACCGCGTCCGGGCCTGACGGCCCTGCTGGTCCTTTCCGGTCCTAGAGCTCCTTCTCGTACCAGGCCACGTCCCAGTACCGCCCGAACTTGCGGCCCACCTCCCGGTGGGTGCCGAGATGGCGGAATCCGAAGCGTTCGTGCAGCCGCGTGGACGCTTCGTTGGGCTGTGCGATGCCCGCGTAGGCGCGGTGCAGGTCCTCGGTGCCGAGGGCTTCGAAGAGCGCTTCGTAGAGCCGCGTGCCGATGCCGCGGCGGCCCGCGTGCGGGGCGAGGTAGACGGTGACCTCCACCGAGGTCCGGTAGGCCGCCTTGGTGCGATAAGGGCTGGATGTGGCGTAGCCCAGAATTTCCTGTGTGTCACCGTCCGTGGCAACCATCAGGCGGTACGGGCCGTCTTCAGGGTGGGAGAGCAGCCACGGGCGGCGCTCCTCGGAAGTGAAAACGGCGGTGTCGAAAGTGATGGGCGTCTCACGCACGTAGTGGTTGTAGATGTCGGTGAGGGCCTCGAGGTCTGCCTCGACTCCCGGTCTGACCTGCACCTCTGAACGCTTCGACGCCACCGGGCCTCCTCCTGTGGCCGGACAGGGTACTGCATGATCAGAAAAATGAGGGGCCTGGTTGGGAATTCTGTCCGGATTCCAGTCGTTGTTTCCTACGGAAGCAGGGCACCCGAGAAAGGTGCTTGGAGGTACTCGACGGCGAGTGCCCGGCGTCCGAAGGACCACCCGCCAGCCCACCATCGCAAGGGAGCACGCATGGCAACCCGTGCCGTCGCCCGTCGTCAGTCCGCCACCGGCGAGACTGGCGCGGCAAGCAGTGTTCGCGCCCGCGCCGGCGAGATCGCCGACCGTGACCTGGTCGGGATGTATCTCGACGAGATCGCGCGCACGCCGCTGCTCGACGCCGCCAAGGAGGTCGAGCTGTCCCAGGTCATCGAGGCGGGTGTGTTCGCGCGACAGGTTCTCGACGGGTTCGAGGAGTCCAAGGCCGAAGCCACCCGCGAGGAGCTCGAGGCCCTGGTCGCCGAAGGGGAGCGGGCCAAGGACATCTTCATCCGCTCGAACCTCCGTCTGGTCGTGGCCGTGGCCCGCCGTTACCCCCGTAGCGGCCTGCCCCTGCTCGACCTGATCCAGGAGGGCAACGCCGGCCTGGTGCGCGCGGTCGAGAAGTTCGACTACCGCAAGGGCTTCAAGTTCTCCACGTACGCGACGTGGTGGATCCGTCAGGCCATCACCCGCTCGATAGCGGACCAGTCGCGCACCATCCGCCTGCCCGTCCACCTGGTGGAGGAGCTGGGCCGGATCCGCCGTGTGCAGCGGGAGTTCAACCGCGAGCACGGCCGCGACCCGGAGCACGCGGAGATCGCCGCCGAGCTCGGTTCCAACGCGGACCGGGTGACCGACGTCCTGGACTGGGCCCGCGACCCGGTATCGCTCAACATGCCGGTCGACGACGAGGGCGAGACCCAGTTCGGCGACCTGCTCGAGGACAGCTCGGCGGTCTCGCCCGAGCAGTCCGTGCTGACGCTGCTGCGCAGCGAGGAGCTCGACCACCTCATCGGCCGCCTCGACCCGCGCACGGCCTCCATCATCAAGATGCGCTACGGCATCGACGACGGCCGCGAGCGCACGCTGACGGAGGTCGGCAAGGAGCACGGCCTCACCCGTGAGCGGATCCGCCAGATCGAGAAGCACGCTCTGCTGGAGCTGAAGAAGCTGGCGCGCGACACCGGCTTCGAAGCGGTGGCCTGAGCCCGTCCCCCGGGCGCGTGCGGCTTTCGGAGCGCCGGACGGCGTACAGCGCCCGGCGCCGCGCACGCCCGGTGGCGGAAGACCGCGCAAACATGGCTATGTAACGCCGCTTCAAGTGTAGTAACCAAGGGAAAAAGACTTCTGGGCACAGGAGTTCGGCCCGGAACCACCCCCTGAACCACGTCCCGACGCACAACCCCCCCCGGCGCCGGGACGTTCCCAGAGCCGGGCTTCGGCGCCTTCCCCCCGGGTGCCGAAGCCCGGCTTCTTTCGTGCGGGAGCCGGTCGTGCGGGATGCCGGTCGTGCGGGATGCCGGTCGTGCGGGATGCCGGTCGTGCGGGCTGCCGAGGGTGCGGGCATGCTGGTGGGCGGGGCACCCCGGACCTGAACCCCGGGGTGGCCCGCCGGATGGCAGATTGTGCCACAGCGGCATAGCCTGCCGGTGTGAGCAGCCCCACCCCCGCACCGAACTCCCGTGCCGCCTCGGCGGCGCAGACCTCCCTCACCGAGCGGCGCAAGGCCGCGACCCGGATGGAGATCGCCCGGGCGGCCGCGGGACTGTTCGTCCGACGGGGGCTGCGCGCCACCCGCGCCGAGGACATCGCGCAGGCCGCCGGGATCGCCCCGCGCACCTTCTACCGGTACTTCGCATCGAAGGAGGAGGCCATCGCGCCCCTCTACGCGGCGGGCGCCCGGCGCTGGACGGAGGCGGTCGCCGCGGCCCCGCACGGGCTGCCTCTCCCGCAGGTCCTGGAGCACGCGGCGCGGCACACCCTGACGCCGGGCGCGGGGGTCTCCGCCGCCTCCTGGGAGCTGGTCCGCACCCTGATCCGCCTGACCGACACCAGCCCCGCGCTGGGCAAGGTGTGGGCGGAGGTCTGCCACGACGCGGAGGCCGAGCTGGCCGAGGCGCTGACGGAGCGGGTCGCGCGGGAGAGGCCCGACAACGTTGGCGAGGAGCCGGCCGGTGCCTCCTCCCCGCTGCGGTTCGCCGCGGCCGTCGCCGGCGCCGCCGTCCGCGTGGCCGTCGAGACCTGGGCGGCCGGCACGTCCCCGGCGACCGGACCGCAGGGCCCGGCGACCCTGGCGCTGCGCAATCTGGCGGCGCTGCGGGAGTTTCCGTGGACGGAGTTGGTGGGGGAGTAGGGCGGGCCGGGTGCCGGGGTCGTCCGGCGCCGCCGGGTGCCGTGCGGGTGGGCTCACCCGCCCGCCGCCCGGGTCAGGCGCTCGCCCAACTCCCGCACGCACGCGACCAGTTGCGCCGGCTGACGGACCGTGAAGCCGAAGCCCAGCAGGGCGAGCCGGGCCGCCAGCCACTCCACCGCGTCGCCGCTACGGCCGCGCAGGCGGCAGCTGCCGTCCTCCAGCGGTTCCGGCACGCCCAGCCACGACGGGACCTTGGCCGCGACCGCCTCCGCGCTCGCCGCGAACGTCACCTCGAAGTCGTACGACTCCTGGTGGCGCTGCATCGAGCGCCGCAGGTACTCCGCCGCGTCGCCGCTCGGCAGCTCCCGCGGGGCGAACCGCGCGCCGGTCGCGAACGGCTCGCTCACCCGGTCGACGCGGAAGGTGCGCCAGTCGGCGCGGTCGAGGTCGTAGGCGACGAGGTACCAGCGGCGCCCGGTCGAGACGAGGCGGTGGGGCTCGGTCAGCCGCCGCGACTCGCTGCCGTCGCCGGCGCGGTAGGCGAACCGCAGCCGCTCCCGGCCGGCGACCGTGGACGCCATCACGGTCAGCGTCTCCGGCGCGATGCTCGCGCCGTCCCCGCTGGTCAGCGGTGTGGTCGCGGCCTGGAGGGTGGACACGCGGTGGCGCAGGCGCGAGGGCAGCACCTGTTCCAGCTTGGCCAGGGCCCGTACGGACGCCTCGTCCACGCCCTCCAGGGCGTGCCCGGCGCCCGCCCGCAGCCCGACCGCGATCGCCACCGCCTCCTCGTCGTCGAGCACGAGCGGAGGCATCGCCTTGCCCGCGACCAGCCGGTAGCCGCCGTCGGAACCCATCGCCGCCTGCACCGGATAGCCCAGCTCGCGCAGCCGGTCGATGTCGCGCCGCACGGTGCGCCGGGACACCCCGAGCCGGTCGGCGAGCTCGCCGCCGGGCCATTCGCGCGGGGTCTGGAGCAGGGAGAGGAGCTGGAGGAGCCGGGCCGGGGTGTCGGTCGTCATGGGTTCTCCTCCGTCGTCATCTCTGCCGTGTCGCGTTCGAGGATGCCTGTCCACTAGGACATGACCTGTCCTACTGGGGTTCTACCTTGAATGCATGACCTCCACCGAAACCCTTGGGGCCGGCTCCGCCGGCACGACGGACCGCCGCCGCTGGTTCGCCCTCGCCATCGTGATGACCGCGGCCTTCATGGACCTGGTCGACGTCACGATCGTCAACATCGCGATCCCGTCCATCCAGCGCGACGCCAGGGCGTCCGTCAGCCAGATCCAGTGGATCACCGCCGGCTACGCCCTCGCCTTCGCCGCCGGTCTGATCACCGGTGGACGGCTCGGCGACATCCACGGCCGCAAGCGGCTCTTCCTCATAGGGATCGGCGGCTTCACGCTCGCGTCGGCGCTGTGCGGCTTCGCCGCGAACCCGGAGATGCTGGTCGCCTCCCGCATCCTGCAGGGCGCGATGGCCGCGATGATGGTGCCGCAGGTCCTGTCGATCGTGCACGCCACCTTCCCGGCGCACGAACGGGGCAAGGTGTTCGGCCTGTTCGGCGCGATCGTGGGGCTGGGGGCCGTCTCGGGTCCGCTGCTCGGCGCGCTGCTGACGGAGTGGAACCTGTTCGGCCTGGAGTGGCGGCCGATCTTCCTCATCAACCTTCCGGTCGGGATCGCGGCCCTCTTCCTGGGCAGCCGCTACATCACCGAGTCCAAGGCGCCGCGGGCGCTCAAGCTGGACCTGGTCGGCGTCGCGCTGGTCACCCTCGGCCTGACGATGCTGCTCTACCCGCTGACCCGCGGCCGTGAGCTGGGCTGGCCGCTGTGGGGGCACGTCTCGATGGCCGGCGCGCTCGTCGTCTTCGCGGCGCTGGTGATGTACGAGCGGCGCAAGGCGGTCCGGGACGGCTCGCCGCTGGTCGAGCTCTCGCTGTTCCGGGTGAAGAGCTTCGCGGCCGGCATCGCCGTCCAGACCGTCTTCGGGGTCGCGCTCGGCGTGTTCTTCCTGGTGTGGACGCTGTACATGCAGATCGGCCTGGGCTGGAGCCCGCTGCGGGCGGGGCTGACCGGGGTGCCGTTCTCGATCGCGGTCTCCACGGCGGCGGGCCTGTCCGTGCAGCAGCTGGTGCCGCGCTTCGGCCGCCGGGTCCTCCAGGCCGGCGCGCTGCTGATGGCCGCGGGCGTCCTGCTCTACATCTGGGAGTCCGGCCGCTACGGCACCTCGATCGCCTCCTGGCAGATGGCGCTGCCGCTGGTCGTGATGGGCGTCGGCATGGGCCTGATCGTCGCGCCGCTGACGGACGCGGTGCTCTCGGAGGTGCCGCGCGAGCACGCCGGGTCTGCGTCGGGGCTCATCAACACCGTGCAGCAGATGGGCAACGCGCTCGGACTCGGGCTCGTCTCGGTGGTGTTCTTCGGCGAGATCGGCGACCGCCTGACGCCCGTCCAGGTGGGGCCGGCCTTCGTGAACGCCTTCCAGCACGCGCTGGGCTGGGTCGCGGGCGTCATGGGCGCGATCTTCCTTTTGATGTTCGCCCTGCCGAAGCGGCCGGCGCAGCAGGCGGAGGACGGGCACGCTCCCGACGTCCCGGCCGCCGGGTCCGCCGAGCGCGCCGGGGAGCCCGAACTGGTGGGCTGAGCAGGGGCTGTGGCCCGCCTCCCGTGTGTCGCACGGGAGGCGGGCCCTTTTGCGTGCCGCCTTACAGATGCCCGGTTGTGTCTGCATCGTGTCCGAACCCGTTTACTTCTCGGAAATGCGGGCGTACTCTCCCGGTGAAACCACAAATTCGGGCACAGGTCGGAGGCGAACGGACATGTACGCACCGGAGCGGCAGCAGGAGATCCTCCGGCTCGCCCGTGACGGCGGCAGGGTGGACGTGGTGTCGCTGGCCGAGGAGTTCCAGGTGACCGCGGAGACGATCCGCCGGGACCTGAAGGCCCTCGACCGCGCGGGACTCGTCCGCAGGGTGCACGGCGGCGCCATACCGGTCGGGCGGCTCGACTTCGAGCCGGACCTCGCCGAGCGCGAGGGCACGGCGGCGGACGAGAAGGACCGGATCGCCAAGGCCGCCGTCGCGGAGCTGCCCGTCGAGGGCACGATGATCCTCGACGCGGGCACGACCGTGGCGCGCCTGGCGGCCGCCATCCCGCTGGAGTCCTCGCTCACCGTCGTCACCCACAGCCTGCCCATCGCGGCCCGCCTCGCGGACCACCCCGGCATCCAGCTCCACCTCGTCGGCGGCCGGGTACGGCACCGCACGCGCGCCGCCGTGGACGCCTGGGCGCTACGGGCCTACGGCGAGATCCGGGCGGACGTGCTGTTCGTGGCGGCCAACGGCTACTCCGCCGACCACGGCCTGACCACCCCCGACCTCGCCGAGGCCGCGGTGAAGCGCGCGGCGGTCGCCGCGGCCCGCCGCGTCGTGCTGCTCGCCGACTCCTCCAAGCACGGCCAGGAGCACTTCGCCCGCTTCGGCGACCTGAGCGACGTGGACCTGCTGATCACCGACAGCGGGCTGAGCCCGGAAGACGCCACCGCCATCGAGCGCGGCGGCACGGAAGTAGTGCGCGCATGATCCTCACCGTCACCCCCAACCCGTCCCTGGACCGTACGTACGAGGTCCCCTCGCTGGAGCGCGGCGAGGTCGTCCGCGCCACCGGCGAGCGGGTGGACCCCGGAGGCAAGGGCGTCAACGTCTCGCGGGCCGTCACGGCCGCCGGGCGGCGCACGGTCGCGGTCCTGCCGCTGGGCGGCGCGCCGGGTGCGCTGGTGGCCGACCTGCTCGACGCGCAGGGCATCGAGGTCGCGCCGGTGCCGATCGATGGGGCGACCCGCTCCAACATCGCGCTCGCGGAGGCCGACGGCGTCCTGACGAAGATCAACGCGCCGGGTCCCGAGCTGTCCGCCGAGGAGCAGGAGCTGCTGCTGGAGACGGTGCGCGCCCAGTCCCGCGGCGCGGACTGGATCGCCTGCTGCGGCAGTCTGCCGCGCGGGCTCGCCCCGGCCTGGTACGCCGACCTGGTCGCGCGGGCGCACTCCGCGGGTGTCCGGATCGCGCTGGACGCCTCCGGGCCCGCACTCAAGGAGGCGCTGCGCGAGCGGCCCGACGTGGTGAAGCCCAACGCCGAGGAGCTCGCGGAGGCCGTCGGGCGGCCCCTGTTCACCGTGGGCGACGCGGTGAAGGCGGCCGAGGAGCTGCGGGAGATGGGCGCGCGCGCCGTCCTCGCCAGCCTGGGTGCCGACGGGCAACTGCTCGTGGACGACGCCGGTGCCTGGTTCGGCACCGCGCGCGTGGACGCCGTCCGCAGCAACGTCGGCGCCGGCGACTCCTCGCTGGCCGGCTTCCTGATCGCGGGCGGCAGCGGCCCGGAGGCCCTCGCCTCCGCGGTGGCGCACGGCGCGGCGGCCGTCCAGCTGCCGGGCAGCGTGATGCCGACCCCGGCCGACCTGGACCCCGCGGCGGTGACGGTCACGTCCGACGTGCCCATCGACCGCGTACTGGAGGAGCCGGTGTCATGACCAGCCGCACCCACTCCACGTCCGCGCCTGGCGCGATCCCCCTTGCCGTGGGCCCCGCCGCGCCCTCCCGGCGCCCGAAGCCCCTGCCCGTGGGCCCCGCCGCGCCCTCTCTGCGCCCGGAGCCCGTGCTTGTCGGCCCCGCCGCGCTCACCCCGCGCGCGACGAGTTGCCTCGCCGGCCGTCGCGTTGCCGGGCGGCGTGGTGCCGACCTTCGTACGGGCTTCGCTCCCACCGCATGCGCGGCACGCCTCCCCGCTGGCTTCGGCGCGCTTTCCCCGCGCCCGGCGCCTCTCCCCGTCGGCCCGGCCGCGCCCACCCCGCGCGCGACGCTGCTCCCCGCTGGCGGTCCCGCTGCCGGACGGCAAGGTGCCGACCCCCGTACGGGCCCCGCGCCCATCCCGAGCGCGGTGCCTCTCTCTCGTACGGGCCCCGCGCCCACCGCATGCGCGGCACGCCTCCCCACCGTCTTCGACGCGCTCTCCCCGCGCCCGGAGTCTCGCCCCACCGGCTCCGACGCGCTCTCCCCGCGCCCGGAGTCCCTCCCCACCGGTCGCGACGCGGCCACCCACCGAACCCCCCGCTGCACCCCCGTCCCCGTCCCCGCCCACCCGACCGGCCGGGCGATACGCGTGCTAAGGAGCCCGCGATGAGTGACATGATCACCGCGGACCTGGTCGACCTCGACCTGTCCGCCGACACCAAACAAGCGGCGGCGCGCGCCCTCGCCGAGCGCATGGTGGCCCTGGGCCGGGTGACCGACCTGGACGGCTTCCTCGCCGACGTCGCCGCCCGTGAGGCGCAGATGCCCACCGGCCTGGACGGCGGCATCGGCATCCCGCACTGCCGCAGCGAGCACGTCACCGAGCCAACGCTCGCCTTCGGGCGCAGCGCCGCCGGCATCGACTTCGGTGCCGCGGACGGCCCCGCCGACCTGATCTTCCTGATCGCCGCGCCCGCCGGTGCCGACGACGCCCATCTGACGATCCTGTCGTCGATGGCCCGCCAGCTGATGAACGCCGAGTTCACCGACGCCCTGCGCGCGGTGGACGACCCGGCCGCCGCCGCCGCGCTGATCCGCGGCGACGAGGCCCCGGCGGCGGCCGGCTCCGCAGACTCCGCTGCGGTTTCGGAGGCGGCCTCCTC